>DATLDA010000278.1:0-13143 GCA_035526135.1 Flavitalea sp.
AGGTAAAAACTGCATCAAGCCTCCTCCTTGCAGCAGTATACAAGTTCTAGTTTTGTTTGTGGGTTTTTCCGAAGGGCACCTGTACCGGGTGCCCTTTTTTTATACTGAATTTCGGCCGGCATTGATAATGCCAAATGAACTTCTTATCACCAGCTTTTCATAAGTCTCCTTATGTTTTAAGGGAGTGGAACTTTCTTCGGCTGCCCGTATACGTGATAATGCAAATTGCTGAATTGTGGTAAGCGGAAGTACGATCCTTTCACGCATTTGTACAGACAGTTGTTCAACCGGATAATTTGCCATCAACTCATTTTTACCGGACAGCTGAAAAATATAGCGAAGGGTTAAATCATATTCCTGATATATTTTTTTCCACAATTCGCCAAATTTTGCATGGCCGGCTAAAAATGCAGTAAGCGGAAAAAAACTTTTCTTCATTGCCATTTCACAATTGTCAATAAGCGTTTTGAAGAACAAGGATTGATTATACAGATCTTTCAATTCCCTGAACCTTCCCTGTTTATCGAGCCATTCGAATGCAGTGCCCACGCCATAATATCCGGTAACGTTTTGTTTCATCTGGCTCCAGGCACCCACAAATGGGATGGCTCGGAGATCACGTAATTCAAGCTTGGATGAACTTCCCCTCTTTGCCGGCCTGCTTCCAATGTTCGTATCACTGTAAAATCGAAGTGGACTAACTTGTGTGAGATATTCAAGAAAGTCAGGATGATTTTTTAATTCATTGTAGGCCTCAAATCCTTTCTCGGCAAGATCGTGTATCAATTGATGTTGTTTTTCGTCCAACGTTTTTTCCCTCGAGGAAAAGATACTGTTTGAAATACCGGCATTAATCAGTTGTTCAATATTATATTGCGCAGAGTCTACCGTTCCAAAATTAGAACTGACTGTTTGACCCTGAATGGTAAGCTGGATCTCTTCATTTGAAATATTCTTTCCCATCGAAGCATAAAACCTGTGTGTTTTTCCACCGCCACGTGCGGGAGGGCCGCCACGACCATCAAAGAAAACCACATCAATCTGGTGATCTCTTGAGATTTTTGTAAGTTCCTCCTTGCATTTATAGATACTCCAGTTCGCCATCAGGTATCCGCCATCTTTTGTACCATCAGAAAAACCAAGCATTATCGTCTGTTTCATTTTTCTTTTAGCCAGATGAAGACGGTAAACTTCATTGGAATAAAGAGCGGTCATAGTAGAGGCAGACATTCGCAGGTCTTCGACGGTTTCAAAAAGTGGAACGATATCAATCGGCATATCATCCGGATTCCACCCCGCATACAAAAATAATGTGTATACTTCCATTACATTTTCCGAACGCTGACACTGGCTGATGATGTAACGATGACATCCTTCAACTCCATTGTACCGTTGAATATCTTTTACGCTGCGCATGGTTTCTATCGTATCTGCATGCAGCGGTTCGTTGAATGATAATCCGTTTTTATTTGTTGATACGATGGCATGGATTTTTTCTGTGGTGTCCAATCCCTCAAAATCTTTACGATTTAATCGAGCCTGCTCAGCGAGAGAAGCGATCACTTTTGTGTGAATGCTGCTTTCCTGACGAATATCCAGCGATGCAAAGTGGAGACCGAAAACTAAAACCTTATTAATCAAATTATCGACAAGATGAAGGAACAAACCGTTATGCTGATATACCAGAATTTCCCTGATCTGGTTGAGCGGTTCCAGTATATCAGTTCTTTTTAATTCTGTACGTTGTCCCGGAATGAAAATGTTCGCATACAATTGTTTTTCTAGTTCCGCAAGGAGGACGTCCACTCCTTTGAAAGTGAGCCTTCTTTTTAGTCTCCTTACTTCGAGGTAGTAAGATTTTATTATAGATCCGCGCAATGCATCGGCTACCTTCAAGGTGATCTCACAGGTAACATTGGGATTTCCATCACGATCGCCGCCTGGCCAGAATCCCAACTGAATTACTGGGTTCGTGGGTGAGAAAGCTTCCGGAAACTGCGATCTTATAAAAGAAAGGATTCTTCCGGCAGCATTATAAAAAATGTTTTCCAGATACCAGATAAGACTGATCGCCTCATCATACGGTGTCGGCTTTTGTTTTTTAAAAAAGGGTGTCTTACCCAGTTGCTGGAGATAGGTATTGATCTGGATCGTATTATTTTCAGCTAACGCTTTTGCGAGATCATGGATGATGCCCAGTACCGGACCTGGATAAAATTGAGTAGGATGCGCGGTTAGAACGAGACGAATAGCAAAATCTTTCAATTTTTCAGTCAATTCCTTTTGTTTATCCTGCTCAATCACCGCTGATTCCAGATGTTTCATAGTTCCTATTCCTGCCATATCATTCACATCACGGAAACCCGCATCTTCAAGGGCATCAAATAATACAACCTGCCGTTCTACATACTGGATAAATCGGAAAAGAAGATCGTGCTGTTCTTCTTCCTTGCTGATGGAGGTGTGTTTCTGAAAAAATTCAACAATGATTTGTTCAGGGCTCATGTTCTTTCGATATCCTTCTTCGCAAATATTCTGTAAAAGCGAAAGGAGAATTCCCGTTTTTTCAATCCGGTGGAAGGGTAATGATGTAAAAAGACTGTTATACAGCTGGAATTTTATCCCCACGAAATTTTTAAATTGCTGCAATCCCCTCGAAGAATGGTGATCCATATTATATGAATTGGTTGAATGGCCGGCAGCAATCAAAAGTGCCGCTGAAAATAATTCATTTTAATGATATCGGGAATAGAAAACAAACATCCGGAAGCTGCAATGCAAAATATCTTGAAGAATCAGTGTCGGGGGCCGTTATTTATAAAAAGGTAATGATATTTTAATTTTCCTATTCAGCCTTCAATCCCTATCTTCACTTTACCGTGAATCGCTTTTCGCATACTATAACTTCTCCTCTTTTGACATCGCGCCTTGCGCCGGTAACAATTATTACTACAACGCCAACCCGCTAAGGGTTGTACTATATCATATCATCCACCTGGGCTTTTCTGCTGCTGATCCGGAACCGGACAGTGGATTTTCTATCATTTAATAATATCGTATGCTCGTTCTCAAATTTGGAGGAAGTTCTGTGGCCACGGCCGGGAATATCATCGAAGTCATCAGGATTGTACATAACGCTGCTCAAAACGACCGGATACTTTTGGTTCTTTCTGCGTTGGGTGGTGTAACGGATACGCTTGTACGCTGCGCCGAACTCGCGGCAAAGGGAGACGAGCAGTTTAAAAATTTGCTGACAACTGTCGAAAATCAACACCTGGCACTGGTACAACAGCTTTTGCCTCTTGATAAACAGAGCGGCCTCCTCAGTGCAATTAAAAAGATGAACAATGAGTTAGATGAAATTTGCACGGGCGTATTTCTTCTCGGCGAAGTTTCACCAAGGGCAAAAGACAGGATAATATCCTATGGCGAATTGATGTCTTCGTTGATTGTCACTGAAGCATGCCAGCAGCGGAATATGGATGTATCGTGGGTGGACGCACGTTCGTGTATTGTCACTGATTCGGCTTTTGGAAATGCAAATGTGCAATTTGATCCTACATTCAATAAAATTATTCAGTCTGTAAACGCAGTCAAAAACCGAATACTCGTTTTTCCGGGATTCATAGCAGCAAATGCAGAAGGTGTGACTACCACCCTTGGTCGGGGAGGTTCTGATTATACTGCGGCATTGATCGGCGCTGCCATGGGAGTACAGGAGGTACAGATATGGACTGACGTTTCCGGTATGATGACTGCAGATCCACGATTGGTGCCGCATGCCCGTGTCATTCCATCACTTTCTTACCTGGAGGCTATGGAACTTTCGCATTTCGGTGCTAAGGTTTTATATCCACCGACCGTGCAGCCATTGATGTCAAAAAATATTGCAGTAACGATCAGGAATACATTTCAACCCGCCGATCCCGGTACTACCATCAATGGTAAAACAGAGAAGCGTGAATCAGGTGTTCGTGGTTTATCCAGTATTCCGGGAATTGCCCTCATCAGTCTGGAAGGAAGTGGAATGGTAGGGATACCTGGTTTTTCCAAACGTTTATTCGGCGTATTGTCTGACAATAGCATCAATGTAATACTCATCACCCAGGGTTCTTCGGAACATTCTATTTGTGTTGGTATAGATGAAAAGAATGCAGCACTCGCCCGTCAAAAAACGGATGCTGAATTTTCAGGTGAAATCATTGCAGGACGGGTGAATCCGCTTGAACTGGAAACTGGTCTTTCCATTGTTGCCTTAGTTGGAGATCAAATGAAAAGTCACCCCGGTATCAGCGGGAAAATGTTTTCTGCGCTTGGTAGAAATGGTGTCAATGTAAGAGCAATTGCACAAGGATCTTCAGAAAGAAATATTTCTGCAGTGATTGCGACTGCCGATGTTGAAAAAGCCTTGAATGTACTGCACGAAGAATTTTTTGAAACTACTTACAAGCAGATCAATCTGTTTATTGCAGGAACGGGAAATGTGGGAGGGCGGTTATTGGCCCAGTTGCAGCAACAAGAGCAATATTTACGCGAGCACCTGCACGTACAGATACAGGTAAAGGGAATAGCAAATTCAAAAATGATGTTTTTCAGTAAGGAAGGCTTACCACCCGGTAAATGGAGAGATCATTTGCAGAAAGGCGATCCGATGAACAGCGAATTATTCTTTGATAAAATCCGCTCTCTGAATTTACGTAACACAGTTTTCGCCGACGTTACTGCCAATGACAAAATTGCCGGGGCCTATCAGGGTCTTTTGGAAAAAAGCATTGCCGTTGTGGCATGTAACAAGGTAGCCGCATCAGCCTCTTACCCGACCTACCGCCGGCTGAAAGATACAGCACGTGAATTCAATACGCAATTCCTGTTTGAAACAAATGTAGGGGCAGGCCTTCCACTAATCGGAACATTAAATGATCTCGTCCGAAGCGGTGACACCGTGCGGAAAATGGAAGCTGTATTGAGTGGCACACTGAATTTTGTATTCAATCATTATAATGGGGAGCGAACCTTTGCTGCGGTTGTAAGACAGGCGCAGGAGGAAGGATATACCGAACCGGATCCAAGACTTGATCTAAGTGGAACTGATGTCATGCGAAAGATCCTGATCCTTGCACGAGAGAGTGGGTTTCCGCTCGAGATGGAGGAAGTGGTAAATATTTCTTTTATGCCGGAAAGTTGTATGACCGGCAGCCTCGA
Source organism: Flavitalea sp. (assembly GCA_035526135.1). Taxonomy (GTDB): domain Bacteria; phylum Bacteroidota; class Bacteroidia; order Chitinophagales; family Chitinophagaceae; genus Flavitalea. Next base: position 5,203 of record DATLDA010000278.1, read on the forward strand.
CCATTTTTATAATGAAATGGAAAAGCATGAAAGTTATTTCAGGAAATTGTTGGATGATGCCAATGCAAATGCAAGCAAATTGAAATTTGTCGCGACGTGTGCGGATGGAAAAGCCTCTGTAGGGTTACGACAAATTGTTCCCGGTCATGATTTGTATCATCTGTATGGGAAGGACAATGTTGTTTTATTTTATACAAATCGATACAGCGAACAGCCTTTGGTTGTGAAAGGTGCAGGCGCCGGGGCGGAAGTCACTGCTTCCGGTGTGTTTGCAGATATACTCCGGGCTGCACGTTAATTATTGATATAATATACATTTTACTTCATGATGAAGCAGGTAAAGCTTAGGTCTCCGGCGTCGATTGCAAATCTTGTTTGCGGTTTTGACATTATCGGAATGTCGTTGAAAGAACCTTTCGATGAAATGACGATCTCACAAACCATGGAACAGGGAATTGTGATCGAACACCAGGATAGTCACGGCTTGTCAACCGAACCTTCGCAAAACGTCGCGGGCGTTGCTCTTCTCGCAATGATGGAAGAAGTCGGGGAACCAACCGGTTTCAGGATTTGTATCAATAAACAGATCAAGCCTGGAAGTGGATTGGGATCAAGTGCAGCTTCTGCAGCCGGGGCTGTCGTTGGTGCAAATGCTTTATTGAATAACCGGTTTACTGCGAACGATCTTGTACGTTTTGCGATGGCAGGCGAAAAGCTCGCATCCGGAGTAAAGCATGCTGACAATATAGCTCCCTGCATTTTTGGTGGAATTTCGCTTATCAGATCCATACATCCACTGGATATTATCTCGCTGGATTTCCCCGAATTGTTTGTTGCAGTAGTGCACCCGCAGGTGGAAGTGAAAACATCAGATGCCAGGCAGATACTTCGAAAGCAGGTATTGTTGAAAGATGCAATAAAGCAATGGGGGAATATAGCCGGTCTGATAACGGGTTTACTTTCAAAGAATGTTCCTTTGATTGGGCGATCGTTGGAGGATGTGATCATAGAACCTGTCAGAAGCATATTGATACCTGCTTTTCATGAAGTGAAAACACTATCCATGCAAAAGGGTTCTCTCGGTGGAGGAATTGCAGGATCGGGCCCGTCTATTTTTATGTTAGCCGAAAACGAAGAAACTGCTACGGTAATTGGAAAAGCTATGAACGATGTATATGAAAAAATCGGACTCGAATGTAAAACGTACGTTACGGGAGTGAACAGTAAGGGCATTGAGATAATTAAAAATTAAAAATGCTAAATGAAAATTCGAAACGTAATATAATGGGAACTTCTTTTTTTAATTTTTAATTTTAAATTTTTCATTTTAGAAAAAATGAAATACTACAGCACCAATAGGCAATCACCCAAAGCAGACTTTCGAACAGCGGCCCTCACCGGTCAGCCTTCTGATAAAGGATTGTACTTTCCCGAAGAAATTCCTTTCCTGGAAAGAAAAATGATCAGGGAAATAAAAAATATTTCAAAAGAAGAAATAGCCTGGAATTTGCTGACGTCCTATACAGTAGGGAGCATTCCTCCAGATGTTCTAAAAAATATGATTGATGCTGCATTTGATTTTGATTTCCCGCTCGTGCGTGTAAATGAAGATACTTTTTCATTGGAATTGTTTCATGGACCGACATTGGCATTCAAAGATGTGGGCGCACGATTCCTGAGCCAGTGCTTTAGCTATTTTATGCAGCATGAAAATCAAAAAACGGTTATCCTTGTCGCTACTTCAGGCGATACAGGAGGCGCTGTGGCAAATGCATTCTCAAATATAAATGGGGTGGAGGTTGTTATTTTGTATCCGGCTGGCAAAGTCAGTGAAGTTCAGGAGTGGCAATTAATTTCATGCGGTGATAATGTGAAAGCCTTGCGGATTTCAGGAAATTTTGACGATTGTCAGCGAATGGTGAAAGAAGCTTTTGCAGATCCGCTACTTGATGAAAAGTTATCGCTTACTTCTGCCAACTCGATCAACATTGCAAGATGGCTTCCGCAACAAGTCTATTACCTTGATGCCTTGCGGCAATGGGAATTTCCCGAGCTGCCGGTCGTTTCCGTGCCATGCGGTAATCTTGGAAATATTGGTGCGGGACTGCTTGCAATGCGATCTGCACGCCTGGATGTTCCCTTCATAGCTGCCTGTAATGCTAACAAAGCCATGTATGATTATCTCACAACCGGCCAGTATTACCCGGCCTCCACGGTTGTCACAGTTTCCAATGCAATGGATGTCGGTGCACCAAGCAATTTTTCGCGGATCATGGAAATGTTCCCTGGTGGGAGTAGAGAGCTGAAAGAAACACTAAGCAGCTATACTATCACTGATGCACAAACGATCAAACTGATACAGGAAGAAGTTGCAGGGAGTGGATACCACCTTGATCCCCATGGAGCCGTCGCGTTTGCAGCCTTACAAAAACACAGAAAGGGTGCAAAACAAAAAGGTATTTTTCTTGAAACAGCCCATCCTGTAAAATTTCCTGAAGTGACGGGTGGTATGCGAGGTAGTGAAGAAATGTTACCGGATGCCATCCGCATTCTGAAAGACAGAAAGAAGAACTTTACTTCCTTGTCTGGAAATTATTCTGATTTACGTGATTTTTTGCTTTCGATGGAAAAAAATTGAGCCATCCGGAAGAATGGCCCAAATTTTTATCAGTACACTAAAGCCATTATACAACACCTGCAAGTTCGAGGCTTTTCTTTTTTAGTTTTCTGATTTCAACATCCTCAATGATTGGTTCAGGTGTCAGGATAAGGGAAGTATTATTCTCTTTCCACCAGGTTGAAGATTTTAGTTCAGCGAAAGGTAATACTCCTACCAGATATTTACGTTCCGCATCCGCATGCCATTCTTCTATCCATTCAAATTGCGTTCTGGGTATAAATGACCAGTCATCGAAACTCACGTAAGCTCTGATGAAAAAATCATTGCTGAGTTCATGCGGTTTATGATGATATAATTTCTTGTATTCATATTTATACTGGTACCGCAGTGCCGAGATATCGCTCAATACCGCTGACGCAGTCGGAAAACTACCCGCGCCTTTTCCATAAAAAAATTGTTTATCAGCGAAACCACTTTCAATGACAACACCATTGTATTCATTTTTTACGAATGCCAGATGATCGTCCTGTTTTACAAATTGCGGAAGAACGAATGCGGCGACTTTTCCATTCTGCAGTTTTTTGGCCTGAGCTACCAGTTTGATATGGTAATTCTTTTCCCGTGCAACCGCTGCATCAGAAATTTGGATGTTCTGGATCCCATTAAAAACGATGTTGGAAGGGCTTTCAACAATTCCATATGCATGTGTGAGTAACAAAGTCCATTTATTTACTGCATCATATCCTTCTACATCAAGAATCGGGTTGCTCTCGGCAAATCCGAGTTGTTGTGCAAGAATCAGCGCTTGTTTAAAGTCGAGTTTTTCATCAAACATTTTTGTGAGAATAAAATTCGTCGATCCGTTAACGATTGCCTGGATGGAATGCAAAAGATCATTGTCATAATATTCTTCCAGATTCCTGATCACCGGAATTGACGCACACGCTGCCGCTTCACAAAGGAAAGGCTCTCCGGTTTCCTGTTGCAATTGTAATATTTCATGAAGGTGCTCTGCGATCATTTTTTTGCTTGCACTGACAACCGCTTTTCCATTACGAAGTGCTGTTGATACGATTTGAAAGGCAGCTTCAGAATTGTCAATCACTTCTACAATTACATTAATTTCAGGATCCTGTAACAACAGTTCATGGTTTGTTGTAAATAATTCAGCGGGAGCGTTTCTTTTCTTATCAGGTTGGCGAATACAGATTCTTTTTATCTGTGCGGTAAGAGAAGGTGTTTGTTGCAGCACGCGGTAAAGGCCTTCTCCAACCACACCAAATCCAAATAGACCGATCGTTAATTTCTTATGCGTTTCCATAGCGTGAAATGATTACTGTTGGTTGAACACTATTTAAAGTTTGTTTTATGAAATCAGTTATTGCAGAGGAAATTTGTTGAGATTCCAGTAGAAATCCGTCATGACCATAATCTGAATGTATGATTTTGAGCTTTGCTCCCGGAATAAGTTCTGACAGAAGTTCCTGTTCATTCAGTGGAAAAAGGATGTCAGTTTTGATTCCCAGGGTCAGTGTACGTGCTTTTATTTTTTTCAGTGCATCTTCCACACTGCCTCGTCCTCTGCCAACGTTGTGCGCATCCATTCCTTTACTAAGTGAATGATAGCTGAAGGCATTGAACCGGCGGGCAAGTTTTTCTCCCTGGTACCGTTGGTATGATTCACTTTTAAATCCGGTAAGCAATACATTTTCTTCTTCCGACTGGCTCTGATGATACGTATCATAATGCCTGTAAGAAATAAGAGCAATGCTTCGTGCTACTTTCATTCCTTCTATTCCCGCGCGTTCATGTTTTTCTTTCCACGTTGAATCTGCCTCAATTGCGAAACGTTGCGAAGCATTGAATGCAATACCCCAGGGTGAATGCTGCGCATTGGTGGCGACAGGAAATATGAATTCAAAAATTTCCGGTTCTTCGATCGCCCATTCAAGTAACTGCTGGCCTCCCATTGATCCTCCGATGCCTATCTTGATTTTGTCTATTCTTAGATAATCCTTTAAGGATCGGTAAGCACGAACCATATCACGCGTAGTAAAAAAAGGAAAATCATGAAAATAGGGCGCACCTGTTTGTGGGTTTATATCGAGGGGTCCCGTACTGCCGTAGCAACTTCCCGGCATGTTCACACAAACGATATAATGCTTTTGCGGATCAAATAATTTCCCTTCTCCTACCAGCCCCGGCCACCATTCTGATGGATCACTATTGGCGGTCAGTGCATGAAAGATCCACACCACATTGTCCTTTTTTTCATTCAATTCTCCTAAAGCAGTATACGCAAGGTGCAAATGCGATAATGTATGCCCGCTTTCGAGATCGAATGGTTGGTTCAGGTGGAATATGTTCATATGCAACTACCTTGAATTTTAGGGTATCAGGAACCAGGTATCAGGTGTCCCAACCTGCTATCTATTGTTTGTATGGGATACCGGATACCTGATTGCTGATACCTGATCTTATCCTACCAACTCCTTCGCATATACTTTTTCAAATGCCTGTTCAAAATCTGCCTTGATATCTTCTATATGTTCGATACCCACACTTACACGTACCTGGTTGGGTTCAACACCGGCGGCGCGCTGTTCTGCTTCACTGAGCTGTTCATGTGTAGTCGATGCGGGATGGATCACAAGCGTTTTTGCGTCTCCTACATTGGCGAGATGACTGGCGAGCTTCAATGAATCGATAAATTTGCTTGCCTGTGCTTTGTCTCCTTTCACATTGAAATTCACGATACTTCCAAAACCATTTTTTAGATATTCTTTTGCCAGCTTATGATAAGGATTGCTTTCGAGTCCGGGATAAGTTACATCAGTCACTTGTGGATGCTCTTCGAGCCACTGAGCCAGGGTCAAGGCATTTTGGTTATGCCTTTCAACACGTAATGACAGTGTTTCGAGACCTTGTATCAGGAGAAAAGAATTGAAAGGTGCCTGGCAGGCTCCGAAATCGCGCAAGCCTTCCACGCGCGCGCGGATAGCGAAAGCTATATTGGGAAGACCCAGCGGATTTCCTTCACCAAAAACTTCCCAGAATTTTAATCCATGATATCCTTCTGATGGTTCTGTGAATTGCGGGAACTTTCCATTGCCCCAATTATAATTACCTGCATCGACGATCACTCCACCAATGGTGGTACCATGTCCGCCGATCCATTTTGTTGCAGACTGAACTACTACATTTGCTCCATATTCTATTGGCCTGAAAAGAAAACCGGCTGCTCCAAAAGTATTGTCCACGATCAGGGGCAGATCATATTCCCTCGCGAGTTCTGCAAATTTTTTGAAATCCGGAATGTTCAATCTTGGATTTCCGATTGTTTCAAGATAGATCGCTTTGGTATTCTTATCAATGTGCGGTACGAAACTTTCAACATCATCTCCGTTTGCGAAACGTGCCTCAACGCCGAGACGTTTGAAAGCGACTTTGAACTGATTGTACGTCCCTCCGTAAAGAAACGACGTTGATACAAAATTGTCCCCTGCCTGCAAAATATTATTGAGTGCCAGAAACTGTGCAGCCTGTCCGGATCCCGTGGCAAGTCCGGCAACTCCGCCTTCGAGGGCGGCAACTCTTTGTTCAAAAACATCCGTGGTTGGATTCATGATCCTTGTATAGATGTTTCCAAATTGTCTAAGGCCAAAAAGATTAGCAGCATGCTCGGAATTATCAAACCCATACGAAGTGGTTTGATAGATCGGAACTGCCCTCGCATGTGAATGTGGATCGATTTGTTGTCCTGCGTGAAGTTGTAGCGTTTCGAAACGTTGTGGGGTGCTCATAATAGCGGGTTTTATAAATGGAGAATAATTTAAAAATTTAAGAATAATGGGGGAGTAAATTTCGGAAGTGCTTTCGTAGAATCGTAATGCTAAACGTTACGGCAACAACAACAACAAACCATGCCTATGCCGGCGGTAATAATTCGATATTGAGATATTTTGGTTTGCATTACCATATGTATCATACGAATTTAAAGGACTTTCCGACAATTACAAAAATGCTCCGCCAAATGTTTGGTTTTAACATTCATTTTATAAATTAAAACCTGCCTGAACTGCGGATCCAGATTCCTTCTTACTCAAAAGATGGAGTTTCCGAAACGCTGCAGACAGGTCTTCGATAAGATCTTTAGCGTCTTCCAGTCCCACACTCAGTCTGATCAAACTATCCGAGACGCCGGCTGCTCTTCTTTTTTCGGCCGGTATCGATTTATGGGTCATGGTTGCCGGATGGCAAACCAAACTTTTTACACCCCCAAGGCTTTCAGCGAGCTTGAACAATCTGGTATTGCTGACAAAAGCTTTTGCTGCTTCTTCGGAATCATTACGAAGTGAAAAAGAAACGATCCCGCCAAAACCACTTGATTGTGCTTTTGCAATGTGGTGGTTATAATGGGAATCGAGCCCGGGATAGTGAACAGTTCCTACTGCTGTCTGTTGTTGCAGAAATTCAGCAACAGCCTGAGCATTCAAACAATGTTGCCGGACACGCAAATGCAAAGTTTCAATTCCCCTGATCACGAGCCAGCTGTCAAACGGAGCCAGAATGGCACCTGTCGCATTTTGAATAAATTTCACCCGCTCTCCCAGAAGGGTATCTTTTGTGACAACCAACCCTGCAATCAGGTCACTGTGTCCACCAAGATATTTTGTTGCACTGTGAAGTACGACATCGGCACCAAATGTAAGCGGTTGTTGCAAAGCAGGAGATGCAAAAGTGTTGTCCACACATAAGAGGCACCCGCTTGCTTTCGCAATTTGTGCGATGGCCCTGATGTCGGAGATCCGGAGGGTTGGGTTTGTGGGTGTTTCGATCCAAATCAGCCGGGTGGAGGGACCAATTGCGTTGAATACGTTGATGGCGTTCGTACTATCTACATATTTTACAGTGATTCCAAACTTTTCATATACCTGTGTAAAGAGCCGGAATGCACCGCCATAAATATCATCCACGGCAATGATCTCATCTCCGGCACGCAGCAATTTAACGATGGCATCTATTGCCGCCAGTCCACTCGCAAAAGCAATACCCGTACTTCCTTTTTCAAGTTGTGCAATCAATTGTTCAAGTGCATAACGGGTAGGGTTACTCGAACGTGCATAATCATATCCTTTATTGATGCCCGGTGCCTCCTGCACATAGGTTGAGGTCTGATAAATAGGAACTGAAATGGCACCGGTCAGAGGATCGATGGGAATGTTGTGAATCAATTGTGTTGTCGCTTCCATAAAAAATTTTTAATTTTTTAAAAATGAATCGGGCGACACCACTTAGCAAGAGCAGGGAGCTTTAAATAA
>DATLDA010000301.1:0-7881 GCA_035526135.1 Flavitalea sp.
CGAGTACCATTTATGCTGTTGTTCATTATCATGAGAAGGAAATTATTATTTCTTCGTTATGACACGTTTAGACTCTTTCCGGTCATCCTGAGCGGGATCATTTAGGTAATTAATAATTAGGTAATTAATAATTAATAATAAGGGAAGTCCACTCTGAAAATAGATCCTTCGCTATCGCCCTCGCTGCGCTCAGGCACGCTCAGGATGACAGGGTGGGAGCGTAAGTATCGCTCGCTTTATTTGTGCAGCGATGAAAAGCTGTTTTCCTTTCCAACTTTGCCCGTCCGACTGCGCAGCCGGGCGCGCGAGAAATGTATCAAACTTTCACCGCAGAGAAAGGAGGAAACAGAGTTTAGCTGAGGGGAGATGTCGCACTCAATAAAAATCGGAAGCGACCAGTTTTGATGGACTATTGACGTACCTCGCCAATCACCTTTCCCAGCATATCCACCACTTCCTGCTGCACCATTCCGATTTGTTCCACTTCGTTTCCGGCTCGCCACTGTTCGCCAAATTTGATCAGCGTCAGGCGTTGAGTTCCTTTACCTGATTGGAGTAGCACATCATACGTTCCTGTTACTTGTCCTTCCCATGTAACTGTCTCGGCCAGGGCGGCTTTGTAAAAAACATCTTTGCAGTTGAACATGGTAGTAAAAACCAAATGGTCGGAAGCTTCAGGCCTTCCAGTGAGAAGTTGGTAGCCCATACAGTTAAGTTTAGACTATTAAGTTAAAAAAAACCTGACGTTTTAAAATCAATAAATGAGGAGTGGTTCAGTATTATCTGTTTTTGTCTGAACTAAGATTTATAGGATTGGAAGGATGAAAGGATAATGTCTGAATCAGGATTTTTAGGATTGAATAGATGATTAGGATTTCCTATGTGTTCCTATGTATCTATGTGCCTATGTGGTTTTCCTTTGCGCCTTTGTGGTTTTCCTTTGCGTCTTTGCTTCCTTAGCATCTTTGCGTGAAATATAACAAACTTTCACTGCAGAGAACAGGAGAATACAGAGTTACAGAAAAAAGGATCCTTCGCTATCGCCCTCGCTTTGCTCGGGCACGCTCAGGATGACAAGAAGGGAAGAAGTGATTTGCTCACGCACGCTCACGATGACAACAAGGGAAAAACGGAATTTGCTCGGGCACGCTCAGGATGACAACAAGGGAAAACGGAATTTACTCGGGCACGCTCAGGATGACAAAGGGAAGAAGTGATTTGCTCAGACACGCTCAGGATGACCCGGGAGACTGCTCAGGCATGTTCATGGCGGTACAATAGCCACCCGCAAAATAAACTTTAAAGGTTCGTTACCATACAAACCTGCTTGGTGTCTAATAGGGTACAATAAATATTTTACATCTATAAAACCATTTATGATGACCGAACAGCAAGTCGTTTTAATTGTCGTGGCCGCAATTATTTTTGCAGGACTTTTGATCGCTTTTTATGTATTGAAAGTGGTGTTGCCGGCTCAATACCGGGAAAGAATGACCGCGCAGGCGAACCTGAATTCAGAAAGGATGGCGCTGATCGAAAGAAATATGGACCCATCGCTTGCCGAGAAGAAAATACCAAAAGGTGACGGTAGTAATGCGCTACTTTGGGGCCTCTTACTATCAGGTATAGGGATGGGTGCATTCTTCGGCTATGCAATTTCATTTTCTACCGGCTGGAATGAGAAAATCTGCATGGATGCACTCGGATTGTTTTTTGGTGGATTAGGTTTGGTTGCTTATCATTTAGCATATCATTTGTACAAACGTAAAATCACGGAGTAAAAAAGCATAATCATGGAGCTTTTTTACATTCAGCAAATCATCGCAGGGGAATCCTCCAGGTTTTCTTATTTCATCAACACCTATAAGGATTTCGCTTTTTCTATTGCAGTAAGGATAGTAAGCAATCCAGAAGATGCAGAAGAAATTGTACAGGATGCTTTTCTGAAAGCCTATACTTCTTTAAATCAGTTCCGGGGAAAATCGAAATTTTCTACCTGGTTTTACAGGATCGTAGTGAATATCGCACTGAACAAAGCCCGTAAAAAACTGGTACCTACCTACGAACTCGATACGGTCGAACTTCCTGAATACCTCGTGGCAAACATGGAAGATACTTACAGGAACTTCACACAGACTGAAAGAGTAAAATATGTTCATCTGGGTTTACAGCGATTGAAATGGGAAGACGCGCTGATTCTCACACTATATTATCTCGACGAACACACGGTAGGTGAGATTGCGGAGATCACAGCTATTTCGCCAGACAATGTAAAAATGCAGTTGCACCGCGCCCGTAAAAAAATGTACCTGGTGCTTTCGGAAATACTTAAAACAGAAACTATAAATCTATTACCATGAATGAGGCGAATGATCCGCTTATAAAAGAGATGATGATGGACAGTAAACAGTTCATCGCGAATAGTGCATTCAATAATCTGCTGATGAATAAAATCAGGAAGCACGACAAAAGAAAGTTCATTCTGAAAAGTGTGGCCTTTTATTCCATTCCCGTTTTGTGTACTGTCATCTTGCTGATCCTCTTCTCGCGTACTATGGTGCGGAACGTTGATTCAATTACGCTGGAACTGACGGCAGAAAATGTCGTGCAATTTTTTACTTCATTCACGGATAAACTGCATTTGTTATTTGTACTACTTCTTTTGGTCATCGCACAGCAATTGTTATCGTTGAAGGTAAGACGCGGGGAGGTGTGAGGTGTGAGGTATGGGGTATGGGGTATGGGGTATCGGGTATCGGTTGTGAGGAGTGAAAGGATGATAGGATGATAGGATTTCCTATGTGTTCCTCCCGCCTGGACGGGACAGGTATGTATCTATGTGAGATCCTTCGCTTCGCTCAGGACAGCGTGTGGTTTTCCTTTGCGGCTTTGCGCTCATACCCCATACCCCACCGCCCTCACTCACTGCGGAATTATCTGCAATACCGCATGACTGGCCTGGGATGGATGTCCCATATATCCATCCGAACCACTGCGGGATCCTAAAAACTGTATCGTATGGGTGCCTGCTCCCACAGTGAGCAAAGTTGTACCTGCAAACGAATGCACGGCGCCGTTCGCAACAGTCTCTATAAACCGATTATTATTGAGATTTCCGTCCAAATTGATATCAATATACATTGTAGACGATCCGCAACCTATACACGCACCGCTTGCCGTCATAACGGTGAAGGTGATCAGCACCTTCGCATTGCCGGTTACCGTGAATGTATGATTGAGCCCGGGAATAGGAACAAAATCCGATGTTGTTAATGGTATTTGCGTAGTGTTATCCAGGAATATGGTGTTACTATATAAGAGATTCGTGGGTTGCGACCAGGTAGGCGGATTTCCTTCACCACTGGATTGTAAAACCTGGCCGGGACTGCCGGCATTGCCATTTACCAGAAAAGTTCCATTCCCTCTCATGCGGAAGCGTTCCGTAAATACATTCGATTGATCATACCCGAAAGCAACATCCGCATTAGGAAGGTCAGCATAGATCTGCAACACGTTTCCCTGTACGGCGAATCCTATATCACCAGACCCACCGGGATATAATGTGATTTTTTTGCCTAAAGCAGGCGCAAATCCGAGTGGTGCATTCGGATTGGCATATCCGATGCCCACCCGGCCACCGGGAATATCATTCAAAACAACAAAGCTGTTATTTTTTCCTGCCCTGATATAAGTGTGTTCGTTCACCGAATGATTAAAATGACTGACATGCGTCGTGCCCCTGAATATAGCAGTACCGCCATCGCTGGTGCCACGCACAACATCTAAGGTTGCACCGGGAGTCGTGCCACCGATCTGCACTTCTCCATTACTGTTTAAAACCATACGTGCGATGTTCCCATTGGTGCGGAATTGAAATCCCAAAGGTGTTCCGGAACCATTGTAAACAATCCCGCCACTTGCCGCATTCCCTGCATTTCCGAATAGTAACCCTGATTCGGCTGCATTTGGTGTCAAGAGATTTATATATGTATTGTTATTGCCTTCTACAACAACGGGTGAGAAAGGACCGAAGTTTCCGGAAGCTCCGGTGAAAATGTGCAGCTTCGATAAAGGAGTAGGTGTTCCAATTCCAATGTTCTGTGCGGCGGTGTTCAGCATGGTCAACGCTGCCAGGATCGAGAGGGATAATCTCATTGTTTATGTTTTGGTTGAGGGTTACAAGTTGAACTGGTAGTAATAGGGAGTGGTATTCCCTTGCGGAAAGGATCTGCAGTTTTCACAAAGGAATGAGAAATGCGAGGAAAGCCGTTGCTATAAGGAAGTCCGGGAATTGAATAAATCAGCGCTGAATCAAACAACCAAAGAAATCAAATTACAAAATTCCTGACAGGTGCAAAAATAAAACCAGTAAAGTATGGTGGGCTGAGTATCTACTAAATGAGCCGGCTACTTAGAAAATACGACAACTTGATAAGAGTTTTGCGGCAGGAGTCAATTGAGTCAAATTGTTTCGATGTCGTAAACAAATCGTTAGCATTACCAGCATGCCTGAATTGAGCCGTCTTAGGGTTACCATCTATGTTACAATAATGACCATCCAAATTCCGTTTATGAACCGCTAATACTCCTTTATGATCATCTATGGCAGCCGTTCAAAACAATTGGTAAAAGAAACAAGTATTGAAAAATGTGCACATTGCGGAAATCGGAACATGGATATCTACATCTTCCAGAAATATGCACACATATTCTGGATCCCTTTCTTTCCCTTTAGCAAAACAGGAGTATCTCAATGCAACAACTGCAAGCAGGTGTTGAAGCAAAACGAAATGCCAGCATCCCTTCAAAAAGAGACCTATGATATTTTAAAATTAAAAACGGCGACACCTGTGTGGATGTTCAGTGGACTCGCCCTGCTGGTACTTCTGATCACCAGCATGGTAATTGATTCGAATAAAAAGAATGAAAGAAATGCATTGTTGATATTGGCCCCGCAAAGCGGTGATGTATTTGAAGTCAGAACCAAAGACAATCAATATACCCTTTTCAAAGTGGATGATGTTCAGGGTGATACAGTGCTGTTTTTCATCAATGATTTCCAAACAAATAAAAGTTCCGGTTTGAGAGACATAAAAGAGAAAGGTGATAATGCTTATGCAAAAGAAACCTATGTTATGGCCAGACAGGAATTGAAAGAGATGTTTGATAAGGGTGATATCGTGGACATTGACAGGAAATAGTCCATTCTTAAATTCTGTACATCGAATAAACTACTGATCCTGCACGAAGGGCTATTTGCCTGGATACGAATTTACCTATCCGTATTACCAATTCCGCAATTCATTCTCCTGATCAATTGACCACCTTTCTTTTAATTATCTATACATCGAAACATTGATGCAGATGTCAATATGTTCACCGCTCTTTCATAAATGGGCATCCATTCATGAGGTCGATAAACAACCCTATTTTTACTCCGTGTTTTTCCTCACAATGAGTGAATATTTCATTGAGGGTCGATTCGAACAGATGGAAAGTTAAACGACAACAGGTTCTTTTCTTATTACTAAAACATGATCAAACTTAATCGTACGTATCTGGTAATAACGATTGCATTATTTCTTGTCGAAATCATGATCGCTGTGTTTTTGCACGATCAATACATCCGGCCTTATGTCGGTGATTTTCTGGTAGTGATCCTTATCTATTGTTTCATCAGGAGTTTTTTGAATATATCGGTCATGACGGCAGCGGTGTTTACGTTGCTGTTTGCCTATGTAATCGAAGTATTACAATATTTCAAACTGGTAGAACTGCTCGGACTTGAAAATGTGACATGGGCTCGGGTGGTGTTGGGCAGCTCATTCGAATGGATAGATATAGTGGCTTATACTTTAGGAATACTAGTCGTTCTCGTAATAGAAAGGAACTTTTCGTACAGAAATAACAAAACGATTCGCTCAACATAGTGCTAATGATAAGGCCTCTGAATAACAACAAAATTTCCTTAGTAAAACTAGTGTTGCCTAATTCGTGACCAGTGTTTGTGCATGGCCAGGGTTCTTTTTCTTTTTGAGTAATTGCCTGACCGCCGCGAGATTTGATTATTTTTTATTCAACGGGCGCTTCGCGTCTTGAACATCAAAAGCAGGAAGTCTCCAATTGTATCTGACTGCGATCAAACGAACAACAACAATCACGGAAATGCAAATGGCGTCACGGATATCATGTTGCATGGTTGATCGTAACAGGAGAAAATAAAGCAGGCCACCTAGAATACAGGCGGTCGCATAAATTTCTTTTTGAAAAATATGCGGAATCTGGTTTAATGCAATATCTCTTATCAAACCTCCAAAACAGGCAGTAATGGTTCCCAGTCCTATACATAATCCTGGCGTGAAACCGAATGCAATGCCTTTGTGTATACCTAGTATCGTAAAAAATCCAAGTCCAACAGAATCAAAAAACAGTAAGATGGAATCGTAGTTACGAATCATTTTATAGGATAGCATGGCAATCGCGGCACTTATGAAAATGATCAGGCTATAGTCGTTCGTTCGGATCCAGGATACAGGAAAATCTCCGATGATTACATCCCGGATCGTGCCGCCCCCGATGGCAGTTATAAAAGCCACAATAAAAATCCCAAAAATATCGAGCTTCTTTTCCATAGCTGCAAATACACCGGAGATACTGAATGCGGCAGTACCCAATATGTCAATTAAAGTGAAGACCTCGTGTTTCATACTTGAAACTGAACTAAGATTTATGGATTAAACAGATGATAGGATTTCCTATGTGTTCCTATGTATCTATGTGCCTATGTGGTTTTCCTTTGCGTCTTTGCTTCCTTAGCATCTTGCGCGTCCGACTGCGCAGCCGGGCGGGTGTGAAATATACCAAACTTTCACCGCAGAGAAAGGAGGACACAGCGTTTCCTAGAGTTAATCGCTCCAAGTAACAGAAAACAGATCCTTCGCTATCGCCCTCACTTCGCTCGGGCACGCTCAGGATGACAACAGCACATAGCTCACAGCCCATACCCCATACCCCACAGCTATGATCCAACAATATAAAATCAACCACCTTACTGTACTTTTATCTTCCAATCAAATTCACAATATGCCTGAAGGTCCTGCTATCCTGCACCTACGCAACACCTTGCTTCCCTTCAAAGGAAAAATTGTAAAGCAGTCCGGGGGTTATGGCCCGATGCCGACCGCCTGGATCAAAGGAAAAAAACTCCTTGACATCCGCACGTGGGGCAAACACCTGCTGTTCATTTTTGGAAATGGCACGGTGAGAGTACACCTGATGTTATTCGGTGAGATCCTGATCAATGAGCGCAGAAAAATTAACCGGTCCTTTTATTTGGAATTCGCAGAAGGAGAGATCAATGGCTACGTCGTAAAGGCAGAAAAATTAAAAGCATCACCGGAAGAAACTTACGATTGGAGAATTGATATCCTGCATGATGATTTTGATCCCGCTTATGTAAAATCTCTGATCAAACAAAAATCTACCAAAACAATTGATGACATTCTGATGGATCAGAAAATCTTTTCCGGCGTAGGGAATAAGATCCGCAATGAATCTTTATACCGCGCAGGCATCCATCCCTTTAGTATTGTAGGGAGTATTCCTCCTGCAAAAATCACCAAACTGGTAAAAGAAGTAGTGAAATACGCGAAGATCTTCTATAAAAACCTGGAAACAAAAGGCGAACATTCCGCCTTTGGTGTGTACCAGCAGGAATTCACGGAAAATGGCAGCGAGGTAACAATGCAAATACTTACCAAATCTAAACGCAAATTGTTTTTCAGCGAACACGATCAGGTGCTTTATAAATAGAACAAGCAGTGGTTTCGGGGATATATCATCACTGATCTGTTCCTGAATTTTACTGCTGCGAGCGCAGTA
>DATLDA010000303.1:0-3219 GCA_035526135.1 Flavitalea sp.
AATAATAACTCCAGAAAGTTCTGAAGTTGGTGTTTCCAGCATGCCTGTAAAGATCTGTCCTGATTAGTTCGTCCATTTACTTTTCAATTCGCAGTGACTCTAGGCCCGTTGGAACATATGGCCTCCTTCAAAATATTGACATTTCTTTGTAATATCAAATGGTGAATACGCATCTTGTTATTCAATTGCCCTGTCAAGGTGAACATAGCCACCATCAACATAGATCATTTGCCCGGTAGTATGACTGGAACGATCAGATAACAGGAAAATCGCTGTCGCCGCGATCTCTTCTGCTTTTGTCATCCGTTTTCCGAGTGGTATGCGTGTAGTAATCTGTTCAAGTTTTTGCTTAGGGTCGGGAAGTGTTTTGATCCAGTTTTCATATAAAGGTGTCCAGCATTCCGCTACAACAACTGCATTCACTCTGATCCCAAAAGGCAATAATTCTACGGCCCATTCGCGTGTCAATGCATTTCTTCCTCCATTCGAGGCTGCATAGGCAGAAGTTCCGCCCTGACCTGTATCTGCTACTTTAGAGGTAATATTGACAATGCTTCCCTTTGTGCGGATTAATTCTGGCAAAGCATAATGTGCGATCAGGTAGTAATGTATCAGGTTCTTATGAAGCGATGCCATGAATGCTTCGTATGAACCATCTTTCAGGTTGATCCCATCATTCACACCCGCATTATTGACGACCCCGTCTATCCGGCCTGCAGCTTCTTTGATCGTAGTAATCGCCCTTTCACATTGATGGGGATCCATTAACTCTGCAACACATTGTAAAGCTTTTCCTGCTGATGAAGTGATCTCTTCAACTGCATTGAGGTTGTCAGTTTCATTTCTTCCAATGATAAAAGGAATGGCGCCTTCTGAAGCGAGCGCCTTAGCAATGGCAAAACCGATCCCTTTAGCACCGCCTGTAACAACAACGACTTTTCCTTGTAATGCTAAATCCATTTCAACAATTTATTTT
Source organism: Flavitalea sp. (assembly GCA_035526135.1). GTDB lineage: Bacteria > Bacteroidota > Bacteroidia > Chitinophagales > Chitinophagaceae > Flavitalea. Next base: position 977 of record DATLDA010000303.1, read on the forward strand.
TCAGAAATATATTGTTTTGCTTCCTGTCTGCTGCAACCCAGACCATCAATGCCAAGTTCTATCACATCACCTGGTTTTATATACACCGGTTCCGGTTTTTGAGCCAATCCTACACCAGCGGGCGTACCAGTGGATATAATATCGCCAGGCAAAAGTGTCATAAACTGGCTCACGTAAGATACAAGAAAGGGTACCTTGAATACCATTGTACTGGTATTACCATCCTGTTTTTTCTGGCCGTTCACGGTAAGCCATAACCGAAGATTGTTGATGTTCCCTATTTCGTCGGGCGTCGTAACCCACGGACCCATCGGTGCAAATGTGTCGCAACTTTTTCCTTTTACCCATTGGCCCGCTCTTTCCAGCTGGAAAGCCCGTTCACTGTAATCATTGTGGAGGCAATAGCCGGCGATGTGTTCTGCGGCATCCTTCTCATCGATATAAGTCGCCTTTTTTCCAATTACGAGGGCAAGTTCAACTTCCCAATCTGTTTTTTTGCTTCCTTTCGGTATCACAAGATTGTCATAGGGACCGGCAAGTGAAGTGGTGGACTTAAAAAAAATAACCGGTTCCGGGGGGAGTTGCATTTGGCTTTCTGTAGCGTGGTCAGCATAATTCAACCCTATGCAAATGATTTTTGATGGCCTTGCCACGGGTGATGCCCATCTTACATCAGCCGCCACCTCCGGCAGATCTTTTTGGCTGATGACAGAAAGCAGTTTCTTAAGACCTCCTTCAGCAAAAAATTGTTCATCATAATCCATACTAACCGAAGAAACATCAAAGCGTTTTCCTTCTTTATAAATTCCAGGTTTTTCGTTGCCTGGTTGACCAAATCGTACGAGCTTCATAATTTTTTCGTTGATGAATACCGGGTATCAGGTATCTGGTATCCCTTTCCTTACTAATTGCTAATCACCAATTTTTAATTTTTAATTTTTTAATCTGTACTTGAGAAGCAACTTTTCAAGTGTCTATCCATTCAATTTCACATACCCACCATCTATCGGATAATCAGTGCCGGTAATAAATCCTGCTTCATCACTGCACAGGAATAGTGCGAGTGCTGCCACTTCATCCGGCGTACCCATCCTACCGATCGGTTGTGCCTGCGATAATTTTTCAAACATTTCATTTTCCCGTCCTGCATAATTTTTTTCAATAAAGCCATCGACAAATGGTGTATGGATGCGCGCAGGAGAAATGGAATTACATCGAATATTCTCTCTCAGATAATCTTTCGCGACCGAAAGGGTCATTGCAAGAATAGCACCTTTTGAAGTGCTGTAGGCAAATCTCTCCGACAACCCCAGGAACCCCGCAATAGAAGCCATATTCAGGATAACACCTTTCTTATTTTTCCTGAATAAAGGAATGATTGCGTGAATGCAATTATATACCCCTTTAACATTAACATTCATGATCCGGTCGAAATCTTCTTCGGTTGTATTATCGGCCTTTCCTATATGTGCGATGCCGGCATTGTTGACCAACACATCAACATTCCGGATACTCTCAAATAATTTTATTACTTCGGACTGCCGGCTAATGTCGCAGGAATAAGCTGTAGCCTTTCCTGATTTCTCAGAGATAAAACCAACCGTTTCCCGGGCATTTTCAAAGTTCACATCCACGATATGAACGACCCCCCCCTGCTCCGCAAAAAGGATACTGATGGCGCGGCCGATTCCACTTCCTCCACCAGTAATTATTATGGATTTATTTTCTAACGAGAACAATCGAAAAAATTAAAAATTAAAAATCAATAATGAAGTGAACCATTCATTCTACACGAAGCGAAGGGTCTTTTGCTTTAAACCGTGCAAAATAAAATACGATTGCGAAACAAAACAGAGGTACGGCGAAAGATAACGCGGTTGATTTATTAGCAACAAGCCCCATAACCGGTGGCATGAGTGCTCCCCCCACAATCGACATGATAATAAACGCCGAAGCACGTTTTGTATGTTCCCCCAGATTGTTAACTCCCAATGCAAATATTGTCGGAAACATAATTGACATAAAGAAAAAAACGGCCATTAAGCTGAACACAGCAATCATTCCGGGGAAAAGAACAACAACAGCGCATAAGAGCACATTAGCAACCGCAAACCACGACAACAACATCGCTGGTGATATCCATTTCATTAAAGCTGTGCCCACGAAACGTCCTACTGTGAATAAAAATAGACTTCCGGATAAAAGATACGCGGCCTCCTGATTGGAAACTCCTGCCCAGTATT
>DATLDA010000322.1:0-13272 GCA_035526135.1 Flavitalea sp.
AGCAAGCGCAGAATTTTTGCAATATCCATGGAGGGACCCCGAGGTTATTACATTCGCAGCGAGAGATGGCGCACAAGTTTATGCACGCATCTATCAGCCTTCCACCCCTCATCCCTCTAGGCCGGCCGTAATATTTGTTCACGGAGCGGGCTACCTGCAAAACGCGCACAAATGGTGGAGTAGTTATTTCCGAGAATACATGTTTCATAATCTACTTGCCGATAACGGTTATACAGTGCTGGATATCGACTACCGTGGGAGTGCAGGTTACGGGCGGGACTGGCGTACGGGTATATACCGGCATATGGGAGGAAAAGATCTGCTCGATCATATCGATGGCGCAAAATTACTCGTAGAGAAATACAATGTCGATCCAAAACATATTGGTATTTATGGCGGCTCTTATGGTGGGTTTATTACTTTGATGGCTATGTTCACACAACCCGATGTATTTGCTGCCGGAGCAGCCTTGCGATCGGTCACAGACTGGGCGCATTATAACCACGGATATACATCTAATATTCTGAACGAACCTTTCAACGATACGCTCGCATATAAAATGAGTTCTCCTATATATTATGCGGCCGGACTGAAAGGACATTTGCTTATGTGTCATGGCATGGTGGATGTGAATGTGCATTTCCAGGATATTGTCCGCTTAACACAACGTTTGATAGAACTGGGAAAAGAAAATTGGGAACTTGCAGTATATCCTGTAGAAGACCACGCATTTACTGAACCAAGCAGTTGGACAGATGAATACAAAAGGATATTGAAATTGTTTAACCGGGTGTTAAAGGGGAATTGATTTTAGTTAGGAAAATTGGCAGTTTAGAAAGTTTGGGGAAGTTTGGAAAAAATTTATTTTTCAAATCGGATACTTAGTACAAGAAGACATATCACAAATTCTTTTGTCAAATATCGTACACCGTACATCGTACATCGTACACCGTACACCGTACATTGTCCCTCATACCTCACTGCTATTCGCTAATATTGCACCCTAAACAATAGTACAAGCATGTGTGGAATTGTTGCTTACGTTGGTCCGCGGGATGCTTACCCTGTAATATTAAAAGGTCTTAAAAGATTAGAATACCGCGGCTATGACAGCGCCGGCATTGCTTTATTGAATAGTGGTTTAAAAGTTTTTAAAAAGAAAGGAAAAGTTGCTGATCTGGAAGCAACGTTGATTGGCAAAGACCTCCATGGCAATATCGGTATCGGACATACACGATGGGCCACACATGGTGAACCTAGCGACCGCAACGCACATCCGCATATCTCCGCACATTCGAAACTCGCCATGATCCATAATGGCATCATTGAAAATTACGGACAGCTTAAACAGGAATTACAAAACAAAGGCATCACATTCACCAGTGATACAGATACAGAGGTTTTGCTCAAGTTCATTGAAGAAATTCAATACAATAATGAATGTTCGCTTGAAGAAGCGGTTCGGGTAGCCTTGAAACGTGTGGTCGGTGCTTACGTCATTATTCTTCTTGATAGTGATCATCCCGATACGCTCATTGCTGCGCGAAAAGGAAGTCCGCTGGTTATTGGCATAGGTAAGCATGAACATTTTCTCGCTTCCGATGCTTCACCAATAATAGAATATACAAAAGAAGTGGTGTATGTAAACGATTACGAATTGGCAATTATCACAGCCGGTGAACTCGTATTAAAAAATCTGGGAAACGAAAATATTACACCCTTTGTTCAGAAACTTGATCTTGAACTCGCGGCCATAGAAAAGGGCGGGTATGATCATTTCATGCTGAAAGAAATTTTTGAGCAACCCGTAACGGTTTTTGATTGCCTGCGTGGAAGATTAGACGCCGTAGCAGGCACAATCAAAATGGCAGGTATTGAAATTAACCGGCAACATCTTATTCATGCACGTCGGATCATTATTGTTGCATGTGGTACAAGCTGGCATGCGGGTCTGGTAGCAGAATATGTGATCGAGGAATTGTGTCGGATCCCCGTTGAAGTGGAATATGCTTCTGAATTCCGATACAGAAATCCCGTGGTATATCCGGGTGATGTGATCATTGCTGTTTCACAAAGCGGCGAAACCGCTGATACTCTGGTTGCAATTGAAAAAGCCAAAAGTCAGGGCGCATTTATTTTCGGTGTGGTGAATGTAGTGGGATCTTCCATTGCCAGGCTTTCTGATGCAGGAGCCTATTCGCATGCCGGTCCTGAAATCGGAGTGGCCAGCACGAAAGCTTTTACCGGACAACTTGCAGTACTCATCATGATCGCGTTAAAGATTGGAAGGGAAAAAGGAACGATAGACCAAACCAGGTTCATGCACCTGTTAAATGAATTGCATAACATACCGGAAAAAATAAAACAGGTACTCACCCAACATGAGGAAATACGGAGAATTGCAGAGAAATACAAAGATGCATCGGATGCATTGTACCTGGGAAGAGGGTACAACTTTCCCATTGCTCTCGAAGGTGCACTCAAACTGAAAGAGATTTCTTACATCCATGCAGAAGGATATCCGGCAGCGGAAATGAAACATGGTCCGATCGCACTGGTAGACAACCAGCTTCCGGTCATCTTTGTTGCTACCAGGGATCCCTATCATGAAAAAATTGTCAGCAACATTCAGGAGATCCGCGCGAGAAAAGGGAAAGTGATCGCAATCATTTCAGAAGATGACAACACCATTCCCTCAATGGCCGATGATGTAATCAGGGTGCCTGTTGCCGACGAACTGGTAGCTCCGCTTGTGAGTACTATACCGCTTCAATTATTTGCGTATTATATCGGGGTCGCAAAAGGATATGATGTAGATAAACCCAGAAATCTGGCAAAGTCCGTAACAGTGGAGTAATAGACAATTGTAGACGTTGTCCTGAGCGAAGCGAAGGATCTGTATTTCCGAAAAATTTCACGCAAAAACGCAAAGGACGCAAAGAGGCAAAGGAATGCAGCCGCCTAATAAATTTATACACCTGGAAATTTGTTTGGTGGGACAGCTGATAGCTGACAGCTGAAAGCCGTTTTCAAAATCTATAATCTACAATTCCTCTGTAACTTAGAATCACATTATTTCCATCCTTAATGAATAAAATCCAAAAAAGTCCTGTTGATACGCTCGGGTATAATTTCATTCCGCAAAACTTCCTGCCGAAAGGCAAAAATGAATATCATCTGCGCGACAGGCAAATTTCGTCCGGCATAAAATACCGCCAGTTGACTGCTTATGAGATGGAGGTGCTCGTACGAAACCGGAACACATCTGATAACTGGAATAATATTCTGGTATCAAACGCTTTTAATCCCGAGTTGGTCCAGGACTGTAAATTCTATGGTCTGGTACGGATCAGCAAGCTCGAACCATTTTATCTTGAATTCAATAATCTTCGCCGCCCGGTAGGATTTTATAACAGTACCATCATCAGTTGTGATTTTGGTGATAACGTAGTTATAGATAACGTCAATTACATTTCACATTACATCGTTGGCAATGAAGTGATCATTGTGAATGTGAATGAACTGGCTACTACTGACTACGCAAAATTCGGAAATGGGATCGTGAAGGAAGGAGAGCAGGAAAATATTCGCATCTGGCTGGAAGTATGCAATGAAAATGGCGGTCGGAAAATTGTACCGTTCAATGGAATGTTACCAGGAGATGCCTGGTTATGGACCCGTTTTCGCGACCGTACTGCATTCCAGGAACAATTACTTCAATTCACACAAAAAAAATTTGATGCCGCACGGGGCTTTTATGGATATATCGGTGACCGCACCGTGATCAAGAACTGCCGGATTTTCAAGGATGTCAATATCGGTACAGATGCTTATATAAAAGGCGCGAATAAACTGAAAAATCTTACGATCAATTCATCTGCTGATGCAAAGTCGCAGGTTGGTGAAGGCTGCGAATTGGTTAACGGCATCATCGATTATGGATGCAGGGTGTTTTATGGAGTGAAAGCTGTCCGGTTTTTTCTGGCCTCACACTCACAATTAAAATATGGAGCGCGGTTAATTAATTCTTATCTCGGAAATAATTCCACCATCTCCTGCTGTGAAGTTTTGAATTCATTGATTTTTCCATCACATGAACAACACCACAATAATTCATTTTTGTGTGCCTCACTCCTCCAGGGTCAAACCAATATGGCCGCAGGTGCAACCATCGGATCTAATCACAATTCCCGCAGCGCGGATGGAGAAATGGTGGCTGGCCGTGGCTTCTGGCCGGGCCTTTGTGTCAGCCTGAAACACAATTCCAGATTCGCGAGCTACGCAATGCTTGCGAAGGGCGATTATCCTTCTGAACTTGACATTCCGTTACCATTCGCACTGATAAGCCAGGACGTTTCGAAAAATGTTTTACAAGTGATGCCCGGCTATTGGTTCCTGTATAATATGTATGCATTGGCGCGTAATTCCTGGAAATACGTAGACCGGGATAAACGAACAATAAAAAAACAACAGATTGAATTCGATTTTCTTGCACCTGATACCATCAATGAATTGTTACAGGCAATAAAATTATTTTGTTCACTCACAGGAGATGCATTTCACCGCAAACAAAACGGTCAGGAAGGCGTACAAAAAAATTCAGAATTGGTGGGTCAAAAATTATTAGAGTCAAAAGATGCAGTTTTGAATGAATTAGAAATCCTTGCACCATCATTTGAAAACAGCAGACGAAAAGTGATCATTACGAAAACAATAACAGCATACCATTTATTCAAAGATCTCATTGACTATTATGTCTGCCTTGAACTGATGAAAATCACTGCCGCGGAAAGATTAAAAGCGCCGCATGAATTGAAAAAAGAATTGCCCGCAGGAAATGAGGTCATTCAATGGAAAAACATGGGTGGTCAACTCGTGCCGGAAAAAGAAGTGGAACAGCTCGTTTCAAAAATTGAAATGAAAAAATTGAAATCGTGGGATGATGTTCACGCATTTTACAAAAAACAGGCCGACCAATACGCTGTCAGTAAACTGAATCACGCGGTAGCGGTTTGGAATACAATGCATGGTCGGGAATTAAAAAAAATCTCAGATTCTGATCTTCAACTTCTGTTGGAAAAAAGCATAGCTACCCGCGAATGGATGGTAAAGAGTATTCATGAATCCCGTTCGAAAGATTACAAAAACCCTTACCGCAAAATGATCTATTCCTCCGATGCTGAGATGGACGCCGTAGTCGGAAAATTTAACGACAATGAATTTATCCGGTATGAGGAAAAGCAGTTCGAAAACTATAAAAAAACTGTTGAAAGTTTTTTGAAACAATGGAACAACACCCGTCAACCCCACAAACTGAACCAACCTCAACGACCCACGCCAATCAAAAAATCAGGCAAAAGAAAAATTCAGAAATCAAAAAGATAATGGTGTTCAAGTACTGATATCCATTTGTTCAAAAAATTCAACAGCTATTTATCAGAGTTTAATAAATTGAAAGACTTTCTTTTCATTTTCATTTACTGCTGAGAGAAAATAATTTCCTTTGTGCAAATCAGAAATGTTTATTTCCCATTTTAATGATTGGGGCGAGATACTTCTTTTTATTGTATGGAGTATTCGGCCGTGCGTATCAAGGATCTCAATCGTCCATCTTTCATTTTTCAGTGCTGCCGCTTCAATCGTTAGCCGGGTGGACGCCAGGGTTGGATAGATCTTCCATTGGCTCAGAGGCACAGCACCAACAAAAGCAATATTGCTGCATATCCTTTCAACTGGAAAAACTGCATACACCCGGTAGTATGCATCCTTACTCTGATCGTAACGAATAAACTCATATGTTTTGATCAAAGGATCAAACAAGTATTTTTTGAGGTGATTGAAATGTATCCCATCATCGGAAAATTCCAAATCGGTATATTCCGGGGAAACTCCCGATTGGATATTCCATACTATACGATGATTGCCATTGGAAATAAATGCATAAATAAAAAGTGGTTGGATGGGGAGAGGATTTTGATTAGAAACAGAGGAACCCAACGTGAAATACCGGTTCCCGGTACCTGACTCACTGATACGATTACTAACCACTGAACCGGCATTGCCGGCATTTCCCGTTGTTCCAATATTCCCTTCATCTTTCCATTCCATATTTGACAGCCTTGCTACGCGTAAAGAATTCATCTCAGTAACGCCTCCACTATTCACGTCATCAAATGAAAGTTCAATTTGTCCCTCTGTATCACCCGTTAAAATCCAGTATTCAAGCCGCGAGATATGATGAAGGCCTGCACTATAATTTCTACTCAACGCATTCGGATCGGATTTTATGAATTCTACCTGGAGATTCCCGGTACCTTCCCGTATACAAAGCCAGCGAATGTGCTGATCCCGGCCCACCGGAAATAAAAATGATTGAAAAGCAAGTCCGTGTTTCTCCATTGGTCCTTCTACAAATGAAGAATTATTCAAACTGTCGGCCTCAATCATACATCCTGTCTGAAGAACCAATAGCGCTGACGGTGATGATTTGATTACTCCGGAAACCAATTTAAGTTTGTAAGGAAGCCTCAGCGAATCAACAAGAATACATCCGGCTGATCTCATGGCGAACGTTATACTGTTAGATAACAAACCCTGCATTGCTACCCTCTGCAGAAATCTTCCATTCAGAAGAATTGTTGGCAACCCGGAACCGGATTCTGTAATGATCCCATCCTGTGACTGTTCTATATCACCCGCAATGGCAATTACCAGTGATCTTGCTGTTGTTCCGCAATTGAATGTTCCACGCCTTTGTAAAAAATTTCTCGCAATATGTAATGTGTCCGAAAAATTAAGATTTACTGCCACGCCATTTCCGATTTCGAGATCTGATCTTACCAGGATACCGCGTGTTCCTGCTGCTATGTAATTGACAGTCCCTTTTGCAGCAGAAGCTGACAATTTCAATTTCCCAAATTTTCTGTCACTGAGCGAAATGGTTGCGGATGCATCCGGGATATCAAATTCGAAAACTCCTTCTTCTGTACCAGGTCCCACCGAAAGTACAGTTACGTTGGCCGCATGACTTCTTGCACTGCGATGAATATAAACACCGCCATTGTTGATCCGGATTGAATCACTGATCACAACGGGTTGCCCGGAAGTTGCCCCTGATGCATTAGTGAAAACAGCTCTGTTGTAAAGAATAAGCGAATGACCGGTACCCGTTAATTGCAGTCCGGGAATTGCAGTATTGGTAACAGGAAGTATCATTAGAATTGAATCACCCTCTTGTGGATTTATTGTGATGCTTTTTAGTATCGTTTGAGTGGATCCTGATGGGAGAAATACTGTGTACTTGCCGGCTACCGATGAATGATCCAATAAAACCTCGTCACCCGGGGCCGGAACCAAATCTTCTTCCCAGTTGGATGGGTTCGACCATTGATCATCATTTCCACCTCCATCCCATTTTTTCTGTGCGCTGGAATCCATAAGCTGGAATGAAAATAAAAATGCGAGCAACACTTTTGGAATAAGCCATCTTTTGTATTCGTCATAAACATCCATTGTACCGAATTATGCTGAGCAAAATAAACCAGGTTGAAAAACCTGACTAGGATGGAAACAACAAATGGCAGGTGTATTAAAACCAGATGTAAAAACGAAAAAAGACAAAAAAAATCCCTCTCATTGCTGAAAGGGATTTTTGTATACGTTTTGAAGTTTTATTGCTTTACGAAACGGATCGTTTCGGTTCTCTGCCCATTCATGTAACCCGTCACTTGATATGCGCCCACAGCCAGCGAGCTCAGGTCGAGCCAGACTTCCTGATTTCCGGATACAATACCTGCCATTTGCGTACGAATGATTCTTCCATAGCTGTCGGAAACGACCACCTGCATGGAACCTTTTTCGGTCGAACTCACGTTAAGGCGTGCACGCGATTTCACTATTGTTGGCATCATGGACGTGATAAGAAATCCTTTACCACCATTGATCACCGCAAGTATTCGACTGTAAGAAACTGCGCCATCCTGATCAAATATTTTCAATTTGTAATAACTTGTTCCCTGCGGTAAACTTAAGTCCGTAAAATCATATTTTCCTTTCTGATCAATTCCCCGCACATTGCCGACTCCGGTAAATGTTCTGCCATCTGCTGATCTCAACACTTCAAAATGTTCCGGCGTGCTATTGAATGTGATCTCCCAGTTCAGTAACGCGGAGTTGCCATTTCCTTTTTTAGCATTAAAAGTAATCAGGTCTACAGCGAGCGAATTAGCAGGTGCATAGCCGAAAGTGAAAAGATCCTGGGAAAAATTCAACATGTCTGACCGCACAGAACCGGTGGTACTGGTGCCTGGTGTCAGGGTTGTACCAAATGTTCCTTTCGAGGCAATCCAGTCGGGAGCAGTAGGAGGTGGATTATAAGTAGCTACAGCAATTTTATCTGTAAACCCGGCTCCCGGAACAGCTGTCCCATTAAGCGTAAGTTGTACGGATGCAGAAGTACCACCATCGATATTCATATCCCAGTATTCCTGGTTGCTTACCCCGAGTAACGGAGAAGCCACCGAAAGATCACTATAGCCAAAGTTGAAATATTCACCGCGGTAAATCGAAGGAGCCGTAGTGGAAGGAATTACCTGCACACCATGATATACGCCTCCTTTACCCGTAGGTAATAAATAAGCGACCAGCATTTCATTGGTTCTTCTACGAACCGGACCATTCACATAACCCGAATTAGAAGGTGAATTCACAACCAGTGCATCTGTCGATGACGGATTTCCTATAGTAAGTACATTGGTTGAAGTTGTTGTCAGTCTTCCCTTGTTGGCCGAATTGAAACTGATCCTGCCTGTTTCCAACGGCGTGTTCAGCGTTGCTCCGGAAGCATTATTCATGCGCAGTGTAACCTGGTGAGTGGCATTGTCAATCGTACCGCTTGACGCACTGATCGTTTGAGGAGACGTACCGTTCAATTCCAACACAAAAAGATCTATCGATGTACTTGTTGCAGTGCTATTGGTGGTAAATGTTCCGGCGGTTTGCTGGAAGTCTCCCTGCAATTTTACTGTTGCGGGTAAAGTGGGCAGTGTATTATCGTTCCTTATAGAAAATATTCCGCCTGTTTGTATATAATCACCCAATATATTCAATACATATTCGTGATTTTCGTCTGGGTTGGCAAAAGCGAGGTTTGCATTCGGACGAACGATGAAATCGCCGTTTACGGTATAGCTCACCGTACTTCCTGAAGCACCCTGGTTTGATGCTATGGTCAGAACATTATTATTGGTATTGATGAATTCAAAATTTCCCTGAATGATTAGAGAGCGTGTTAAGGACCACCCGAGATCCGTTGCCATATTTGGTGAATTGAAAATCACATTTCCCACAGGATGCGGGTTGGATGGGACATTCACAACAGGTAATGTATTTACGACTCCGGTAAGATTGATAGTCGAAGTGGCGTTCCATGTAGCCTTTGGGACACTCCCTCCATCAGCATCCAACCAATAGAGAGAATTTGCATTGAAGAATAATGTGGACCCTTGAGCAAGAACCGGAGTGCTGCCCGGTCTTAAAATGATCCTTCCATTTACATTCAAAGTAGAAGGAATATTGTTTACTGAAAATGTAGAACCTTCGCCGGCAGGCACCAAATTGCTTCCACTGAAATACCAGGTTCCATTTACCACGCCGACAGCATTCGGATCGAGGTTAAATTTAAAAGATCCCGTGTTGGCACTATCTATCAGCGTTGCATTCGCCTGAATATTCAATGCATTCGTGGGGTCATCCACCGCAAAGGTGTTCGTTCCTCCGGGAACATTGTCTGTAAAAAGTGTAGCTGTATTTCCGGACAACACGGTGACTGAATTCACCAGTATATTGGCAATATCGATGCGCACGAGTGCATTCCGGTCGAATATCACATTATAGGTCGTACCATTGGGATAAACACCCGCTGATCCGCCACCTGGGGTGAATGACCAATTTGTTGGATCATCATAATCACCCTGAACCCCGGGAGCCAGACGCCAGTAAATATTCTGGCTATAAGAAAGGGCTGCGAAAAGTAAGCACACTACGGATACGTAGAATTTCTTCATTTGGAAATGTTTGTAGTCAGGTAAATAATAGTAACCTTACACAGGAAGATGGATTGGGGTTGGGTTGTAGGGGCTGTGAACTTGTGGTCAGGACGGGCAATTTACAGAATTACCCTTGAAGGACAAAGCCGGCAATCGAATAGCTGGTCAAAAAGCTGAATAAATAATATAAACTGATATTCTCAGGAATTCCGACCCATTCGCAGCTGCTACGGATAATTGTATACAAATTATATACCTCGCCTGTTTCACGCCATTAGAAGAAGATTCCTCATTTTTTCCTGAAAAAAATTCTGAGAGGAACACCTTTAAAATAGAAGTGCTGACGTAACTGGTTTTCGAGATAATTTCTGTATGGTTCCTTTACTTCTTCCGGGAAGTTGCAGAAAAATGCAAAACTGGGAACATGCGTCGGAAGCTGTGTTACGTATTTGATCCTTATAGGGTTACCCCGTACGACCGGGGGATGATAAGATTCGATCGACTTGAGCATCACATCATTTAGTTGTGAGGTTGGCACTTTTCGTTGCCGGTTTTCAAAAACAAGCAGGGCTTCTTCAATTACTTTGAAAATCCGGAGCTTTTCCTTGGCCGATATGAACAGGATAGGGACGTCAGTGAACGGAGCAATTTTCTTTTGCAATTCTTTTTCGTAATCCCGTGCCGTATTGGTTTCCTTTTCAAATAGATCCCACTTATTAACGAGTAATACGATCCCTTTTCCTTTCTTCACTGCGAGGCTGAAGATATTCAGGTCCTGCGCAGTGATTCCTTTAGAAGCATCAAGCATGATCAGGCATACATCGGCTTCATCCATCGCTTTGATCGCCCGAATAACGGAATAAAATTCAAGGTCCTCATGTACTTTGGCTTTTCTTCTAATGCCTGCAGTATCGATCAATACAAATTCCTTCTGGTACATTTTGTAAATCGTATGAATGGTATCCCGGGTAGTGCCGGCAATATCACTTACGATCGTTCTTTCTTCACCTACCAATGCATTCAGCAGGGACGATTTACCTACATTCGGCTGACCCATGATAGCGAATTTTGGCAAAGATGTTTCTTCGCTTGCTATCTGGTCTTCTTTGATCAGCGCGGTCACTGCATCCAGCAATTCTCCACTTCCACTGCCTGTCATGGACGAAATAAAAAATATCAGGTCGAAACCGAGACCGTAAAATTCGGTAGCCTCCAACAGTCTGTCGTGGTTGTCTACTTTATTTACTGCAAGAAAAACAGGTTTCGAAGAACGACGCAAGACATCTGCCATTGCCTCATCAAGATCAGTGATCCCCGTTGCAGCATCGACCATGAAAATGATCGCATCAGCTTCCTGGACAGCAATGAGTACCTGCTTTTTTATTTCTTTTTCAAATACATCTTCACTTTGGGGAACAAATCCACCTGTATCAATTACATTGAAAGTTTTGCCCGTCCAATCCGCTACACCATATTGCCTGTCACGCGTGACGCCGCTGATATCGTCAACGATGGCTTTGCGCTGTTCCAGCAATCTGTTGAAGAAAGTACTTTTGCCGACATTAGGCCGGCCTGTTATTGCGATGGTAAATCCTGACATGATTGAATGATCGAGCTATGAAGTTCTGGCTGTCAGCTGTCAGCGATCAGCTGTCTCCATTGACTATTTTGGAACCTCTTAAACCTTTAGCGATTAGAAATTTTATTTTATTTTTTTGACTGCCTACTGCTATCTATACCCATACTCCTTCAACATCATTTCATTGTCTCTCCATTTCGGTCGAACCTTCACATAAAGTTCCAGGAAAACCTTGCGTCCCAGAAACGCTTCAATATCTTTTCTTGCATCCGTGCCGAGTTGTTTGATCATTTTGCCACCTTCACCGAGAAGAATACCTTTTTGCGTTTCTCTTTGCGCAATCACATCAGCAACGATTTTCACCAGGGTTGTTTTTTCCTTGTATTCGTTTACGATGACCGTGGTATGGTAAGGAATCTCGTCCTGATACAATAAAAAAATTTTTTCTCTTATCATTTCAGCTACCAAAAACCGCGTGGAAAGATCTGTCAGTTCATCTCCTTCAAAAAAAGGTTCGCCATCAGGAAGGAATTCAATAATCGATCTAACGAGCAAAGGAACATCTTGTCCTGTAAGCGCGGAAACCGGAATAACTTTTTTTGAATAGTGTTTAGACGCAAAAAAAGAAACCGCTGCATCTTTCAGCGTGGCATTGGCTTCATCGATCTTATTGATGACGATGATGCCAGGAGCGGAAATTTTTAACGAGTTAAAAATGTGGTCGGCTTCTTCCCAGTTCTCACGAATGTCAACAAGATAGATGGCTACATCGGTGTCTTCTACGGCGGTTTTTACGGCCTGCATCATTTTTTCATGCAGTTTATACCGTGGTTCTATGATGCCGGGTGTATCTGAAAAGATGACCTGATATTCTTTTTCCGTAATAATGCCTTTGATGCGATGCCTGGTTGTTTGCACTTTTGGTGAGACAATGGCAAGTTTTTCGCCCAGGATAACATTCAGTAAAGTGCTTTTACCCGCGTTTGGTTTTCCAAATATGTTTACGAACCCTGATTTCATTTATTTCTGCTAACCTCTGAATTTGTTTAATGTTTGGTGTGATTTTGAATTCTTCTAAGGAATGAACCCAGGAGATGACGAAGGTTCGCGGCACACTACGGTTTTCTTAAGACTACGGTAGTCTGGTGAAAAAATAGTCGCCCATTCCATTGATTTTCAACACTGCAAAAAACCACTTCCGCACTGAAGAATATAAATCAAATAAAAAAAGGCTCAAATGAGCCTTCCAGTGTTGCGAAGGGAGGGATCGAACCTCCGACCTTCGGGTTATGAGCCCGACGAGCTACCGCTGCTCTACTTCGCGATGTGGGTCGCAAAGGTAAGTCGTTTTGACCTTTCAGTCCAAATGAGATTTTAATAAAAATCGTGTTGTCATTTTGTGAAATCAATCCGAAAAAGAAAAGTTCTGTACTGAATCCCAACACGGTATGAAAAAGGGTTCGCCTTTTAAGAGGCGAACCCTTTATCCTGAAAAGCTGAATTAACCTTTCCTTGAAATACTGCTCGCGCCGCCGGTTTTCAGATCACGGATCACACCGTTGCCACGATACTGTATGCTGCTGGCCCCTGAAGCCTGAGCATTCAATTCTTTATTGATAGTGATCTGAATATCGGAAGCACCACTGG
>DATLDA010000323.1:0-2821 GCA_035526135.1 Flavitalea sp.
GGAGAAGGATTACCTGACGGACACGGGGGGAGCAAACTAAAAAAAATTCTCACAGTCAGAGATCTTACTTTCATGGGAATCGCTGCCGTAGTGGGAGCGGGTATCTTTTCTACGATAGGCACCGCTGCGTTTAACGGGGGCCCCGGTATATCATTATTATTTGTGCTCACCGCTATTACCTGTGGCTTTTCCGCACTTTGCTATGCAGAATTCGCCAGTCGCGTTCCGATTGCAGGAAGCGCTTATACCTACGCGTATGTAACATTTGGAGAATTGATCGCATGGATCATAGGATGGGCATTGATTTTGGAATATGCGATTGGAAATATTGTTGTTGCCATTTCGTGGAGCAGCTATTTCAATCACCTGCTTGAAGCAATAGGTGTTCAATTACCCGGCTGGCTGACGGTCGACCCCACCACTGCGCAAACCGCTTATGAGACTACACAACAGTCCATACAGGCAGGGGTTCCCGTGACGAACGACATGCAGGCGGTATTGAATGCATGGAATGGAGCACCGGTGGTTGGTGGGAACAGATTGTTTATTAACCTTCCTGCCTTCATCATTGTATGTCTCATAACGTGTCTAACCTATATCGGGATCCGGGAAAGCAAGAAGAGTGCAAACTTCATGGTTATTTTCAAAATTGCAGTTATCATTTTTGTAATCATCCTCGGATTTTTTTATGCGAAGCCTTCGTATTGGAGCCCCTTTCTTCCCAATGGATTCGAAGGAGTATTGAAAGGTGTATCCGCTGTATTTTATGCGTACATCGGCTTCGATGCCATTTCAACAACGGCCGAAGAATGCCGCAACCCGCAACGTGATCTGCCAAAAGGCATGATGTACTCACTTATCATATGCACGGTGTTGTATATTCTGATCGCACTCGTGCTTACAGGTATGGTGCATTATTCTGAATTGAATGTGAACGATCCGCTTGCATTTGTTTTCGAACGCATCGGGCAGAAGTGGATCAGTTATATTGTTGCAATCAGTGCAGTGGTTGCAACGACGAGCGTTCTGCTCGTGTTCCAGTTAGGGCAGCCGCGTATCTGGATGAGTATGAGTCGGGATGGATTACTTCCGGGTGCCTTTGCAAAAGTTCACCGCAAATACCAGACGCCCTATTTTTCAACCATCGTCACAGGTATCATTGTTGCAGTTCCCGCGCTGTTCATGCAAAGTTCACGCATGACAGATCTCACAAGTATCGGAACGTTGTTTGCTTTCGTTCTTGTTTCCGGTGGCGTATTGTTACTTCCAAGAATCAGCAATGCAGGTAAAAAGGGATTTCGATTACCGTATATACATGGCCGTTATATTGTTTTACTGCTTGCCATTGGATTTTTTTTCCTGATGTCTGACAGGATCCGAAATGCGATCGATTATAAGGTTTTTGGAAAAACCCTCGAAACCAATCCCCCTCTAGGAATGACGGCAAGTGAAAGCACCACAATGATCAGTGAAAAAGATTCAGCTTTTATGCGGAACGGAATGGAAGTTTCACAGGTGCCTGAAAAATCAGCCGCTGATCGTGTGGGACTGAAACCAAAAGATGTTGTTATTGCTGTGAATGATATCGAAGTATTGAATGCCAAAGGCTTAGATTCTGCTGTGCTAATTATTCCAGCAGACACAGACGTACACGTACAGTATGCGCGTGAAGGAAAATTAAAAAACTCAGTTCTTGCGCGGGGAATGCAGGAGTCGTTATTCCTCGTCTATGCATTACTGGTATTACCTGTTCTGACCCTGCTTACATTCTGGAAAAATTATTCACTGATACCTATCCTGGGTGTATTATTTTGTGCCTATCTGTTGATTGAGATACCTGCCATTTCCTGGATTTGGTTTTTCGTATGGATGGCCGCCGGACTGATCATCTACTTCCTGTATGGCTACCGGAAAAGTAAACTTGCACCGATTTTATAGCGTCCATTATGTTCCTTTCGATCAGTACAGGTTTGTGTATTTTTGCAACCTAATACTCGCACATGAAATTCCAGGTTGGTGATAAGGTGGTGGTGCGTCATTCGAATGAGGAAGGCGAGGTGGTGGATACGATCAACGACAAGATGGTAATGGTTGACGTTCGGGGTGTTAAATTTCCCGCATATATCGACCAGCTTGATTTTCCTTATTTTAAGCGGTTCACTGAAAAAAAATTATTCCCCGAAAAAAAGCCCAAAAAATTTATTGATGAAGTTCCTTCGGAGAATAAAACCAAAACTCCGAAAGTAATTGACGGCGTGTGGATCACCTTTGTGCCCGTAATGGACGATGATGAATTCGGCGATGCTGTAGTGGAGACCCTGAAAGTCCACCTTGTTAACCGAACTCCTTCAGGATACCGCTTCGATTACAAAGTGAATTATTTTGGAAAGTCCGATTTTGAATTGTCGAACCAGGTACATGCATTTGAAGATTTTTACATTCATGATGTTCCATTTGAAAATCTGAATGACAGTCCCACCTTTATATTTGAATTTTCTCTGCTTCAACCCGACAAGAACAAAGCGGATCATTACGAAGCATCATTGAAACTGAAACCGAAGCAATTGTTTTCGCGCATTCAGCAATTGAAGGAGAAAGGGGAAGCAACTTTTTCTTATAAACTTTTTGATGAATATCCAGGTAAGCCCTATGCAGAAGTACATGAACTGCCCACTGCTCTGAAGAATTTAGTAAAACAATATGATGCAACGAAATCGCGGCAACATCTGGAGCCGGCTAAAACCGTAGTTGACCTGCACATTGAAAAACTAGCTGATAACTGGCAATCACTTTCGAATTTCGAAATTCTGACGCTGCAGTT
>DATLDA010000329.1:0-2796 GCA_035526135.1 Flavitalea sp.
TAAAGTCATACTATTAGTGCTTCTGTTTTGCGGAAGCATTTCGTGTGTCTATACTGAAAAAGCAAATGGTGAATTTTTGAGATTATTGAAAAGGACCCAACCGCTGGCAAACAGCCGCCTAAAAATGGATGGTGCTTATCATTTTATCGAAAAGGAACTTTTAAATCATCCAACTGCATATAAAAACGGAGTGCCCACTAAATATGTGGATACGCCATATTTGGATTGTCCGGTTTTCTTTTTCGATAACGGTTTGATACTTTACTATCTGGCTTTCTCACTTGATTCGGCTCAGTTCATATTTTGGCAGCAACATTATAGTACCATAAAAGGAGGTGCTAATGCCTGGGGAGTATATGATATTCGCAATGATACAATTACCGCAATTGTGTATATCGCTTATACAGGAAAAAACTTCAAGCGCAGACAATCGAGGCAATGCTATTTCCAAGGTATCTTAAAAAACAGGGATACGATTACAGCATGGAGAATGATACCACCTTTTCCTGAAATTGCTGTAAGCTTTGATATGAATAAAGAACTCCTTGAGTATTTAAAAGCACCGAAGGATCTGTCGTATAAACCTGTGCCTGGCAAGATTGTAATAAACCCTGCCAAAGCGTGGATCAACGAATTAAAAAAGTGATACTCACTATTGTCTCGATTGCCGCAACATGTTTGTTATATCATGTTTATTGCCGTCATCGCTGGTGTCTTTTTGCGTGAAGAATTCCAAAGCAGCAGAGGAAGGGTACTGTGTTGATGCAAAAAAAAGCCTTGTAAATCGAGACTTACAAGGCTAAAAGCGTGCCCAGAACTGGATTCGAACCAGCACATCCTTGCGGACGCTGCGACCTGAACACAGTGCGTCTACCAATTTCGCCATCTGGGCAGCGGGGTGCAAATATAAGAAATGGCCACGGAAAAGAGTTGCCACATCTGGTCTTAGTTCTTGGTTCTGAGTGACAATCTCATATTGGTATTATTCACTTAGAATTTAGAACTAAGAACTTAAAATTTCGAAGTGAAACTATTTCGCCTGCTTTATTAACTGGACTTCTGCATTCAGGCGGATCTCATCGCTGACAACTACCTGGCCGGCCTCGGTAACTGCACTCCAAGTCAGTCCGAATTCTTTACGGCTGATTTTTCCAGTGATTGTAAATCCTGCTTTGGTTTGTCCATAAGGATCTGTAACAATGCCGCCGAATTCTACATTAACGGAAATCGGTTTTGTTGTTTTGCGGATGGTGAGATCACCATGAAGTTTGTAGGAATCACCTGCTTTTTCAAATTTTTTTCCTTTATAAACAATTTGCGGTGAATTGGTCGCATCGAAAAAGTCAGCGGATTTCAAATGCGTATCGCGCTGCTCGTTATTGGTATCAATAGATTCGATATCCGCAGTATACTCAATCCGTGAAGCGGTGGTGAAATCTTCACCTTCCGTCTCCACTATCAAATTGAATTTCCTGAAATACCCCGTGACAGTAGTGATCATGAGGTGTTTTACTTTGAACTGTATCTCGCTATGAGCGGGATCGATCAACCAGGTAACTTTTGCCATATAAATTGTTTTAAGGAAACAAAGATATCAAATTTAATGTTCAAACATCAAATAACTTTTCTACTCAGCTATACCCGCCCGTCATTGAAGAATTTGCCGTTTCACTTTTGAATACATTCTATCATCCGGATTTGTTTTGTCATATGGAATTTCTTACTGCAAATTTGAGCACGCCACCGTGTATTTACGGAAAAAACAAAAGGCAATCTTTCGATTGCCTTTTTGCTTGTCCTGGAAGACTTGTTACCTATGACAGTTCAGGGAAAGGGCTATTGTTTGACAAATTTTTGATTGGTTACTCCTCCATATTCATTTTTAATCCTTACGAAATACGATCCTGCAGGAAGCGAATGAATATTAATAGAGTTGACACCGGGTTTAAGGACAGTTTGACTGGCAAGTCTTCCTGATTGATCATAAATGAATAGTTCGTTATTTCGATTCGTAGTTGCGGCATCCTGAACTTTCAATACATCCTGCGCCGGATTTGGCCAGATCATTATTGAATTTCCAGATGATACTGACAATTTTTTTATGGACGAATACGCCACATTCCCATTGAATTCATTTTTACGAATCCGATAATAATGGGTACCGTTCAGCAGATTGGTCTGCGACCAGGAATAATTACGTGAAATATCGTTACCTGTTTTCTGAATATAAGCAAGCTGTTCCCAATTCGTACCGTTCATGCTGTGTTCAATCGTATATCCGGAAACGTTAGCAGACTCAAAAATATTCCAGGATAGATTGACCGTAGATGCGTCACGAAGATTCGCTTCGAATGAAACCCATGAAGCAGCCAATACACCCATTGGGAAATTGCAACTGGTAAGGTCGTTTCCAATTCCATCCATCGCGAGATTTGATAAAAGCGTTAGTGTATAGTCGTCATTCATCCTGTATAATTTATTCGAGGGAGAGTTTGAACTCATCAACATCTGACCTGTAGAATTGAAGGCAATTCCTCCAAATGAACCGGCTGGCGATGGAGTAGTGGGTGCTAACATTTGTCTGGCGGTAAGACTCGCTACCGGGGTTGTAGGTAACGGTGCAGTGATTTTAAATAATCCAAAATCATTGTTTCCAGAAATGACCATCCACATATTTCCCAGACCATCAATAGCGAGATCACCATACCACCTTTGCAGGCCCATGATATCAATAATAGAAGCCATGGTTGTACCAAACTGGTTCCTTACGTTATTGGTAATTGTGGTCCATGTATT
>DATLDA010000331.1:0-17849 GCA_035526135.1 Flavitalea sp.
AATACAGGCTGGGGTGTCAGCTGTAATGGTTTTGTTTTAATGCTGTCGATGAATGCATCGACATGTATCGACGGGTATTTTGAAGTTAGGTTAGTACTACCCGTAAACGACAGATCAATATTCGGATCATTGATATTGACACTTGCCACAGCACGCTGGTCAATATAGGATCCTTCGAGCAATACGTTTGTATAGTTGTATTTATTCAGATAGGCTGAATGAATAACTCCATTGAATTTGGCTCTTGCAGTTTTAGGATCTGTTCCTGTTCCTGAAGCAGTGAGATCTGCACTGAATGAACCAAAGGAAGCTTCGTTCTGGAGAATGGTACCCAGCGCTAGATTTCTCGCTCCCACCTTTACATTGTATTGCAAGGCCACCGGGTTCATTAAATGTTGAAGTGTACCATTTATAGATGCATTACCAAGAGAAGTGTTTAGTTGAAGATTTGTATTGACTGCATTGACGCCACCTCTGATAGTTCCCCGCAAATTCATGTTTTCAGGAATGGTGATGGTTGTAGGAATTGTACCGCGTGGCGCGAGTAATTGAATATCGCTTCTGCTCGTCATCAGATTCCTGATAACAAGATTCCCTCTTACCTGATTGATGTTTGGAAGGCCATCGATTGTTCCGCTGATATCAAGTCTTGTATTATGTAAACCCTGTAATTGAAAGGGGGCTAAGCGGAGATTGGAAATACTTCCCGAAACATTTCCATTTGCTCGCCACATTGCATTCGGGTTTGAAAAAGCGGGCTGGCTCCGCAGGTCTGGCGCAAACGTTAGTATGTCTTTGACCTGGATTCGTGTGTTTTCCAGGTCAATGTTCATTTCAAGTTTGCCAATATCATTTGCAACTGACTCAATGGAGGGGTATTTGAGTTGTATCGACCGGCGAAGCACCGTACCAGGCGTTTCGAGCAAAAGATCTTTTAGATATGCCTGATTGGAAGCGTAGAGGAAGTTTGTTTGCAGTGTATTTAATGTGAAGCCTGATTGTTCGTGCAATGTGCCTTTTACAACATCGCCTGCGATTGAATCTTTACTGAAAAGCAAATTGTTCAAATGAAATGTCAGCTTCTCGGCTTTCAAATGCGCATAATCAATCCCGTGACGAAGCTTTGGTTTATTTTGATCATCCATCTGGAAAGTATTATTATCCAGCCGGACAATCCCTACATGTATCCGCCAGTCATTCTGCGCTTCAAGTGCCACTTCTTTCTTAATCTCTTTGACTACGACGCGGGCAGCTTCTTTTTTTCCAAGTGTGATCAATGCGACCGTTTCATTCAATTGTATATCCTGGAGATCGATGATGCGGTTTTTAAGATCAATATTATTTGAATGCACCGCGAGGTCACCCAGTTTTAGGCGTGTATAAAATGCAGATACATCATTTTTATAATCCACATCTATATCGGCCAGTTTCATTTCATTGAAAGAAAAATTAATTGGGATGGGCGCTGCGGCCTGCGCTAAATCTTTTGACAGGGGCTCTGCGACCAACAGCGGTTTTTTCTGATATATACGGGCACGGATTCCTTTCACATTTGTTACGGGCACGGCATAGGTCATGGACGCCGGGTCAAATTGATCAATGTGTGTATCTAAATGCTCCAGCCACACATCCATATCCGAGCCGCTGACAACATCCTGGTAAACTAATCTGATTTTATCCAGTGTCACATAATCGATCGACATCTTCATAGCTGCCGCCGAATCGGTGTTTTGCGGTTGTTTGGCCGGCGCAAAGGCATCTATGATAAACTGGAAATTATAAACAGTATCCGGCAACTGACGCTTGACCTTGGCGGTCACCGATTCGAGGTTGATCTCATTAATCTCGATGACGTTGCTGAAGAGTTTGAAAAGGCTGATGTCAACTTTTAACTTTCCGCCGGACAGGAGCGTGTCTTTTTGCCTGTCTTCCACATAAACATTTTCCAATACAATTTTCTTGGGCAAGCCGATATATAAGTGGCCGATCTCAACTTTTGTATGAAGCTTTGCCGAAAGGAAAGATTGAATTTTCTTCCTTGCAAAGTTTTGGACAGGAGGGGTCTGGATCAATAATATAATCAGGATAAACAAAGCGAGGATACCGATCACTGTCTTGAGAAGGATCCTAACAATTTTCTGCGGTACAGTATGGGACGGCTTTGCCTTAACAGTATTGTCATTCATATGATGGAATTACACGTCGTGTATATGTTTTTAAGGATGCAAATCACAGGCCTTCACGCATACCCCGAATTGGATAATTTCACGATTTCAGGACAAATTCGCGCAGTTCATTCGTAGAATTTATTACCCACGGTTTGACAGATCAAAAGCCGTGTGAATCGGGGAGTTGGTACCCGATACATGCCATAATAGAGCGCCTGTGCGCCTTTAGGCAGCGCACCCGGTAAAATATCGAAAAATCATACCGTACATGGCGGGGATTCCAGTCATGGCAAAGAATTTCCTATCAGTATAATAAACAATCAGCATGCAAGAGGAACTACGCGGAGAAGTGGAAAATGTAATCAGGAATGCCAATGAGGAACAGCCAAACCTGACCGTTACATCGAAACACGTTGATAAAGCAGATAGACAGGGATTTACTGAACAATTCAGGGGGACAGAAGAAGGATTGGAGTTATTACGAACCGGTAAAATTTATCGCGCCGAGGATATCAAGGTCGCCAATTATTTCAGGGAAGAAGGAATATCAGATCCTGATGATATGGAAATAACATATCTGATCGAAACCTGTGATGGCATGAAAGGAACACTGACAGATGCGTATGGCACATATTCGGATGCAAATGTGGCAAGAATCATCACAGAGGTGGAAGACATTCATAAAAAAGTAAATTCGAAACAATAGGGGTGATGACTGCTATTCAGGCAATAACTTTTAAAAATTCAGAATTATGGGAAAAGCAAAGAAGGAAATAAATCCGATGGAAGATGAAAACAGGAGAGGAGGAGGTGAAGAATTCAACACCGATACTTCAAGAGAAGGTTATGATGAGAATACCACAAACAGCGAAGAATCAAATAACGAATCGCCTTCAAAAGAATCAAATCAGTCCAAGGGGACAATGGGAAGTGGCCAACGACAAGATTCGAATTAGAATCAGGGTTGGTATGGGGTATGAGGTATGGGGTATGAGGTATGGGGTATCAGCTATCAGGTATCCCAGTTGAAATATTTTACACCTATTAAAAATCATATCACCTTATAAAAATCATATCACCTTATATCATCTCTCATCGAACAAAGCAATAAGCAATTAATCAATAAGAGATAACTGATACCTCATACCTCATACCATCTAAAAGCAATAAGCAATTAATTAATAAGGGACAGCTGATACCTGATACCCGATACCTCACATTCCACCATCAGAATTTCAATTCCGGCCAGCCGGGTCTGTAAGATCTTTTTATATATTGATTTACCTGGTCGAAGTTCGTGACTTTCATTTCCGGTCCATTCCATTTCAACGTAATGCCACGACCGGGGAAATTGAATCCTCTTCCTGTTGTACGTGCTTCGCGGAAATTGAATCCCTGCAACGCAAGGTTTCCTGTTAGAATACATTCTGTAAGCGGGCCTGCATACTCGACAAAAGGTGAGTCCACCTGCATTTTTCCGTAACCTGCGCGGCACGCGTCTACCCACTGCACATAATGTCCTTCAGCACCACCGGGAATACGAGGATATTTTTGCGGAAGGTTTGTCTCCTTCGTTTTAGATGTTGGCAACAATTGCGGATTTTGTCCATAAGTCGCACACATCATTTTTCCTTTTGTTCCAACAAACAATGCACCATTGCCACCGTCTCCCATCACTTCATTCGGTCCCAGTTCATCGGGTCTTTCCGGTTGTATGCCGCCATCCATCCAATGTAACTTAATTGGTTTTTTATTTTTGCCTTCATACAGGAAATGCACGGCAGAAGATACGGGTCCGCTGTCTGGATAATGTGCCTGAGTGAAATTGCCGGAATAAATGGTACTGACACTGCAGTTCATTTCTGTCGGATATCCGAGTTCAAGTACTTTGAAAACGGGACCTATAATATGGCATCCCATATCCCCCAGTGCCCCGGTACCGTAATCCCACCATCCGCGCCAATTGAAAGGCACTACGTTTTCAACATAATCTTTTTTCGCTGCGGTGCCCAGCCACAGATCCCAATTTAATCCTTCAGGAACAGGAGCGGGTGTTGTCGGCCAGGGAATCCCCTGCGGCCACACAGGCCTGTTGGTCCAGCAATGCACCGTATGCACTTCACCGATCAATCCTGCATCATACCATTCTTTCAGCGTCCGGATCCCGTCATTGGATGAACCCTGATCTCCCATTTGCGTAACGACCTTATACCTTTTTGTTGCTTCTGTCAGCATGCGTGCTTCATAAATATCATGGGTAAGCGGTTTTTGCACATACACATGTTTCCCGAGCTGCATTGCATGAAAAGCCATGATGGCGTGGTTATGATCCGGTGTTCCTACGGATACGGCGTCGAAATTCTTGCTTTCTTTAGCATATAATTCGCGCCAGTCCTGGTAAAATTTTGCCTTTGGAAATAATTTACGGTTTTCTACACATTGTCTGTCGTCCACATCAATCAGAAAAGCAATTTCCGCATTTGGACTTTTTGAAAATTTGCGGATATCATCTCCTCCTTTACCTCCTGCACCAATTCCTGCAATAAGCAGCTTATCACTCGGCGCCACGTAGCCTTTGCCTCCGAGCACATGACGGGGAACTATGTAAAAGCCGGCAGCAGCGAGCGCTGTGTTACGGAGAAAGCTTCTCCGGCTATTTGTGTTTTCTGCTTTTGATTTTTTTGATTTCATATGTAATTAATCGTTGGTAGGTGAATCAATCATTCTAAGTTAGGAGAAAAAGTAATCGAAAAACAAGAAGAAAAGTGGTGCTGCCGTGCTTAAACTCCGAATTGCCGTAAATGGTGATCCAGGTGTTTGTATTGAAGTATATCCCATTCTTCCGAAGTCAGTTTTCCAAAAAAGGGATGGTCATCCATCATTATCCCTTTTGCACCTGACTGATGGAAACGTTGTACGAGTGCAACAAGTTTTTTTCTTTCTTCTTCAAAGTTCACATCATGTTGAACCAGGAAGTTTTTATCCGTCGGAAGATTTTTTTTGAAAACCGGTGCAGCAAGCATTTTTCTTTTAGCAATTCGGCCGAACAGCATTCCAAACAATCCCTTTTTCAATTTCAATTCGCCAAATGCAACTTTGAGTGGTGCCTGCGAGTGTGCGAGCATCTGTGCGACATGCATCTTTCCCCAGACAGGTTTTGCGGCAGGTGTCAATAAGTTAATCCGATCTATCAGTTCCTGGTTATCAGCTGCATTGAAAAGACTTTTCATAAGGCTTGAAGATAGGAAATCTTCAAAAATCTTAGTTCTGGATCAGGGCCTGGTCATTCTATTTTTTTCACCATTAGCAGATCCGTTTGTGCATCCGTGCCCAACATAAAAAGGTGGCTTCCGAAAACAGTGAATCCCCATCGTTCATAGAAATGGATGGCGCGCACATTTTTTTCCCAGACACCCAGCCAGATCATTTCATATTGTTCATTTCGGGCATATTTCATACAGTATTCCATTAACGCTTTTCCGATTTTCTTTCCGATAAATTCCTGTTTTGCATAAATTCTTTCAATTTCTAACGCCTTGCTCGGAGATACACCGGGTGGAAGTGCGTTCTCCCTCATTTTCGCATAACCTGCGGGTTCCTGATCAACATAGGCAACAATAAAAGTGGAAGCAGGATCATGAATTTCGTCAAGGATCTGTGATTCATTAAAATTCTGCATCAGATAGAGCTGCATATCGGCGGCTGTATTGTCATGTGCAAAAGTTTGTTCGAAAGTAATACGGCCGAGTGAGGTGAGAAGGGAAACATCTGATTCTGTAGCCGTAGTAATATAAACTTCCATAAGTTGGCAGGTTAGTTCAGAAAATTCGGTATCAGTAAAACGGCTGGTACGCGAAAAGGTTACGATTGCATCCCCTTTGAACACATATTATTTTAATTACCTCGGAAAAACCTATTGTATTTACACAATACTTCAATCATAACGATTGTACAAGTCGCGTGATCAACATCTGTTGGGTAAATGTCTCTTACATATTTGCCGGGACGCTCATATGGTATCAGAATGAGAAAAGATATTTGACGCACTAAAATGCAGCCGGAAAGCGTACTGAAAGCTAACGGATAATTTCAGACACATCGTATTTATAGTTGAATCAGGAAGGGATCTTAGGAATTCTTTAACGACGCGCATCAAAATAAATAAAAAAGCCACTAACCGGGTTAGTGGCTCCTGACCTGAGGTCAGCAGATTATTTTGATGAACACTAACCTTAACCGATAGTTAAGGAAAGTGTCCATGACTGATCTGTAGATTGCATGAATACCTCCTTTTCTTTAGTGAGGAACAAATTTACGGTATTCATTAAAAAAAAGTATTTCAGAGACTGGTTTTTTTAATAAAGATGCAAGTTTTTTAACACTGTTTTTCACAGTTTATATTTCATCACCAGACCGTGCGACTGCCCACTGAAGGGAAGAATGCTCAGGTTTGGATTTTTGAATTGTTTTCTTTTATGAAAGCGCGGAACGAGAATGCCCGATAAAGTTCCCGCAGCAGTTCCTGCAATGAGATCCGAGGGAAAATGTCTTCCTGCCAGGTGGCGTAGATATGCAGTGGTTCCTGTCGCAACTGCCGCCCCGGTATAGAACAACCATTTGATTTTTGAATCCGGGTGATAATCACTGTACACTGTAGCAATAAAAAATGTAGAGGTGGCAACAAGGGATGGGTGGCCTGCAAGAAATGCATTGCGGGCATTTCCATTTAATTGTTGATCAATTCTGAAAGGATCTTGGGGATTAGATGCAGTTGGAACATAAGCGAAGGGCCTGTAACGGTCAAATGCCAACGCAGAACCGGTATAAAATATTCCATTGGTGGCCATTGTTTCCAGATAAATCAGGCTCACCGTGCCCATGTCTTTTCTGATATCATGATCAAAAAATAATAATAAAGGAAGCGGCATGGATGCATAGAAAAAAAGATCACTCGTTTTTGCGGGACCTTCGCCTTTATATACATCAGCAGCCCACCTGTCAAAGCCATTGATGTTTGACTTTTTCAAGTTGTCGATATCTCCCGGTGTTGGCGCATCCTTATTGTAAATTTTTCCAAATGCATACAGATCAAAAGCAACAGCAGCAAGTGTATACGGAATGTCAACTGCAGGTTTATAATGATATACATTGTTTCGTACACCAACATCGCTGCGAATAGACGAAACCGGCGTAATTGTTACCGTATCCTGTGCATTGATTGCAAGGAAGGACAAACAACAAAGAATTGGCAATAAAGCGCGTTTCAACATATAGCTTTTTTTATTTCAAACGATAAGACACAAAATGGCCTCTATGAATTCCATATGAATTTGCAATGTTCATGCCATGGGATAGTCATAATTATCATGAACATTTCGCTTGAACTTGAGTTTAGAATTATTGGATTTGGAACATTTACATTCTTACAGTTTTTCCTGATTTAGCAGACTGCCTGGCGGCTTCCAGTATCCGGACTACTGTCATATTATTTTCGAGTGAATACACGTCATGTGGTTGCGGCAGTATTTTTTTCCGTACAACTGCTTCGAGGTAGACAAAAGGATCTGTAAAAACTTTCACCTCCCCCTGTTTTAGTTCGATGGAATTTTCCTGTTTATCAGATTTTCCGCGCAGCCGAAGGCGTTGATTGTTCACCGCGATTATATATCCGTTCTCACCATACACTTCCATGTCCTTGCGGCCAAATGGCCAGTTCCAGGATGCCTGTATGATACATTCAGCATGCGCATAATTAACAATGATGGTTGCATCATCATCCACTTTGGGATAAATATCCGGCTTGAATTGTTTTGTAACTGCCGTGACCGACCGTGGAACTTCACCTTTCATCAGATAAGTCATCAGGTTGGCACCATAACAACCAAAATCAATGAGTGCACCGCCTCCGTTTTTTACGGGATCAGTAAGCCATTCAAAAAATTCTTTGCTTACTCCGATTTCTTTCGGGCCCTCATGACCATCATGAATAACAGTTTTCCGGATGGCGCCAACAAAATTACTGTCATGCACCAGCTCATAGGTTTTTACCGTAGTGGGATACCAGGAAGTTTCATAATTCGTAAGCAGATGAATGCCGTATTTTTTTGCCAATGCTTCCATTTGCCTGGCATGGTCGAGACTCACAGCCAGCGGTTTTTCCACCATCACATGGATCCCTTTCGGTGCACATGCCCTGACGACTGCAAGATGATCAAAGATGGACCCGAATGCTACCACGGCTTCTGGTTTTACAATAGAAAGCATCTCATCGAGATTGCGGTAAAAAAGTTTTTCAGAAAGGTTGTATTGCTTTGCCTGTCGTGCAGTAAGCGTTTCATTGGGTTCATAAATTCCGACAACGATGACGCTGGAGGTATCTTTTTTTCCAAGTATCCATCCGGCATGTCCGTGTGTTGTACCGGCGATCGCTACTCTTAATGGGTGTATGGAGGAAGGCTGCGAGATACTATTTGTAACTGAGAGGACTGTTGTCCAGAAAAGAAAAAATTTTACGAAGGAAAATATGCGATCGGAAGAAATGCATTTTATTTTCATAATGCTTTTTTAAACGGTCAAAACGAACGGCTGAATAATAAAAATTCCCGGGGATGAAATAAAAATATGTTTTTTGCATCGACCATTCTATCTTCAAATTGAAGAAACTACAATTTGTACTATGAAATTCTTAATTGTTTTCCTTTTTCCTCTTTCGTTATTAGCTCAAAAATTTACAGCATCGGAAATAAAAGGATGGGAAAGTCAGTCCCGGAAAGTTACAATCATTCGCGACAACTGGGGGATCCCTCACATTTATGGTAAATCAGATGCAGATGCTGTTTTCGGTCTGTTGTATGCGCAATGTGAAGATGATTTTAAGCGCGTTGAAATGAATTACATTGAAAAGCTCGGTCGGCTCTCGGAAGTGAATGGCGAAACGGATATATATGATGACCTGCTAATACGGATGCTAATCGATTCTACTGAAGCAATCCAGGATTACAATAAAGCAGCACCCTGGCTGAAGAAATTACTCAATGCTTATGCATCCGCAGTAAATTATTATCTCTATAAAAATCCTTCCGTCAAACCGGCGCTGATCAACCGTTTCAAACCCTGGTACCCGTTACTGTGGACAGATGGAAGTATCGGTGCGATCAGCACCGCAGATGTTACAACTACAGATCTAAAAAATTTCTTTGACTCCACCAAAGGAAATGCCTCTGCGGTTTTGAAAGTTGCGGAGCGGCAGACAGGTTCGAATGGGTTCGCATTAGCTCCGTCTAAAACTGCGTCCGGCAATGCAATTTTGTATATCAATCCGCATGTAACTTTTTATTTCCGTCCGGAAGTTCACGTAGTAAGTGATGAAGGACTGCATGCTTATGGTGTTGTGACATGGGGACAATTCTTTGTTTATCAGGGTTTCAATGAATACTGTGGATGGATGCATACCTCGAGCAGTGTTGATGTTGCCGATACTTATGAAGAAAAGATCATTACCCGAAATAATAAATTGTTTTATGAATATGATGGTAAGTTGCAGCCTGTCAGATCTAAAAAAATTGTCATCCGATATCATTCGGAAAATGCCATCCTTTCAAAATCATTTATTTGTTATTACACAAATCACGGCCCGGTGATGGCAAAGCGAAACGGAAAATGGATCAGCCTCAGATCTAATAACCGTTCGCTTACAAGCCTCATGCAAAGCTGGCTTCGCACAAAGGCGAAAGGCTTTGAAGATTATAAAAAAGTAATGGATCTGCGTGCGAATACTTCGAACAATACTGTATTTGCTGATATAAACGGGAACATTGCCTATTGGCACGGAAACTATATTCCCATCCGCGATACAAGCTTTAACTGGGCTCACCCTGTTGACGGAAGTACTTCGGCAACTGCCTGGAAAGGCTTACATCCCGTGGATAGAACGGTGCATTATTATAATCCCCCGTCAGGATTTATCCAGAATTGTAATTCAACTCCATTCACTGCAACAGGAGCGTTAGATCCCGCACGGAAGAATTTTCCTGCGTATATGGCACCTGATGGTGAAAATTTTCGTGGGGTTAATGCCGTAAGAGTGCTACAAAATGAAACCGGATTTACACTGAATAAAATCATTGAGAAAGGATACGACAGGTATCTCTCTGCTTTTGCCTTATTGATACCTGCATTACTCAATGCATACGATACCTCGCTGGTTCCGTCCGACTCGTTATTTCAACAATTGAAAGAACCCATTGCATTATTAAGGGAATGGGATTATCAATCCTCTGCAACGTCTATAGCTACAACAGTTGCTATTGAATGGGCGCAAAAAATTAATCCTGCCATACAACGGGTGTATATCGATCAGGGTGAACCCGACCAGGTAGAACTTACAAAAATGTTTGTCGCGAAAGCAACGCCGAACGATTTATTGCTCCCGCTATTTATTACTATAAAGCAATTAACGCTCCGACAAGGCACCTGGAAAATTCCGTGGGGAGAGATAAACAGGTTCCAGCGGATTTCAGGGGCATTACAACAAAAACATGATGACAGGCAACCCAGTTTGCCGGTTCCGTTCGCATCTGCATTATGGGGAATGCTGCCTTCATATAATAGCAGCTATTTTCCCGGCACCTCAAAACGATATGGTGTAAGTGGAAATAGCTTCATCTGCGCAGTGGAATTTGGAAAACGGATCATTGCAAAATCACTATTGGCCGGGGGAGAAAGTGGTGATCCCTCGTCCGGACATTTCAATGATCAGGCGGAAATGTATACGCACGGTCAATTCAAGGATGTATTGTTTTATAAAGAGGATGTATTGAAGTATGCAGAAAAAACCTATCACCCGGGCGAGTGATTTTTTAGAAATTATGATCAATTGAACAACTTTTCGATAATCAGGTTGATGACTTCAACAAGTATCAGCAGAATGATAATCCATTCCAGAAAATTACTGTTCCGGTATTGAAGAATGTCTTTGAATAGTTCAAGGTTTTCCTTTACAATTCCCAGGCCTTCCTGGATATTACGGAATCTTTCCTGCAGGTCGAAAGTGCGTTTCAGATTCTGGTCGATTTTATTCAGGTTTTCATCTTCCCATACTTCATCAGGAGAATCAAAAATGTACAGGTTTTCGGCAATCCGGTTTTTCAGGTTTAATGTTTTGCCGATATATTTTTTTAAATTTCTTCCGGAGATATCCAGCTTCCCTTTTCTTTCGAGGTAGAGTGTATGTGAATTGGTTTCTTCCAGTAGTTTATTGGTTTGTTCGGAATAATAATCCAGCGCCACAGATTGTGAAACGTTCAGCATGATGAGCCGGAAAATCTCATTGTCGCTCTTTTTGATCTCGATCTTGTTATACCCGAACTTATCTTCCGCCGCATTTGTTTCAATTTGAAATTCTTCACTAAGCGTTTGTTCGAATAGATTTTTACAATACGGTGCAATGAATCGCAAAAATTCTGAGATCTTAAGCACTTCGAAATTGAGAAAACAAACAACCCCATATTTAAAAACAGAAACGAATGTATCCGGTCCCGTTTTGTAACACAATTCATCCGAATCACTGTGAAGAACTTCTGATTTAAATGCTGTTTTGAATAATTTAATATCAATGCTGTCCGAAACCTGGTATGACAAAACCTGTTGCAAAGTGGAAACTGGAATTTATTATGATTGGTATTGAATTAACGATGAAGTATTAAAAATAGTTCATTTGATGAGATGACACGGACGCTTGCTTCATGCATCAAAATAAAAAAAACCGCCATGTTTAAGGCGGTTTTTATTTTGAATAGAAAATAATATTAGTAAGGGAGTATGAATTTATACTCTTTGCCCGTTTTGTCTGTCCAGATAAGTTGCAAAAAGTAATTACCAGTTCCCGGACAAGTTGTGCTGTTTCCACTTATATCAAGACCAAAGGTTGCTGATGTTGTAATATCGGCACGGATGTGTTGTATAGCACCACTTACGATACGGAAAGAACAATCCTGACGCAATACAATAGCCTGCGTAATTGCAGAAGAGAAAGCTTTACCAAAACGGTTCAGACCCCATTCAGCAATTCCTTCATGACTGCCATCGGAATGTAAACCTGTAATTGTAATAACGACACCGTTATTATAAGTGAAGGTTCTTTGCTTGGCAACCTGCCATGTACGTTGTGAACCATCATCAAATGTAACTGACATGTTACTGCTGCTTACCCTGTGTACGATTGAAGATAAGTTTGGCAGGTTAATCAGTCGGCCACCGGTAACGTTTGTTATTGTATGAATACCGTTTAAGGTGATGCTTTTGTTATCGGAAAGACGTTTGATTGCCAGGTTCTTGATGTTTACAGTAAGAACTGCGTTCACATCACCCCAGTGCATTCCTGCGGGCATAGAAAGTATAACCTGTCCCTTCCTGGTACGATTTCCACCACAATTTGTTCCATTATAGGTGATCGTAACTGTTCGTGGGTTACTCATTGTATCCACTGCAACAGTTGCATCACAGATAATGTTGTTCAATGAACTCGCCTGTGTTTCAGACGCATTGAAACCTGAATTAAAAGATGGATCGTTTAACAGAAGATTGGCGTCGTCAGAAACCGCATCAGATTCTGCGGAAAATCTGGACTGATCATCTGACTGTACCTGAAGGTTTGCTACAGAATCCGCATTGAAATTAATGTCTGCCTTTGTACACGCTAGAATTAATAATCCGCATGCTGCCATGACGGACAATAAGGAAGTGATTTTTCTTTTCATATTGGGTTTTTTGAGTTGTAGATAGGATTGAATATTCTGAATAAAGTTTAACGTGTTTTTCCTCTATTTGTTTTGTCCAGAATTGGGAAGGGACGTGGCTTTCAGGGAAAAAAGGAAGTCAGATTCCATACACTTTACGCATATAAAACACCGTTATATTTTGGGCTGTGCAGAACAAGTATTTGGAAGCCCTTCAATCAACCTGTTTTTGCTGTCCGGTTTTTGATGTAATTACAGGAGTATCGCATTTTAACAATATTCTTATTTATCAGCTTGTTACTTCATTCCGATTTGTACGTCTAAATATCAGGACACTTAAATTGACAGGTATGAAAAAGCATTCTACTCAACAGGAGATTTTGTTATTGACGGGAACGAGTTTCTCTTCCCGCGAGATCTGCGATAATTCGGAGCCGGTGAATCAGAAACGCCTTACCGAAATCGAAAGATTGGAGGAAGCATGCTGGAATGGTCTGCTCGCAGCCATGTTACCGGAGATCTATCCTGAGGGGGATGCTGAAAACCCGATCTACCTTTGGAAGGTGCGGGAAGGCGATTCTTTCCTGGAAATTGATTTGGGGAACATACAGGAAGAAAAAGACAACTTCTTTTCAATAGATCCTTATACATTTTTGAAGACACAATTGTTGTCGTGAGGTTTTGTTAGATAGCCCCGGTGATGAATTAAAAATTAAAAATTAAAAAAAGTAAAAGAATTTAATTGATAGGGGTGGAATTGAGAAATTTACTTCAGATCATCCAGCTTATAAAAGTTTGAAAAAAGGCGCAAAACATTTGCGCCTTTAATTTTTTCAAAACTCGTTTCCCGATGCACCCGTAGCGCCGTTTTGTCCTGAAGAGCCTCCTCCCGCGCCTCCGAACCCAAAAACTAAAATGTTTCCGGTTGTTGTAATTGTTGTTCCTGATTTATAAATCGCAAAGGAAATACCCCCGGCTCCACCACCACCATGACCACCCCTTCCTCCGGCTCCACCGTCTCCTCCTTTTCCACCCATACCTACTTCGGTAGTACAGATACTACCACCGAATGCACCTGCAGTTCCTAAGCTGCCACTGCTGCCTGTTCCACCTCTGCCTCCTGCACCACCATTTCTGCTTTGTATGGTATTATTTATAAGCACGAAGCCGGTGCTGTTAATCAGAAAAATCCCTATTGACCCGCCGCCGGCAGTGCCTCCGGTTCCAAAATTACCGGCGCAACCTCCGGCGCCGCCTCCGCCTCCGGCATTACCGGTTCCTCCTAAAGGACCCGTCTGCCCACCTCCGCCGCCCCCACCACCGCCACCATTTCCAGGTGCACCGTTAAGGCCATTCCCCCCATTATTCCCGATCCAAAGTCCATTCGAAATTGCTCCCCCGCTTCCACCAAGGCCGTCATTACCAATCGCTCCAGCTGATCCAGTTGTTCCGTTTTGTCCTGCACTACCTGTTATGCCCGGACTTCCGCCGGCTCCCCCGGGCGTATTGCCCGTGCCGGTGCTGCCTGAAACTCCATTCTGATTTCCCTGACCCCCACTTCCACCTGTTCCTCCGGTTCTTGAACACGAACTTGTTCCTCCGATACCGCCGTTATTCGAGAGCGTCAAATCACAGGAACCGTCTCCGCCTGTAGATCCTGCGGTAAGACCTGTTCCTCCGGGAGATCCATTTGTACCCTGTACACCTATTCCGCCGTTGTTTGCAGAAATCGTAGAATTTTTTAGTGTCAAACCTGTGCAGGAGCTGCAATATAACCCGTAATTGGAGGTGCTGGGCTGAGTTGCGCTTGGAGTGGACACCAGTACCCTATCTATTACAGTTGCGGAAGTAATATTCGATCCGTCAATTCCAATAATAAAATTTGATGAAAACGTTCCGGTGATAACGGTAGAAGGAAGAGAAGATTTCCCCCAATCTGACCCATAACTTCCATAGATGGAAATGCCATTTGCCAGTATTACTTTTTCATTGTAGGTACCACCGGTAACATATACCTGGAATTTGCCGGTTGATTGTGCCCTTTGAATTCCCACATTGATCGTGAGTACCGGAAGTAATTTAGTCCCGGGGTTAGCATTATTCCCTGTTGAAGCAACAAAGATCGCCAATGATTCTGTACCATCGATCCCATCGCAATCGGCGTCAATCAGATCGTCAGCAACATCGGTAGCTCCCGGATGTATGGCGGCATTCGTATCATCACAGTCTGTATAATCTGAAACATATCCAGTCGGCGGAGTGCATGCACCGGTAGTATTTACCGGGTTGCCATAACCGTCTCCATCCTCGTCTCTGAAGTAAACATTCAATGCCTGTTCATCTATTTGTCCGTCACAATCATTGTCTTTATTATCGCAAAGTTCAGGTGCTCCAGGATAAACGGAGGCATCGTTATCATTGCAATCAGTAAAATTGTTTGTGTAGCCATTAGGAACAAAACAGGATTGAATTGTTACACCCGCAATTCCATGCCCATCTCCATCAGCATCCCGGTAAAATGTTTGTTGAAAGGGTGCGTCGCCATCGATAATTCCATTGCAGTTATCATCAATACCATTGCAGGTCTCCGGTGCACCCGGAAAAACATTCGGTTCGTTATCATTGCAATCTCCGCCCTGATTAATGTAACCGGGTGGAGCGAATTCTGCAACAATTGAGACGCTGGGATTTCCATATCCATCCGAATCCTGGTCGAAGTAAAAGGTAAAAGTGCAACCCTCGTCTATCAGGCCATCGCAGTCATCATCTTTTCCGTTGCATGTTTCAGTGGCACCTGTGTACACGTTTGGATCTGAATCGTCACAATCGTCACCGGTTTCGAGATAACCCTGTGGTGCGTTACATACACCTATTAGGTATACTCCGGAATAATCTCCATGCCCGTCTTGGTCATTGTCAGGATAAAAAACATTCGATCCATCTTCATCCACATAGCCGTCGCAGTCGTTATCAATACTATCACAGCCATCAAAAGCACCGGGAAAAATGATGTTATTATTATCATCACAATCTGCAGAAGTAAGTGCATATCCCGACGGTTGTGAACAGGCTTGTGTAGTTGCTGCCGTTGAACCAAACCCATCTCCGTCGGCATCTATGTACCAGGTTTTATTTGGATTGACCGCTGCGTTGTCATCATCGCAGTCTGTACTGTCAGCTACAAACCCGGGGAAAGGTGAAAAAGCCGCTATCGGCTGATATTTGTCACCAAATCCATCATTATCCTTATCGCGAAAATAATAAGTAAACAAACTTGTAAGTGGCGTAACAACCCAGGCTGTTCCATTCCATTTTAATACATCTCCTTCATTCGTGCCACTGATAAGGTCACTAAGTGCCCGTAGTGCCGCTAATTTTTTCCAGCTTCCTGTATACATGAA
This sequence comes from Flavitalea sp., assembly GCA_035526135.1. Lineage (GTDB taxonomy): Bacteria > Bacteroidota > Bacteroidia > Chitinophagales > Chitinophagaceae > Flavitalea. Next base: position 16,306 of record DATLDA010000331.1, read on the forward strand.
TAACGCAGCAGAATCATTGTCGAATACCAGCAGCCCGTTCGCCGGAGCGCTTATCGCGCTGCGTTGCAACGACGACATGCGGGGTATGAGTAATCCTTTATTGTTGCTTTGAATATCCAGCATGGCGCTGGCATGGGGTGGTGTATTTGCAGGAGTAATGCTCACTTGTGCATGCACGTTAGCCATAATAAATATGGCAAGACAGAGAGCCCGGGGGGACTTTCTCATAGCAGTGTTGTTGGTTAAAAAATCTGGTTAGGGGCTTGAGACAGGAGTTGGAGGCAGGATATCTAATTTCTAAATGTAACAGGATTTTTCAACTTGTAATGACATTTCATTTTCTTACAAGAAGATGTTGTATCCACTGATTAATTTTTACCAAATCCGTCAAGATTTCATAAATTAGGAGAACCGCACCATCCGCCGTGCCTTTTGAACCGCTCCTTGAAAATTGAGATCCTGTGCGTTTCATTTAGTTGACACTTAAATCAAACGAGCATGAAACCGAAACGACCCCTTCCTTCCCGAATATTATTGATAGCCGCGGTTGTTACTTTCCGATGGTTCTATTTACTACCCGCTATTTTACTGGTTTCGTGCGATGGCAGCAAGGCAAAAAGAAATAGCATGGCAGGTGCTTATTCCATGTATAAACAGGTGGTGAATAATGGTACAAAAGATTCCATCATCGATAGGAATCAATTAAAGATCTACACAGACAAACACATTATGTATGCAGGCTCTGCGGGCTCTGATTCCTTTGCGAATTATGGTATAGGAACCTATGAAGTGAAGGATAATAAGATCTATGAATACATTTTCCTCCGTTCCAGCCAGGGCAGCGTAGCCACCAGAGATACTGCGGTACTGGCAATCCAGGAATCGCCCACCGGATACATGCAGGTAATAGAACAAATCTTAGTTGCAGGGTCAAAATATAAACTCACGGAACAATATGATAATGTGGGAAAGGATAGGACCAGTCCACTTGATGGAGCATGGAAGCAGACGCAACAATACCGGGTAACCGAAAAGGGCGACACAACCACATTACCGAGCCAGATGCAATATAAAATCTACCAGTCAGGATATTTTATCTGGACCCAGAGCTATAAAGACACAGCAAACAAAAGTGTATCGGTATTCGGATATGGATCATTTGAAATGGATGGAAAAAATAAAAGCCGCGAAACAACGCTGAACTCCACTTTCAGAACTGCATTGATGGGCAAGACCTATGAACTTGTACTAGAATTCCCCAAAAAAGATATTTATAAACAAACGATTGAATTCAACACGGGCGTTAAGTCGGTGGAAGTGTATTCGAGGTTGGAAGAAAAGTAGGCAGTAGGCAGTAGGCAGTAGGCAGTATGCAGTAAGGCGTTCCTGTTCCGCATCCTGAGCTGATAACTATAATAAACGAGAGAAACTTAGGAAAAAGAAAAAAAAGCAACCAATAATTTGTCTTGGTTGCTTAAATATTTTATTTTTTTAATTACTGCCTACTGCCTACTGCCTACTGCCTACTGCCTACTGCCTACTGC
>DATLDA010000341.1:0-9779 GCA_035526135.1 Flavitalea sp.
AATAATCATATGCGTTACCTCCAATGTGATTACGTTGATCTATGATTAATACTTTTTTGTTTGCTTCAGAAGCTAATCTTTCTGCCAAAACGCTTCCGGCGAATCCTGCGCCTACAATTAAATAATCAAACATACACGTGCTCCTTTTTTTTAGTTGGTGAATCAATGGGTTTAACTTCCAGCTTGTTCTTAATATGCTGCATCATTTGCTGCCAGGTAGAATCCCAGGAGTTGTCAGCAAGAAATTCATCAACATTTGCCAGCCATTGGCGTTTGTCTTCCTGATTCAATTCTTTGTCAACTGCCTGAATGAATTGGTCAGGTGTGTCTGCAATGTGTACGTGATTATTGTTTCCATAAGGATTGATTACATCCCGGATAGAGGTGGAGATCACCGGTTTTCCGGCTGCCAGGTATTCAGGTGTTTTCGTAGGACTGATATATCGGGTTGACTCATTTAGAGCAAACGGTATCATCGCTATGTCCCAGCCTCCGAGGTACGAAGGCAATTCTTCATAACACTTACTTCCGAGATAGTGAATATTTCCCGGACGTGGAAGCGAAGCGGAATCTATTTTCAAAACCGGGCCGATCATAATAAAATGCAAATCGGGTCTTTGTTCGGCCACCTGCGAAATAAGATCAAGATCCATCCGCTCATCAATCACACCATAAAAACCAATGCGTGGATGAGGAATGGCTGACTGATCTTCCGGGTCTGCAACATGAACACGCGCTTTTGCAAAATGTGATTTGTCAATACTGCTTGGAAAAGCATGTATATTATCATGTCTGTTCTTCTTCGCTTCATATAAACTATGGCCGCCTGTAAATACAATGTCGGCCTTACTTAAAAGTTCCTTTTCTTTTTCTATCAGCTCGGGAGGCGCAAACCTGAAAGCCGATAATTCATCCATATTATCAAATACGATAAGTTCAGGAGTAAAATGATCCGTGAACGATAATGCCATGGGTGTATAATACCAGAAAATATAATGATTGATTTCAAGGTTGATAAAAAACCTTGACAACAATTCTTTTTGTTTTTGAATACTGTCTTTTTCGGAATGATCTCTGCTTAAATGAGGTACAACCACCCACACATTTTCTTTACTTAAACTAATTAGCAGGCTATCTGAATTACTATCAAAAATGGGTTCTTCAATAAAAAAAACTCTGAATTCTTTTGCGAAACGACTTAAAAGATGTTGCGGTCGTTGAAAGACGAAATTCCAACGAAGATGTGAAAAGCAGACCAGATCAGTTATAGCAGCGCTTGCGCCATTCGTCCCGTTCAATTTATTCATATCATATTAAATGCTATTTATATGCCACCATCCCTATACACAATTCAGATTTCATGAGACATTCAACGAATCGAATGCGTGGAAAAAAATCCTCATGTATTGCTGCGAAGTTAAATAAAAGAAAACTCTTATGTAAGGATAAAATAAAAATATTCGCAAAAGCCGCAGGGAAAAACTCAACCTGACCGCTATACGAAAACAGTTCTTTATCGTACTGAAAAAACTTCTTGCTGATGCCAGCTGGGGTTTTTTACAGCATCAATAATAAAAGGAAGAACGATGTTATAATGGAGATATTTATTTTGAATATGCAAGGGAATCAAATCAAAATCTCTGACAATTCCGCGACAAAATGCAGCACCGCAATGACATTTCAACGTCCAATGTCTTTCAAGCATTGACGTGGAATAGTCCCAGGTGAGTTCTTCACCTGCAGCAACTGTTTTGATTGTGATCATTTCAAGATCTTTATTGATACCGCAGTTGGGATCGCAGGAGTGATTGGAAAATAAAAAAGGTGCTTCAACAAGAATATAATCCTGAAGCCCTATTTGCATTGAATGACTTTCATGATGACCAAGTGCAACTGTTTCCCTGAAACTCATGGGACGTCCGGTGATCTTTAAAATTACAGTATCCGGAGGAAGAGCAGTGGTCGTAAAAATTCCTCTTCCGAATTTCGACTCGCCGATCACGACCGTTTCTCCCATTCCCTTTTCCATAGTTTCACAGATGTTTTCTTCTATTCCGCAATTTATATTCCACCCGGAAAGGGTGTAACGGAAGATGTATTGGAGAGAAAAAAATAACTGACCAGATAAAAATTGAAATTAAAATAATCGTTGAGCATCAGGAGAATTTAACCGTCTCATTCAACTCCTTTTCACTGTATGCAACATTGTACTGTTTCAACACCTCGTCAGGTACACCTTTCCATTGGTTTGGTCTGTTACCCATATAACCAATATCTTTCACGCCGATCTCAGAGGTATAAAAACCTGTGGCAGTAAGATTCCGCATCAGATTAAAAAAAGACACGCCTGCAGCCATTTCAGTTTTTGCTTTTTTGGGCCAGGCGATTTCATTTACCATTTCCATGCGTTGCTCCTCACTGCAATCATTAAACGCTTTTTCGAATCTTTTGAAGCATTGCATGTCAAGCCAGCGAAGGCCACCTCTCATGGGGACCTGATGACCCGGCATATCTTTCACAATAAATTCAATAAACTCAGGGACTTTTGCATCGGAAGCACTACCGCTCACTTCATCACGTGGAATAATAATATCTCCTAAAATTGTAATGGTGGCCATTTCGTGATCCGTAAAAAATTTTTTGGACGTCACCTCCTTATAACGTTCTACTTCTTCGGGCTGCCGGTCAAGGTTAGATTTACTACCGCCAGCATCTGGGCCTTTCGCAGTGACATTTTTGTCTTTATTGTCTTTACATGCTTCAAGTAATACGCCGGCAGAAAGCGTACCTACTGCCATGGCTTTTAAAGATTTTCTCCTGTCCATATAAAATAATTATAGGATGAACAATTACAGATTCTGTTTTTTCATTTCACTCACGATATATTCGGATGCACGCATAGAAAGCGCAAGAATCGTCCAGGTAATGTTTTTATCCGCCTGCGAAACAAACTGCGCTCCATCAACCACAAAAAGATTTTTGCAATCGTGGGCCTGGCTCCATTTATTTAAGGCTGACTTTTTACGATCATTGCCCATGCGCACGGTTCCGGCTTCATGAATGATTTTTCCAGGTGATTCTAGCCCATAATCGTTTTCCGGACCATCATCAGCACCCCAGGTAACGATGGCGCCCATGTTGTGCATGATCTCCTTAAAAGTTTCCTTCATATGTTTTGCCTGCTTCACTTCATGTTCACTCCATTTCACATGAAATCGTAAAACAGGAATTCCAAATTTATCAACTACGGAAGGATCAATCTCGCAATAATTGTCTTCAAAAGCTATGGCTTCACCACGGCCGGCCATTCCCACGCCGGCTCCATAGAAATACCGGAAATCTTCTTTGAGCGATTTACCATAACCTCCGGCTTCTTTTTGTTTTCCTTTTACCAGATATTTTCCATTCATGCTTTCCATTCCAAATCCAAATCCATATGCGGGTTGTCCCATTCCTCCCCAGTATTCAATATGATATCCACGGGGGAAATCGAGCTTTTTATTATCAAGCCACCAGGGTGAATACACATGCATCCCACCGACACCATCTTCGTTGTATCGTTTTCTGTCAAATAATTGAGGCAATACACCACCCATCGCTGCACCTGTTGAATCGTGCAAATATTTTCCTACAACATTGCTCGTGTTGGCGAGACCGTTAGGATGCCGCTGTGATTTTGAATTAAGTAGCAGACGTGCAGATTCACAAGCACTCGCTGCAACAATCACTGTTCTTCCGGTAACCTGATATTCCTGGAGATCGTCTTTGTTGATATATGAAACTCCGGTCGCTAACCCATCCCTGTCTGTCAACACTTCTCTTGCCATTGCATTGGTGATCACATCAACATTTCCGGTTTCAATAGCCGGTTTTACGAGTACCGAACTGGATGAAAAGTCGGCATACACGGTACATCCGCGGCTGCATTGTGAACAAAAGAAACAGGAACCGCGTTGTTCGTTGTCTTTTAATTTTTGTGTAAGAATAGAAAGACGTGATGGTATTACCGTAACACCTGCTGTCGTTGCAGCTTTCTTAATGAAAAGCTCATGTAAACGAGGCTTGGGCGGGGGTAGGAATATGCCATCTGGTTCATTCTCTAAACCTTCAACAGATCCAAAGATGCCAATCAATTGGTCTACTTTATCATAATAAGGTTTCACATCTTCATAACTGATTGGCCAATCATCACCCATTCCATCGATGCTTTTGCGTTTAAAGTCTTTTGGCCCGAACCGCAAAGAAATCCGGCCCCAGTGATTGGTCCGGCCACCAATCATGCGCGCTCTCCACCAATCCCATTTAGTATCATCCTTATGCGTGTAAGGTTCTCCGTCGATCTGCCAACCCCAGTAGCAGGCATCAAAATCACCGAAAGGACGAAATTTTGTACTGGCGCCTCTTCTGGGAGAATCCCACGGATTTTTTAATTGCGTAACATTTTTTGCAGGATCGTACATAGGGCCTGCTTCGATGAGACATACTTTAAGTCCCTGCTTCGACAATACATAAGCAGCCATTCCTCCGCCTGCACCCGAACCAACGATCACTGCATCATATTTCTTCGTTTGTTTTTTTATCTGGAGGTCACCCATAAGCTTAGTTTTGTTTTCAAAAAATTTAAAGATGCGGAGTGTAAAATAATCAGTGTTTGAGTACTTAAAAAAAATTATTTTCCCATCTGGAAGTTTGTCTGATTAACTGCTCAACTTCAACCTTCAAATCATGAAACAATTCATTTGCATCATACTGCTGATTATTACATCTTTTTATGTAGATGCTCAAGCCATCACTTACGCAGAAAAATTAGGCTGGAAAAAAAGTGACAAAGTGGTGATCCTTCATGTAGACGATGTTGGCATGTCGTACGATTCAAATGAAGGCGCGATCAATGCAATGACAAAGGGAATTGCCAGTAGCTGCAGCGTCATGATGCCGTGTCCCTGGGTTGCAGGCTTTACGAAATTTCTTCAGGAACATCCTGCAGTGGATGCGGGACTTCACCTTACACTTACTTCCGAGTGGAAAAATTATCGTTGGGGACCACTTTCAGGAAAGCAGATCGTTCCGGGACTGGTTGATGTTCAGGGGGCAATGTGGCCATCTGTGCCGGAGGTGGTTCAACATGCAACACCGGAAGAGGTAGAAAAAGAAATCCACGCTCAATTAGAAAGAGCAATCAACATGGGTTTCACACCGACACATCTCGATTCACATATGGGGACATTGTTTGCTTCACCGGCATTCCTGTCTAAATACATCCAGTTGGGGATCGATCATCACATTCCGGTTATGCTTCCGGGCGGACATGCAACTTTAATTAATGAACAAATGAAATTCGGCGATGCCGGAATCGCGCAAATGCGTTCGATAGGAGAGAAACTTTGGCTGGCCGGCCTTCCGGTCCTTGATGATCTTCATAATATGAGCTATGAATGGAAGCTTACTGCTGCAGAAAAAAGCAATGACAAGAAGTTACGTGAATACAAAACCAAAGAATATATCAAAGCGCTTCGGTCGCTTCATCCCGGTATTACAATGGTGATCATGCATTGCACTGCAACAACAGAAGTTTTCAAACACATTAGCGATTCAGGCGATACACGCCGGGGAGATATGCTTGCCATGATGGACCCTGCACTGCGGGATTTCATTCAAAAGGAAGGTATCATCATCACTACCTGGAGAGAACTTAAAGAGAGGAGAGACAAGGCAGGGAAGTGAAGAATTCAGATTTCAGATTTGCGATCTTAGATTGCATTTTCCTTTAACTCATTGGTGAAAACAGATTAAATCTGCAATCGCAAATCCGCAATCTGAAATTGACCCCCGGTTTAAGCAGCTTTTAACAAGGCCGCATGCAATTTATTTACCTTTTTTGTCGTTTTGTTCAGTGATCGGGTACCTCAGTGAAAACTGTAAAATCAACCCTATGAACTCATATCTACAAAACGATCAGGATTACCTTGCGGCAAAGTTTCATATCAATGACAGCCATATCACCCAGGCGAGTCATCTTGCTTTTTTGAAGATCCAGAGCTGGAAGTTTGCCATGCGAACACCACTCGTTGGAAAGCGTTATAAAAAAGAAGCGGATGAAATGATGAAACAATCTTTTTTCTCCTTTGTATCAAGCAGCTTTGTATTAAACGAAGAAGGATTTTATCTGAACCCTTCCAACTGACAACGATTGTTTTGTTTTCACATCGCCCGATAAGTGGATTACCTTAATTCCCGTAAATAGTTTTGCTTCCCTTTTTCTGAAAGTTGCTGATTTTGTTCCCGGATTCACAACGGTTGAGTTATTTTTCATCGACATGAATTTAATCAATCGAATCAATGGGGTTGTATACTACACAATCTCAAAATGCGTTTTATAAGCAGCACATTCCTATGAAAACCCACTATCCTAATCACCAGCGTTTTATTTCCGGTGAATTTTTCCTGATGGAAAGCCGGCTGAAAACACAAAGTCGCAAAGCCTTCAAAAAAATTCGCAGTTGGAAAGATTCTTCGCTTCTGACTGAAGCCGATCAGCACTTTCACCAACAGATGATGAATATCCTGCTCCATTCTTTCTTCAATACAGTATCTAATAAGTTTATCCTCCGTAATGAAAGCAGTGAAGGTCATTTTCACAAAGAAAACCTGAATTGATTCAACCGGTTGCTTCCTAAGGCAAAAAATGCCTCTACCTTCTTCGTCCTGAAGGGAGATAGATTTTACATTCTTTCTGAACACTTTCGTTACGTCAGCTGTTATTAAAACAAAAATGCGTAAACATCTTAGCGAAAGTTCACGGCAAACGATACCGCTTTCCCTTGTAGCGCTTAAAGCACTTGAGAAAAAAGGGTATCAATACCTGCAGGTAAAAGCATTCAGCTCCGATAAACATTTTGATTATGTCGGTCCGCGTATGTTCATAATGGTCCCCATTAAAGAACTGCCTTCAGACCCGGTGTTGAAAGAGATCTATGAACCCATTGGCAGTGATATACTGAAAGACTGGGCAGCGGAAACCGATGAGATGACACAGTTTCTGATAGCAGTGAATTAGGGTATGAGGTATGGGGTATGAGGTATGAGCTAATGTGTATTAAAGAGCAATATTTTTAATTTTTAATTTTTAATTTCTTCATCTTCATTTCTTCTTCACCGAATTGTCAACTTTTCTCCCGATAAAAAATCCAATGAGGGCGGCAAAAGCGATAATGGCATATAACTGCCAGGTTGTTCCCACAGTAATATATCCGATGATTAGGCCGATGCCCCCTACAAACACGGCAAAAATAACGGCTGCATTTCCTTGTCTTGTTTTCCTCTGCGATGGTGCAGCAGCGTGTCGGGCCTGGTGCTGATGATGTTGTGGACGGTTGCGTGAATGCGGCATCTCTGTGGTTTTCGCAAAAGTTACTAAAAAGAAAGTTCTGAGAAACTGCTTTCCTACTCATATGTTTCTCTATGGTAGTGCTTTTAACAGCAGAAAATACCCCGCATTGATAGAGGAAAACCTTTAGTCACCCGGAATACCCTGGCTACTTAACAAACTCTTTCAAAGTCTCCCTTTAATTTTCCATCCGAACTAACCCTTCGTTTTTATGGATCCAATTATCCCGAACAGCCAACAACTGCTGGCGCATCATTTTTTCATTCACGATATGCAGGTGAATAAGTGGAGTCACCAGACCATTCTCGCGATCAGGCGATTGAACTGGTTGAACAAGTTGCCGGATCCCCCCGCAGGAAAAGCCGGCAAATCCGAGACAGAATTTGTTTTAAAACAATCGTGCTTCTCCATCGTTCCCAACCGTTATTTGCTTTTAGGAGAAATGCCGGTGTTGAATTAGAAGTAGGTAGTATGCAGTCGGCAGTAGGCAGTAGGCACTTTTAAGTTGTTTCATCCATTATTGTAACTACAAGGGACTGCTGCTACAACGTTAAAAAATTCCGAGCATTTTACCGATAACAGTAGAATTAAACACAGGTTGTTCAATGCTCGTGTTGATGAATATGACTTACTGATTACTGCCTACTGCCTACTGCATACTGCTTACTGCCTACTCGTTACTTCATCTCCCGATCTTTAAAAAAATAACCAACCTGTATCCCTCCGGATCTGTGCATATGTCCGGATGAAAATTCTTTTGTCAGATAATATTGAAAATACTCCAGGTAAATGTTTCCTTTCATCACTACCACACCCAATCGATCCTGAAAAGTGATCCTAGAAATGTTTTTTGCAGCAATAGTATACGGACTGGAACGATTGAACAATCCTCCCTGCAATGTTGCATCGTAGCCGATGAAATTTACCTGCGGTTGCATATACACATAATAAAACAATTTTTTCCCGTGTAATGGATTTTCAAAGAGCGAAGGCGATTTTCCAACAATCACAGAAAAGCCGCCCCGAAACTTTGTGCTGTAACTGCCTGCACGTGCTGATACGTCTCCAAGCAACCGGAAGACATTTCCCTGTACAAGATTTTTTTCCATGTTTACCTGATAATTCAGCACCACATCGTTGCGAACCTGGTTCACCCAACCTGTAGGCAGCGTATATCCAATCCAACGGTGAATGGACGTTTGAATTTCTTTTCCGCCTGCGGCGGGTCCTATCACACCTGCTGTAAAAGTTGACGCTATCCGGATTTTTGTTTCACGCTTTATCGAAATAGAAAATGTTTTGAATAAAATTGAAGAAGCAAATGGTCTGTCGCCATACTGGACTTCACTTCGGTCAATGTAAACAGGTGTATAACCTTCCGTTTCTACAGCTATTCCATGTATGGAGGGCGCCTCCTTTAAATGAACAAGTATTTTTGAAAGAAAAAATTTTTTGATGCGGGGATGCGCCCATTCGAATTGGATACCCTGCGTATAATATTCATCAGAGGCCGTAAAAAAATCATTTTCATAGTAAAAACGGAAATAATGGTCTGATCCTGTATTTCGGAACGCATTCGTATTGTCGATCGCCTGTGAAAAAGATCCGGTGGAAAGAGAGAGCATCGCGATCCACAATTGAATTTTCATGAACAATGTACGAGAACAGGATAGGGGTGAGATTGATAGGAGTTGAGATAGATAACAGCGTATGGATACAAGAGTGCATCCAGCAGTCAGCGATCAGCAGTTAGCAATCAGCTGTCAGCATGGAGCACACCCATTTTGTGATTAACCTTCGATAGAATATACTATGACAGGTTCTTGCATATTCGCCCTACTGATGACCCATTACCCCGGCCCCCTAACTCCAGGCTCAATGCCCATAGCTCACTGCTCATAGCTCACTACTCACTGTCTGTCTTCATACCTCACACCCGACACTTATCTTTGCAGTTATGGCATCTAAAGAAGTCTACATTGTCTCGGCAGTAAGAACACCGATTGGAAGTTTCGGTGGTTCGCTGAAAGATATCCCGGCAACGCGGCTGGGAGCAATTGCTATCCGGGAGGCCATACAAAGGGCCGGCATTGATGCAGATGAAATCAATGACCTTCTTATGGGTTGCGTTTTACAGGCCAACCTTGGCCAGGCTCCGGCCCGCCAGGCGGCCAAAGCGGCAGAACTTCCGGATCATATCAATTGCACTACCATCAATAAAGTTTGTGCAAGTGGGATGAAGGCGATTATGCAGGGAGCGCAGAGCATACTACTTGGCGATGCATCCATCATTGTCGCCGGCGGCATGGAGAACATGAGCAGTGTACCATTCTATGCTGAGTCTGTCAGATGGGGCAATAAATACGGTAATACCCAATTGATTGATGGACTA
>DATLDA010000346.1:0-9702 GCA_035526135.1 Flavitalea sp.
GATAAGGCATGTTTACGGATATACTTTCTCAATATTTTCCTTGTTGCTTCATTTACCTGTTTTGAATCGTTGAGAAGCGGATGATAAAAATCGGGAGGCAGAATCACGGCTGCTGCAAATACAGGTCCTGCGAGGCAACCTCGCCCGGCTTCGTCGCAGCCGGCTTCGATCTTTTCAGTCTGGTGACAGGTTTTCAGCAAGAAAAATGAATTCAATCAAAAGTAAGGAACCAACGATTCCGGAATGTTTCTTTTAGATTTTTATTTATGCACATCATGTAGGTGTGCGAAAAAAATTCATCCGGATAACAAATGCAGAAAAAAGTACTCCCCCCTACCTTTGCGGCCGATGATACGTAACAAAGGCTCCCATGCGGTCTCGCTCTGGATTGCCATAGGACTTGTGATGCTCATTATTCAGGTGTTGCTGGGAGGAATAACACGCCTGACGGGATCCGGACTTTCTATCACGGAATGGAAAGTAGTGACCGGAACCTTACCGCCGCTGACTGAAGATGAATGGAATGTTCAGTTCAATCAATATAAAGCAACGCCTCAATATAACTTTCTAAATAGTGATTTCACGTTAGCGGATTTCAAATTTATTTTTTTCTGGGAATGGTTGCATCGTTTCTGGGCCAGGCTGATCGGAGTGGTATTCGTGACAGGATTTATTTTTCTTGCAATAAAAAGATACCTGAAGAAGGAAATGGTGATTCCTCTCGTCATCCTTTTTATATTGGGTGGCCTCCAGGGTGCAGTAGGTTGGATCATGGTACTAAGTGGACTTACCGGTGATGCAGTGTATGTAAAGCCGCTAAGTCTAATGCTTCATTTCCTGTTTGCACTTGCATTGATCGTTTATACATTCTTGTTTTTTTTGAAACTGCGGATCCCGGAGGACATGCGTATCGCAAGCAAACGTGCACGGATATTTCTTTCTCTCATCATTATGTTATTGTTTATACAACTTGCCTTTGGGGCATTGATGTCGGGGCACAAAGCTGCATCTGCTGCGCCCACCTGGCCGGATATCAATGAGTCCTTTTTTCCGGCTGCTGCATGGAAGCCGGAAGGCGGACCGCGGAACCTGGTAGAAAATAAACTGACCATTCATTTTATCCACAGATCGACCGGTTATATTCTTTTCATTTTAATTCTTTGTTACTCCGTCTATGCTTTACGAAATCTCAAAACAACCTCCTCCATTAGACGCGGTGCACCTATCCCGTTAATACTGATTTTTATACAGGTGTCATTGGGAATCGCAGCAGTACTGCTAAGCCCCCGGATTATTGCCAATGGGTGGGGTCAGTTTGAAACGGTCGCTATTATGCATCAGGCGGTGGCAATACTGCTGTTATTAAGCCTTGTTTATCAATTTTACCTTGTCAACAGGAAAATTTCCCCGGATTATCATAACTGATTGACTTTTACGTTTAAAGAATAATTGCACGAAGCTAAAACCGTCGGCTGGGATTGAGTATTTTAGCAGTACCACTACTCCATGAAGGACTTTATAAAAGGACTATATCATTCGTTTCCTATCCAGCTGGTTCTCTTGCATTTCAAGAAATTCCAGGTGTTATTAATATTCTGGTTTCTGCTCTTCAGCACCATTGATGGATCTTTCATGAAAAGCTACGGAGCGGATTCGTTGTTTCTTGCTCCCGAATACCTGGGGAATGTAAATGCCATGAGTGCGGCGATTATGGGTGTCGCAATCGGGGTCTTCATCATGAGTTGGAATATTACCACCTTCATTCTATTCAGCAGGCATTTCCGATTTCTGGCCACTACTACAAATCCTTTTTTAAAATACTGCATCAACAATGGTGTTATACCGCTCGTTTTCCTGATTTTTTATTTTATCAGGGCAGTGGAATTCGATCGGGATAAAGAATTGATGACAGGACCGGAGATCTTCTTTGTCGTAATAGGATTTATAGGTGGACTTGTTATCTTGATCGCCATTTCCCTTCTGTATTTTTTCAGGGCCGATAGAACAATTGTTCGTCGTCTCAGCCCGGTAATGCAGGATCCCGCATTATTTAAAATGGAATTCAAGCCTGGTGAAAAACCATTGTATCAAAGCCGGGTAATTACGGTGAACTGGTATCTCAATTCAATGTTTGAATTAAAGAAACCACGGGAAGTATCTCATTATAGCAGAAGTTTTATTGAAACAATTTTCAGCCGGCATCATTTTGCCGCCGTCCTTTCCATATTTGTTGCTTTTTTATTTTTGATTGCCATCGGATTTCTGATGGATGGCCCCGTTTTTCAATTGCCGGCAGCTGCAGGCATCACGATGTTTTTTGCCATTCTCATTGCTGTATCAGGAGCATTTTCATATTTTCTTCAGAACTGGAGCATCCCTTTCCTTGTGTTCCTTTTTTTCATAACAAACCTCCTTTACAGATATGATATCATCGATCCAAGTAATAAAGCATATGGATTGAATTATACCAATAAAACAGAAAGGCCCCCCTACACACGTGAAAACTTACTTGCTTTAAGCGATCCGATAGTAGCTCAGGCAGATAAAGTGAAGATGATCGCAATTCTCGATAAATGGAAAAAGCGGCAATCGGAAGAGAAACCAATTTTGTTTCTCCTGAATACGAGCGGAGGTGGAAACCGTAGTGCAAACTTCACGCTGAATGTACTTCAATCACTCGACAGCCTGGCAGGCGGGGATCTTATGCGAAAAACATTTCTTATCACCGGGGCATCGGGAGGAATGCTTGGAGCCACCTATTACAGAGAACTCGTACGAGAAAAAGACAAAGGCGCAGCGATCAATCCCCTGGATAAAAAATATGTTGATGATATTTCACAGGATCTTCTCAATTCTCTCTTCACGTCATTTGTTGCCAGAGATCTTGCGTCGCCTGCGCAAAGATTCACGGTCGGAGATTATCATTATGTGAAAGACAGGGGCTATGCATTTGAATTGAGACTTAACCAGAATACAAGAGGTTTACTGAATAAAAGATTGATGGATTATCGCGCGGATGAAGAGAATGCAGAAGTTCCACTTATGTTTTTCAATTCGGTGATTACACGTGATGGAAGAAAGATGGTGATCAGTACGCAACGATTGACTTTCATGATGAAACCTGTTTACGATACTACCGGGTTACCGAATTTGGACCCTGATGTTGTCGATTTTCAATCTTTGTTTGAAAAACAAAACCCGGACAACCTGAGAATACTGAGCGCCCTTCGTATGAATGCAACATTCCCCTATGTATTACCGAACGTGTGGTTACCCACGAAGCCCGTCATTGATGTAATGGATGCAGGATTGCGCGACAATTATGGACAAGAAACGACCGTGAGATTTCTGCAGGTTTTCGCAGACTGGATTAAAGAGAATACAAGTAAAATTGTTTTGATTCAGATCCGCGATCGCAAAGCAGGAGGTTGGGATCATCCATATACTTCAAACGATATCACCGAAATTGTTACGAAGCCATTCCTGTTGTTACAAAACAACTGGTACAAAATGCAGGATTATAATCAGAATGATCTGCTTAGTTTATCCCAATCCCTGCTGAAAGATCATCTGGTAAAATTATCTTTTCAGTATGTACCCAAACAGGAAGATGCCGGTGCTGCACTTAATTTCCACCTGACGAAAAGAGAGAAGAATGATATCGCTCAATCTCTCGGTAATGAAGCGAACCGTGAATCTTTCGAACATTTTCTTCGGATGATCACACCCCCTCCGCCTTCTCCACGAAAGGCAGGATTAGCCGGAAAGCCTTAGGAATAATGCGGATTTCATAACGGCGTGCTGAAGCAGCGGGATCCCCATCAATATGCAAAGGCGCTCCGTCGGGATTTTCAATCGTCAGATGATCGGATTGAAAGTAAAGAATGTTCCGGTGATCCAGTTGTTCCTCCGCTTTGATCATTGCATTTATTCCCGTGACCTGGCCCAATACTGAAAAAGGAAGCAGAAATTTGCTCATTTTTTTTACGATCACTATATCAAGCAATCCATCCTGAAGGCTTGCCTGTGGTGCTATCGTGAAATTATTTCCGAACTGGTTGCTGTTAGCGATGCTGAGAAAAAATGCTTCAGTTTCAATTTTTTTTGATCCGGCATTTACAATAAACCGGTATGGTGTGGCTTTGAAATAATTTATGAGCGACACTTTGATATAAGTCTGTAGCCCTCTTCTTTTCTGTAAAGCAAAATCATGCGCGACCTGTGCATCGAAACCAATACCACAAAGCATGCAGGAAAATTTATCATTGATCATCATGCCATCAATTTCACATTCCCTGCCTTCAAAGATCACCTGTAACGCACTTTGGGAGGTTACCGGGATTTTAGCTGATAGAGCCAGACCATTTCCGGAGCCCATTGGAATGATTCCGAACTGAATATCCAGATCTTTAAGAGCACTTGCTATCGAACTGAATGTACCATCGCCACCCGCAATTACAACATCAGTTATATTTTCTTTCACGATTTTTTTTCGTAAAAATCCATATTCACTGTTTGCATTGGTAAGAAGGATTTCAAATGGAATATTTCTTTGCGAAGTTTTTCTGCGGATCATTTCTGTCAGGGAAGATTTCTGGCGGGTGCCGGAGATAGGGTTGATTAGATAGATGATCTTCCTGCTCATATTTTTCGACGCATTCCAAAGAAGTGAAGCTGCAAAGAAAATGTAAATGGGTGAGAAGGCAGATCCGTTATTTCATACAGTAAATATCACCAGCGGAGGAGTGCACTTGCCCATGTAAACCCACTTCCAAATGCTGCCATGCATACAAGATCCCCTTCGCTGATCATTCCCTGCTCCCATGCTTCACATAAAGCGATAGGAATAGAAGCTGCGGTCGTGTTTCCATATCGCTGAATATTCAGAAAGATCTGCTCGTCTTTAAGTCCGAGTTCCTGTTGCACGAACTGGCTGATCCTGAGGTTTGCCTGATGAGGCACCAGCAACTTTATATCGGCAGGTGTTAAGTTATTTGCTTCGAGTGATTCCCGGATTACTTCCGGGAATTTTATTGCAGCTTTTTTAAAAACAGCGGGTCCGTCCATGAAAGGAAAGTTCTGTCCTTTGTCAATCATTGAATGACTCATATACATATCTGCAAGTTCTGCATCATTATAACTGGCGATTTCTGGCATCCAATGATTGGCATGCGTGCCTGGATTGAACATCGCAAGCAGTTCTGCACTATTTCCATCGCTGTGTAAATGGGTACTCAGCATCCCACTGTTTTCATTGCTCCCACGTTGCATAACGACGGCGCCAGCTCCATCGCCAAAAATCACACTCACGTTCCGGCCACGTGTTGAAAAATCAAGTCCGAAGGAATGTTTTTCACTCCCGATCACCAATATGTTTTTATACATGCCGGTTTTGATAAACTGATCAGCTATACTCAATGCATATACGAAGCCGCTGCATTGATTTCTTACATCCAAAGCACCTACTTCTTTCATCTTTAATTCACGTTGAACGAGAACGCCACATCCGGGGAAGTAATAGTCAGGACTTAAAGTTGCAAAAATGATAAAATCAATTTCCTCAGGGGTTATGTGTGCTCTTTCAATAGCGATTTTTGCAGCCTTGATGCCCATTGTAGCTGTCGTTTCTCCCGTCCTGTCTGCAAAACGCCTTTCACGAATACCTGTTCTTTCCTGTATCCATTCGTCGGAAGTATCCATATAGGGCAGCAGATCGGAGTTTTTATAAACATTATCGGGAACGAACATCCCGATGCCGGCAATTACGGATCGATGCATAATCAGGGGTTGAGGTATTGGAAATCAATCAATTGAGCTTTCCTTACTCTGAAAAAACGGCAGGATGAAACCCAATCTTTCTATTAAACGCAGGATCAATTCGTTTGATTGCTTAGCGAATCGTGAATGAGAGGCTGAAGGGTCCTGATTTTAATAACATCCGTTAGAAAGTTTTCAATTTCTTTTTCTACAGTGGCAAGATCTTTCGAACGGATATAAGATCCGATCACATGGTCACCCGCCATAGGGATAGCATGTTCACGACGTGCCTGCGCAGGAGTGCCCAGTTCAGAAAACATTTGCTTCATAGCAGAAACTTTTACTACCGAATCCTGGTGTACATCATCTTTGTAATAATAAAGCATGAGCGCCGGCTGATTCACTTTTGCAAAAATTTCCGGTGTCATGGATGTTTCAATCAACTCCTGTAATTGAACAGCTGCTTCGATCCTGTAATGATGTGTCCAATATTGTTTGTATAATGGTCGCTGGTCTTTTGAATCCAAATATTCACTTCCCGTAACCATGCGTGCTATTTGCAATCCCCAATGATTATTAAGTAACCACGCATTCGGATCATTGATCTCAATATTGGGGGAAAGCAGAACAAGTGCTGCAATTTCCGGATAAGCAGCTGCAAGGCGGAGTGCAAGTGTTCCTCCGGTTGACGTGCCCATTAAAATCACCTTTTTCCCGAGTTGTCTGCCAATAGCAAAAGCTTCTTTGGCGGATGCCCAATATTTGTCCACGGTGAATTGTAGCAAGGGCTCTGTCGTGTCGATACCATGATCAGCCAGCCGCGAAAGAAACAGATTACATCCGAATTTTTTCGAAATATTCCGGTGAATGGGTTCCCCTTCTGCCTGTGAAGCAGTAAAACCAGGTAGGTATACGATAGAATATTCTGTTTGATCTTTTAAAGAATCGTTTGCCCAAACAATTCTTGCTTCATTATCCGGTTTCAAATGATGAAGACTTTCGTTTTTTATGATGAGTGCCTCTAGTTCTTTTCCGGACAGGGAGAGAACAGGCAGCGCGGAAGAGTATTCAGGTGTCGCAGGGCGTGGGCCGACCAGATAAGCAACGATCAGGATCAGTGGCAGTAGCAGCCACCATTTTTTTTTGTTCATAAATTCGATTTCAGCGGAATGAGTGCCTGTATCTTTGATGATATTTAAATCTACGCGAATTATTGAGTTAGTTCAATCATATGAACCCGGAAACTGGAAAATATATTGTATTCGCGGGCATTACGATCGTTGTTGTCGGGATCCTGATTTATTTTTTTCATGACCGGTTGCATTGGATCGGAAGGCTGCCGGGTGATGTTCGTATAGAAAAGGAGAACGTACGTTTTTATTTCCCCATTACTACATTGATCCTCTTCAGCATTTTGCTTTCCGTCATTATCTGGCTTGTGCGCAAATATTTTTTATGATCATGTGGAGAGATCAGTCGAATTTTTATTCTCGAAACAAGTATTTTCATTGCTTCAACCACCATTATGGCTATCAATGAACGGTTTACTGCATTGGATGTATTTCGCGGAATGACAGTTTGTTTTATGATCATCGTGAACACGCCTGGAAACGGGGATACGACATTCAGCCCCCTGCTACACGCGAAATGGCATGGCTTTACACCTACTGATCTTGTATTTCCTTCCTTTTTGTTTGCAGTTGGAAATGCGTTGAGTTTTGTAATGACAAGGTGGCGACTTCAACAAAGGCAAGATGTAATCCTGAAAATTCTGCGGCGCACATTGCTGATTTTTTTATTGGGATTTTTGATGTACTGGTTCCCTTTTTTTGATCATGATGCAAGCGGACAATTTATATTACGCCCATTCTCCGGAACAAGAATCTTGGGTGTATTACAAAGAATTGCGCTTGCTTATTTCTTTGCCGCACTCCTTCTGTATTTTTTCAAACCCAGAATCACATTTATTATTACCGTATGCATCCTGTTGTTGTATTGGCCTGTTATGTATTTTTTTGGAAGCCAACCCGATCCTTTCAGTCTGACCGGCAATGCAGTCTTAAAGCTTGACCTTTGGTTAATGGGACCTGCTCACCTCTATCATGGTGAAGGGATGGCTTTTGATCCTGAAGGATTTCTCAGCACTTTACCTGCAATCGGAAATGTCGTGGGTGGCTACCTTGTGGGAGCATTCATACAACAAAAAGGAAAAACATTTGAAACACTTGCAAAACTTCTGCTTGCCGGTGCTGTATTAATAGCCATTGCTTA
This sequence comes from Flavitalea sp., assembly GCA_035526135.1. Taxonomy (GTDB): domain Bacteria; phylum Bacteroidota; class Bacteroidia; order Chitinophagales; family Chitinophagaceae; genus Flavitalea. The sequence goes on from DATLDA010000346.1 coordinate 8,029, forward strand.
TTTCTGGCATTTACTTTTTCCAATCAATAAAAAATTATGGACCAGTTCATTTGTGTTATATACTGTCGGACTTGATCTGATGATTCTGGCTGCCATCGTGTATGTGATTGATTTTTGCAGAATAACAAAATGGACTTATTTTTTTGAAGTGTTCGGAAGAAATCCGTTGTTCATTTACCTATTATCGGAAGTGATTGCAATTTTGTTGTGGTACTTTATGATTGGAGATGTGCCGGCTTATTCATGGTTGTATAATACTGTATTCAGTTTTGCAGGTGGTTATTTGGGATCACTTTTGTTCGCGCTCTTCATCATGTTCTTTTGCTGGTTGGTCGGCTATTGGATGGATCGCAGAAAAATTTATATCAGAGTATAGAATACATCACTTCATAGTTCGCAGTTCTGATCTTATTTACTGCAGTTACATCAGGGTGTTACATCTTATAACATAGTATCCTGAACGTTTTTTTTCGTACCTTCGCGCATCAATTTTTTGAGGCGCATGAATTTAAGGAACATAGCTATAATTGCCCACGTCGATCATGGTAAAACTACACTGGTAGACAAGATATTACATCAAACCAACGTCTTCCGTGACAATCAGGATACCGGCGAATTGATCATGGATAGCAATGAGCTTGAAAAGGAACGAGGGATCACCATTTTTAGCAAAAACGCTGCAGTCATCTATAAAGGTGTTAAGATAAACGTAATTGATACGCCCGGCCACAGTGATTTCGGTGGTGAAGTAGAAAGGGTTTTAAAGATGGCTGATGGGGTTTTGCTCCTGGTTGATGCTTTCGAAGGACCTATGCCTCAAACAAGATTTGTACTACAGAAAGCACTCCACCTGCATCTCAGACCAATCGTTGTGATCAATAAGGTTGACAAACCAAATTGCAGACCTGACGAAGTGCACGATGCCATATTCGAACTGTTCTTTAACCTCGATGCTACAGAAGAACAATTAAATTTTCCTACTATTTATGGTTCATCGAAGCAGGGTTGGATGAATACATCCCTCACTCCAACGGAAGACATCACGCCGTTGCTTGATGCCATCATCTCTTATGTTCCTCCTCCGAAAATTTCTGAAGGAAACCTTCAATTGCAGATTACCTCACTCGATTATTCCTCTTTTCTTGGAAGAATTGCAATAGGTAAAATCACACGGGGAGTTATCAGGGAGAATCAAAATATTGCACTGGTACAGGCAGATGGAAGTATAAAAAAATCTAAAGTAAAAGAGCTTTATATTTTTGAATCGCTCGGTAAAAAGAAAGTCATCGAAGTAAAGGCCGGGGACATTTGCGCGGTGGTTGGACTGGAAGACTTTACAATCGGAGATACCATTGCGGATATGGAAAATCCTGAAGGATTGCCTGTTATCAGTGTGGATGAACCGACCATGAGTATGTTGTTTAGCATCAACAACTCTCCTTTTTTTGGAAAGGATGGAAAGTTTGTTACTTCCCGTCACCTGCGTGACCGACTGATGAAAGAAACGGAAAAGAACCTTGCGTTAAAAGTTGAAGATACTGATAGTGCTGATAGTTTTCTGGTTTTCGGAAGAGGCATTCTTCACCTTGGCATCCTGATCGAAACCATGCGCAGGGAAGGATATGAACTTACAGTGGGTCAGCCTACGGTCATTGTCAAAGAAATACATGGTAA
>DATLDA010000349.1:0-5767 GCA_035526135.1 Flavitalea sp.
ATCGTAAGTTTTCCAGCTTCGATCTTAGAGAAGTCAAGTATGTCGTTAATGATCTCCAGTAAACCGTACGCTGACTTTCGCACATTACCCATGTATTCACGTTGCGATTTCTGTAATTCGGTAGTCATAAGCAGATCGGTAAAACCTATGATGCCGTTCATAGGAGTACGCAATTCATGACTCATGTTTGCCATGAACTCACTTTTAGCCTGGCTGGCTGTTTCAGCCATATTTTTTGCCATCACCAATTCCTGTTCCATTTGCTTTCTTTCGATGGCGGCCGCAAGTGTCGAGGCAAATGATTGAAGGATGGAAAACTCCGTTACAGTCCATTCCCTGGCCGTTGTACAATCGCAAAAACTTACAAAACCCCAAAAGGTATTCAGGGTAAAAATGGGAATGACTGCAAGTGATTTCAGCTTTTCTTCTTTGAAATAAGATAATATCTCGGGATCCCGCAGGTCCTCAGGCTTACTGCAAAAAATATCTTCCTTACGCAGGCAGCGAATCATTGACGAGTCCTCAGCAAGCAACAATTCCTGCATGTCAGGATTATTTGTAATTGTGTCGCCGGAAATACTATCCCATCGAACCATCTGACTTGTTTGCCATTTCCGGTGCTGGGTATTGAAGTGGTTCTTATAAACATTCACAGCATCGACCTGCATTTTAATTCCAAGGAGCTGGATCGCTTCGCCGATTGCATTTTCGAGACTATTATTAATGATCAACTCATGGGTTGCTTCGGCAACCGCTTGCAATAGCTGGTCTTTTCTGCGTAAGTTTTCTTCTGTTTTTTTCAACTCTGTTATGTTGTGGACAAATCCAAGCACACCCCATACATATCCTTCGGCATCCCGCAGAGGCACCTTCACGACACTAACAACTTGTGGTACTCCGTCAATCATCGAGGGTTCATCCGGGATAAATTTTGATTTGCCCATGTCCATGACCTCCCTGTCATCTGCCCAGAAACCGCGAATACCTTTTTTCGGATTTCCTTTTACAAATTCTTCAGGGAATCCAATTTCCAAATCGTTCTTCCCTACAAAATCCTGCGGTGTCATATGCAAGCTGTCTGCATAAGCCTGGTTCACCAGCAGATAACGGTGACCAAGATCCTTGATGAAGATCCAGTCAGGTGTGGCATTGATGACTGTTCGCAGGAGTTCTTCTGATTGTTGCATTTCTGCAATGAGCTGCTCTCTTTCCGATTCCACCCTTTTTCTTTCTGTAATATTTCTGGAAGTACAAATTAGTTTTACTACTTCATCGTTTTCTATTACGGGCTTGATAATCGTTTCGAGCCAGATATAGTCTTCATCTTTTTTTCGCATCCTGTACCGGATGGTAATTGAGTCGGTCTGTTTCAGTGAAGGAGTATTTTCATTCGGAATGAATTTATAGAGGTCATCCGGATGTACATAATTCATGATCAGAGAGCCCTGTACTTCATCAGGAGTATATCCTAAAACTTTATAAACAGATGGAGAGATATATTGAAGTTTTCCGTCAGGAAGATTTTCAGTGATCATATCTTCTGAATGTTCGGCCAGCAAACGGAATTGTTTTTCGCTCGTTTGTAAGGCAAGCTCTGCTTCTTTTTGCGCTGTTATATCCTGTGCAATTCCGAACCCGCTGCCACTGTCTACCACTCTTCCTTTGATGAAAATGATACGACTGTTTCCTGCATGCGTCGTTACCCTGAATATAAAACTTGTCTCATACCCCGTTGAATCCCGGTGATGCAACGCTTTGGTAAATTCCTGTAATACTATGTTGTGATCTTCAGGGATGACAAATTCATTCAGAAATTTTTCAAGAGGTAAAATAAGAGGTTCTGAACTTTCTGTTTCCAGGAGGTTTAGCAGTTCTTTACTCAGTTCCACTTCCTGATTATGAAAACTAAGCTTCCAGCTTCCCATGCGCGCATAGGTCATCGCGTAGGAAGAAGACATGATCGCTTCTTCGCGCATTTTTTCCGCCAGCACTTTTTCAGTTACGTTGACACCAATGCCCTGTATCTCGTGGCCACCGCCAGTTTCATCCTGCAAAGCGATAAATTCCCACTCAGTCCACAAAAATCGGTTCGTTTTATTGATTGGTTTTCGGATCACCAATTTCTTTATTTCTCCCGGCACCTCCCAGCATTCATCGGCAAGATGAAGACATCTTTGCACATCTTTCGGAAAAATGCTTTTGTAATAAGGCATTCCTTTCAACTCACTTTCTTCATATTTGAAAACTTTGAAGAATTCCGGATTTGCATATGTAAAGTTTCCTTCACGATCAATGCGGATCACATAGTTTGTCTGGGAATTTAATATGGAAGCCAGGAATTGCTGTTTTTGAAATAATTCGTTTCGCGCTTCCTGCAGCGCTTTGAAGTTTTTCTTATTGCTCTTGAAAAGGGGTTCAAGCACCAGTAATGTGAGGCACAACAAAGCAATGATGAGGGAAACAAATTTTCCAGTATTCAAACGGGAAACCTTCATTTCCTTCGCAATCATGAGTGCATATTCTTTGGTAAGTTGATTTGTCAGGGGGAAAAGCTGTTGTTCATTTTTAACGAGTGTGCGGATATAATGTCTTCCGTTATGTTGGAGATCATTATCAGTTGCATTCAAAATTGATTTCCCGGCGATCGATATCGCAAGAAGATGTGGCTGCGCTTTTTCCAGTAAATTTTTTGTTTGTATAGTTTCAGGTGCATCAGGATGGTTCGGAAGTTTTATCTCGTGACGCAGAAAGCGGTTATTGATTTCGAGATCGAGCAATGCTGATCTCAGGTTAACAAGGAGGGAGTCCCGCTCTTCCGGGGATATATTATTAACCAGCAGTAATGCATTTTTTGTTATCTGCTGGCTCAGTACGCGTTGATTTGAGGAGATATCAACGATGGTAACAAGGTTTTCATTCTTTTTTGATTTGATCTCAATGAGATAATAACCAAAGAAATTGAACAAAAGAGCCAGGGCTACCAGGACAATACCGATCCGTATCAATCGCCTGAAAGGGCTTTTCATAGTCTTTCAAAAAAATGATGCAGAGCTATAACTCAAAAAAGCCCATTCTATTGAGTATCAAAGGGGAAAAATTGAAATTTTAATTGTTTCGGGAAATGTTATTCATCCGATTCCGTGAAGAGATATGACAAGAAGCTGCGATCAATAATTGACAACCTGTTCTTCAATTCTATCAGGGATAGAACGAAAACCGTACTGCTGGTTTCTTAGTTGGGGTTCAAAGCCTGCTTCCACGATGGCTTCCTGGATCGTACGGTAGGTAAATCGATGGGGAGCTCCGGCGGCACTTACAACATTTTCTTCAATCATAATAGATCCGAAATCGTTGGCTCCGGCATGAAGGCAAAGCTGCGCTGTTTGTTTGCCGACTGTCAGCCAGGAGGCCTGGATATTAATCACATTCGGCAACATGATGCGGCTAAGAGCAATCATCCGGATATATTCTTCCGGTGTAGTTAGATTATGCACTCCTCTTATGCGTGCGAGAAGCGTATCAACATCCTGGAATGTCCACGGTATGAAAGCCAGGAAACCCTTTGCGTGCGCAGGTTTGCGGGACTGTACTTCCCGGATTTTTACAAGATGTTCGAATCTTTCAGAAATTGTTTCAACATGTCCGAACATCATTGTTGCCGACGTTGTGAGGTCAAGTGAATGTGCAACGTGCATGATGTCGAGCCATTCCTGTGCGCCACACTTGCCTTTTGAAATCAACCGTCTTACCCGGTCAGACAGAATTTCGGCGCCCGCACCCGGCAAAGAATCCAATCCTGCCTTTTTTAATGTTTGCAAAACTTCCAGGTGGGTAGAGCCGGAAACTTTAGTGATGTGGGCAATTTCCGGAGGCCCGAGGGCATGCAGTTTAAGATTTGGATATAAGGTTTTCAATTGCCGGAACAACGATGCATAATAATCGAGTCCTAACCCGGGATGGTGCCCGCCCTGGAGTAGCAGTTGTTCTCCGCCATATCGGAATGTTTCATCAATCTTAGCGCGGTAAGTATCGATATCTGTTATGTAAGACTCTGGATGTCCGGGAATTCGATAGAAATTACAAAATTTACAATTTGCAATACAGACATTTGTCGTGTTCACATTCCTGTCGATTATCCACGTGACCTTTCCATGGGGAACCTGTTTTTTTCTGAGTTCATTTGCAATGAACATCAGATCGCTGAGCGGAGCTTTTTCATATAAAAAAACGCCCTCCTCCACCGAAAGGTGTTCGAAATCCAAAGCTCTTTGATATAATTGTTCCAGCATCATAGTGCGATCCGTCTGTAAAAATAAGAAAGGATCGGTCTGAATACGAATTGATCAACGGTATTGTGAAGCGAATCAGGTTGCTTTAACTTATTGTAGATTTGAAGACCCCACTTCCTGCCGAAAGCAGCTTTAATGATCAGTTAAGACTCTCCGGGAAGATGATCGAATGGGATTAGCCAGACGAATTGCATGAGAATACACTTGCGGATATTGTTTGCCTTTTTGTTTATCGTCACCGTAGTACGGTCGCAGGAAGAATTTGTACCACCACCGGCTAAATTACTGACCAGCATACCATTTAAACTATTGACTGGCGGTATTATTACTCTCAAAGCTAAAGTCAGCAATTACCCCGATACACTTACTTTCATTCTGGATACCGGCAGCGGCGGAATCTCTATTGATTCGCTGACGGCACTCAACCTGAGAATAAAAACCGAATTGAGTGATCGCACAATACGCGGAATAGCCGGCATCAGGCAGGTGAAATTTGCGTATAACCATCAGCTGCATTTGCCAGGACTCACTGTTGACAGCCTCAATTTCCACATCAATGATTACGAAGTGCTCACCAGTGCCTATGGAGAAAAGATTGACGGGATAATCGGTTATAGTTTCCTGTCACGCTATATAGTCAAAATCAATTATGACAGTTCTAAAATATTAGTATACACAAAAGGTACAATGCGATACCCACGGGGTGGGTTTCTGCTACGTCCTCTCCTTCTCAACATCCCGGTATTTACTGCTTCACTCCGCGATGAGCGTGACCTTAACACCCGGTTTTATTTTGATACGGGGGCAGGGATGTGTTTGCTCCTAAGCTCCGATTTTGTAGCCGACAGCAACTTTGTAAATCCTAAAAGAAAATGGTACGTCACACAGGCAGAAGGCTTAGGAGGAAAAGCACCGATGCGGCAGGGCGTTATTAAACAATTGAAAGTTGGACCGTACCGGTTCAAAAATGTTCCTACTTACATTTTTGATGATCAGTATAATGTCACATCCTATCCGTACCTCGGGGGTTTGATCGGTAATGATCTGTTACGCAGGTTCAATCTCATCATAAACTACGATAAAAGGGATATCTATATGACGCCGAATTCCCATTTCAAAGATGTATTTGATTATTCATATACGGGATTGGGTATGTATGTTATTGAAGGAGAGATCAGGGTGGTGGATGTGATGGAAAATTCTCCTGCACAGGCCGGCGGCTTCAAACCGGGTGATGTGATTGTTGCTGTCGAAAATAATTTTAGCCAGAGTATACAGGCCTATAAGAATCTCATGCAGACACCCGGACAAAAACTAAAGATCCTGATCCTTCGTGACGGGGAGCCCTTTATATTAACTCTTAAAGTGAAAAGTGTTTTGAGTAAATAGTGAATGCCTGAACAAAATCTCTCCGGATCCTGTTTACGTCAAGGTTCAACTCCCATTTCATTAATTCACTCCTCAATCGACGTCTTATT
>DATLDA010000364.1:0-2233 GCA_035526135.1 Flavitalea sp.
ATATGGCGATCAATAAAAGGATGAACACGGCAGCACCTACTACCCATACCCAGGGTTGTTCGTACCAATTATCTTTTTTCCCGATTGAAATTTCTACTTTTCCCTGAGCGATACAAAAGGAACTAAATAAGATACACGCAAGAAGTACAACAGATTTTCTGTGTTTCAGCATAAATAATTGTTTTCCGTTTCAAAAATAATAGCCGAAAGAATAAAATTTCCGGCTTATGTTATAAAAGTAATCTTTCCTTAGTTACTCAATGACATCAAATCAATATCAGCACTCATATTTTTTTTATTAATCACTAAAAGTTAATAGTATGGAACGTCTGGATAAAATTACCGATCCCAACATCAGAGGCCAGCAGGAACAAAATCAGGTCGTAAATCAACAGGATCAAAATTATGCTGTCAATCCGGGACCAAGAGAAAATGAAGATAAGCAGAATGAAGATGATACCCTGATTGACCATTCATTCGAAAAGGAAGGGTATGAAAGAAACGATGAACCTGAAATTGAAACTCCTTCACCAAAAGAAGATGAAGGAGCGGATAGCACAGAAAGAAAAATTCCCAATATGTAAGGTTTATTAAATTTTAAAAAGGAACACCATGTGTTCCTTTTTTTATACGCAGGAGCAAAAAAAAGGTGCAGACATGCTGCACCGTATCACTCTGAATATCTCTACTTAAACATTCCTTCTGAATCCGCCACCTATTAAAGATATCAGGAACAGCACAATGAAAATGTAAAAGAAAATCTTAGCAATTCCTGCCGCTGAGGCTGCAATGCCAGTGAAACCTAAAACGGCTGCGATTAAGGCGATCACAAGAAAAATGATTGTCCAACGTAACATAAAGAATGCTTTAAAGTTGAAAAATAGTATTGTCTTTGTATAGGAATTTTAAAATTACTGTGCCATCATCTTCACAGGGCTTTGTAATATACCTGAGTAAGGAATTACTCAGGGTGATTATATTCTTTCTCCATTTACATTAAGTTCTTGATGCACATGTCTTTAAGCTACCCGCCATTCTTTTTTTGAAAAATCGTCCGACTTTCCTGTAAGGATAAAGGTACATCCATACGGATATCGTTAACCGCAAACGCTTTTGAAATGTTTATAATAGCATCATGGCGCGCCACCATGAAACCTGGTGGTTGCTGATTGTTGATCCAAAACCAGACAGACATTCTTAATGCATTATCCTGCCAGCCGGTAAAATAAACTTCAACAGGTTTTTCCTTACATAAATAAGAAAGTTCTTCAATGGCCTTTTTTGATGTTTGCACTGCTTTATCTACATCGGTTCCGAGAGCAAGAGAAAAATCCAGCTCAACCCGGCGATCAATACTTAAGGAATGATTGATCATTGGTTTCTGAAAAATATCTCTGTTGGGTATCATCAGATGAAGACCCTGAAATGTTCGCATCGTCGTACTCCGGAGTTGTATGTTTTCAATATTCCCGATATACCCGTTCGTTTCGACTGTGTTTCCTACATCGAAGGGACGTCGGAAAGCAATGTAGATACCGGATATGAAATTTGCTGTGAGATCCTGGAATGCAAATCCCAATGCAAGTCCGATAATTCCGGCACCGGCTAGCAACGAAGAGACCGCTTTATCCAGCTGAAGAATATCGAGTGCAATGAATATTCCCACGAGAACAATCACTGTGGAGGTTACTGTAGAAAACAATCCGCTTACAGATGGTTTTCCTGACATGCGAATAGTCAACCGGTACATCGACTTTCTGATCACACGTGCAAGAAAAAAGAAAATGATCAGGACGATAAATGCAAGGAATAGATTCGGAGTCAGTTTGACCAGTTTTATCCACCACAACTCGAGCTTCGTGCGCACAAGTTCCCACCATGTTATAAATATCATATTACTTGTTTGTATTGAAGATAGCAATACAGAAGCCATGACAACCTCTGCATTCCGAATAGGCAGACGATAATTATTAAACACCTTGATGATGGTATAACATTTTTATTATTTCAGCCAATGACAAAGAAACAGGATTCGAAAAAACCTGCAGGGAAAAAAGGAATGCTTGCGAAAAATGATCGCATTGCAGTAATAAGCCCTACTTATCGACCATCAAATAAATTAGAGAATAAAGTGGCCATTATCACGGGAGGTGATAGTGGCATCGGTCGCTCTGTAGCGCTTCATTATGCAAAAGAAGGAGCTGACATTGCAATTGTATATCATCAAAGCGAT
>DATLDA010000367.1:0-5519 GCA_035526135.1 Flavitalea sp.
GGCAACGGTTCGGAAGGATGGTTCAGGAATTTAAAAATTAACGGGAAGTAAATCAGGCCAATCCCATAATCAGGCAAACAAGGTTCAGACAATCGATACGGGAAGGTTATAGAAAGATATCTCTTGATAACCACTCGACAAAACAGATCCCTCGTCTGGCAACTTGATGGGTAGATTGCATGTAGAGTCCCGCTCGGGATGACGGGGGAGGGTATATTCACGCCAATCCCACAAACACGCAAATCACGGTCAAAAAAAAAGCTCCCATACTGGAGCTTCTTTTAATTATTAATTATTAATTCAAAAATCTTAATCTTTCTGTACATGAATCAGTGCCCTCCGGTTACGGCTGCGGCCATAAGGGTTGTCGCGGCCATTGATCTTCTCCATTTCAACCGGGCAACATTTACCGAACGATTCATAGCTGATACGTTTCGTGTTAACTCCTTTTTTGGCCAGGTAGTTCGCACACGCAACCGCACGTTTATGAGAAAGTATTTTATTATACTCATTACTACCCAGACCATCAGTATATCCCGAGATCTGAAACGATGCATTCGGAGATTCTTTCAGCAGCGCAGCAATCGTGTTCAGTTTTTCGATAGCGGCAGGCTTTAAGTTGCTTTTATCAAAATCGAAATAAATGGTTACAACGTCCTCCGCCTTGATCACTAATTTCATTTCTATACACACATCAGTATTGATAATGACATCCGTTAACAAATCGGATTCATCAATAACTCGAATTTGAACAGGTGAAACTTTGTTTTTATATGCCTCACTGCTGATGCTTAGTGTCATATTGGTAGAAGAATCTTCCAACAGGTCAAAGAGATATTTACCGGCACTGTCCGTTGTTGCTTCAGTTGTTTTTCCCGATGCACTTTTCAACATCAACTTTGCATTGGAAACTGGATTATTATTCTTACAATCAATCACAATTCCCGAAAGGCGCCTTGTTTTAGGATTTTTGGATATCAAATAAGATTCCAGACAGCAACCTGTTCCCCGGTCTGAACCGACAACAGCATTCGTCAGAAGCCCTGTTTTTTCTTTTGAAAAAAAGTATATATCATCCCGGGAAGAATTAAAAGGATGACCCATATTCTCAGCGGAACTCCAGGTGCTTTCATTTCCCTTTGCGGAAAACAAATCGTATCCACCCATTCCAGGTAAACCATTTGAAGAGAATACAAGTGTACTGCTTGTTGTATGATAAAAAGGTGATTGTTCGTCTCCAGGTGTATTGATGGAACTTCCTGCATTCACTGGTTCGCCGGTTGTACCATCACTGTTCAGGGGAGCAACCCAGATATCGAACTTTCCGGATCCTCCCGGACGGTCAGATGCAAAAAATAAATATTTTCCATCAGAGGAACAAAAAGGTTGTTTGCTATTATGGCCTTTCCTGTTCACTCGCGGAATCAGGATTGGTGTGCTCCAGCCATCATTTTGTTTAACTGCATAATAAATAGAAGAAATCGTCTGTCCATTTTCATTTTTCCATTGTGAAAAATAGAGAAATTTACCATCTGCACTCATACTTGACGCTCCCTGATTGTCCAATGGTCCGGCCGAAGTAAGCGATACAGGGGTCACCTCAAACAGGCTGTCGTTGCTTAATGAAGCATAAAATAAACGACTGTGGTGCGGGTTAACTCCATTTATCTGCACAGAATCTGTTTGTGTACTGCTAACCAGGAATTGATTCCCGCTTATGTGGGCAAACGCATACGCGCCTCTTTCCGTGCTATTGGGCATATTCAATTTCTGTGTATGGTATAAACCAGAATCAGATCTTGCAAGCTGTTGACGGATATATCGCAGCGTTTGCATTTCTTTCGCAGCCTCCTCCTTATATTCCTTGTTTGCATGATCTGCACTTAAATACCGGTTAAGACTTTCTTCAGCTGTGGCATAATTACCAAGACTGCGTTGACAAACTGCATCCCAGTACGCTGCATCAATGTAACGTGAACCATTTTTTTCTTCACACTGTTTATACAAAGCCGCAGCATTCACCCAGTAATTTGCTAAACGATAGCATTCCGCTTGCCGGAAAAGGATATCTGTCCGTGAACTAAATCTATTTTTTGTAGCGCCTCTTCTTTTTTTGACATTCAGGGGAAATTCGCTTACTGGTTTTTGCGCTTTCTTTGGATTCAGGAACTGCTCATACAAATTTGCTGCAGTGTAATAGTCACCAGATGCAAAATACTGGTCAGCTAACTGTAATGGACCATTGGCAACCTGTCCGGTAGATGTCATGCAATATGTACATGCCAGCAGGAAAAGAAAACTTTTGCTCGTGGTTTTGCCCTGTAAGAATAAAAAGATTTTCATAAAATAATATCTGAATTTGCCTTCCTGAAGCGGTTAAAGTCTTGAACAGCGGATAAAATCAAAAATGCTGCGCGAGCTCTGTCGTTTAACATAAGAAAGACTAAGCTCAAAACTGTTTACATTCTTCGTCATTGATCCTAATTTCGATGTATTGGCGTCATAACTCAATCCGATAATAAAATTTTTATAGTCAATCCCGACAAAAGGCGCAAGGGCATCCTTCAACCTGTAATATCCGCCGACAATGAAATCAGTTTCTTCATTATATTTTACCTGTGCATAGATTCCGGTCATGGCTTCATATGCCGAGCCCTGGTGCATGTATTGGACATGCGGAATAATACTGGTACGATCAGAAAGGTTTATACTCAAACCCCCGTGCAACGTGTAACGAACCGGGATGATATTGAGTTCCGCGCTTTGTGCAGATATGATCGGATCTTTGGGTTTGTTGAGATGATATACAGAGAAGCCGCCGAAAATATTGGTTTTTTTATCGGGTGATGCATCAAAGTACAGCGCACCTGCTCCAAAGTCCAGGGTAGTAGCAGAAGAGCGTGCAAAAGTTTCTGTTGTTGGATTGGAAGCATTATATCCTGTGATCGGATCCCACTGCTCACCCCACTTGAACTTTGCTATATTCACGCGGCGATTGAGCACACCCGGTTGAATAGCAAGAACGATTCGATGATTGAAATCTTTTCCGAATTTAATTCCGGTATAAGCAAACGAAATTGAAGAACTCAAATAGTTGAAACCTCCATCACCCGCTGATTGATTCAATATGTTGACACCGAGTGCAACATTTTTATTGGTGCGGGTATCAAAAGATAAGCCTACAGTGCGGTACGCATTCGTGATACTTCCCCACTGTGTACGAAATATTGCCGACGCCCTGTATTCACCATCACTGCTCCCTGCGAGGGCAGGATTGATATACATCGGGTAGGTGTAATTTTGAGTGAAATGCGGATCTGTTTGAGCGACCGCCTGATGTGCCATTGCTAAAAACACACAGGTCGCAAACAAACCGGTTCGCCTGATAATTTTATTTTTCATTTTACGAGAGTTAATATCATTAGGGTGATATTATTTTGGATCCTATTTAGTCTTTACTGTCTCACTAATTAATCGGTTACTAACGCACAAGCGTGATCGAACCTTTCATGTTTACTTTCTTTCCATTCGTTAAGACGGCGTTCAATACATATACATACACTCCCACAGGTTGCGCTTTTCCTTTATAGGTGCCATCCCAGCCTTGTGAACTGTTCAGAATGCTTGCGATCTTCTGTCCCCACTGGTTGAAAATGTGCATCTCCACTTTATTGATATAATTACTGTAAACATGTAGGAGGTCATTTTTTCCGTCATTATTCGGTGAAAAAACGTTCGGAACAAATATGTCTTTATTCAATGGCAGTACAGTGATTGCATACGTTTGTGCTGTGCCCGAACATCCATTGATAAAAGGTGTGGCTATGATCGTTGCAATGGCAGGAGCGTTGGTCATGTTGATGGCTGTAAAAGAAGGAACAGGTCCTGTACCCATCGCACCCAGGCCGATCGTTGCATTTGAATTGGTCCAATTAACTCCTGAACCCGGAGTTGATATAAAATTGAACGCAGGTAAAATATCGCCGTCGTATACCGTCGTATCTGTTCGTACAGTAACCGATGGTATGATAGGATTGACCTGATACGTGAGTGTGGTAGTTGAAGCACATTGCCCCGCCGATGGTGTAAAGGTGTACGTTCCTGATGTCATGTTGTCAACTACAGAAGGACTCCATGTACCATTTATTCCATTGGTAGATGTGCCAGGTAAAACCGGTGCAGCTGCACCTATGCAAACAGACTGATTTGTACCAAAAGAAAATGCAGGTGTAATGATTGGGTTCACTGTAAAAGTAAAAGTGAATGGCGCTATACACGGTGCAGAAGTTCCTGTAAACACATATGTTCCGCTTACCTGATTACTTACGACAGAAGGGCTCCATGTTCCAGTCAATCCATTGGCTGAAGTGGTGGGTAAAATGGGAGCAACTCCTCCGGCACAAATTGATCCACTGCTGCCGAAACTGAATGTTGCAGTCAGGTTCGGATTGATAGTTACTGTATATGTCGTTGTTGTTGCGCAAAGACCTGCTGTAGGTGTGAATGTATACGTACCTGAATTTTGATTATCTACTGTTGCCGGGTTCCAGGTACCTGTTATTCCGTTGGTAGATGTTCCGGGTAAGTTTGGAACCGCAGTACCCGCACATTGTGTTGAAGTGGTACCAAAACTAAATGTTGGCGTGATATTCGGATTAATTGTTACCGTTAATGTTGTTGTCGTTGCGCAAAGGCCGGTCTTGGGCGTAAATGTATAGGTTCCTGAATTCAGATTATCCACTGTCGCGGGATTCCACGTACCCAAAATTCCATTCGTTGATGTTGTAGGCAAAGTGGGAACAGCTCCTCCTGAACATATGGTTACAGTAGTACCAAAAGCGAAAGTTGGTACAATATTCGGATTTACGGTTACGGTAAATGTGAATGGTGTTGCACATTGCCCTGCACTATAGTTGAATGTATATGTCGCTGAATTTTGATTACTCACCACCGACGGTGTCCAGGTTCCGGTTATGCCATTTGTTGAAGTCGTTGGTAAAACGGGAACACTTCCACCAGCACAAATTGTTAAACTGTTTCCAAAGCTGAATGTTGGAATTATATTCGGATTAATCGTTACAGTATATGTGGTGTTGGTTGCACATAATCCTGCATTAGGTGTGAAGGTATACGTACCGGAATTTTGATTATCTACTGTTGCGGGGCTCCACGTACCAGCTATTCCGTTTGACGATGTTCCAGGTAAGACGGGTACTGCCGTACCTGCACATTGGGTTGAAGTTGTACCAAAAGCAAAGGTTGGCGTAATATTCGGATTTACTGTTACGGTAAATGTTGTCGGATTTGCACACTGTCCTGCATTCGGTGTGAATGTATATGTTCCGGAATTTTGATTATCCACTACAGACGGACTCCACGTTCCGGTGAAACCATTGGTTGATGTGTTTGGTAAAACCGGCACGGATCCGCTTCCGCAAATCGTTAAAGTGGTACCGAAAGGAAATGTGGGTGTAGCCCTTGGAATGACAGTTACTGTAATCGTAATGGGTGAGCCGCAT
>DATLDA010000369.1:0-4575 GCA_035526135.1 Flavitalea sp.
GAACCTTATCGGCATCCATTTGCATGTTATTGGAAGTTCGTACTGTAACTTTTCCTTTCATCCAATCGATATGTTTTACGATTGCATTAAAATGAAATCGCGCACCTGCACTTTCTGCTTCATTGCGTAAGGCATTTAACAGCGGGCCATAGCCGTTCTCAATACGAAATTGTTGTTCTTCCTCTTCTTTCCATTCACGGCTGAACGCCAGTGTACTTGCTTTTGCAGAATCGGCGGCGTCATATCCTTCCACATAGTGTAGCAGGCTGTTTCGCATCTCATTGTCGTCAGGTGATCCGAAATGTTTTTCCAGAAATTGTTTAAGTGGCTCATCCTCCTGCAGTTTTTCCATTGCGGCAATAAGTTCTTTTTCATTTTCCACAAATACTTCATCATTCGACCAGCGGCCATTCAATACTTTCCAGAAAGACCCATCCATTTTCTTTTTTTTTAAACCTGCAGCTCTCAGCAATTCAAAAGTTACCGGCAATTTTCCATGGACAAATTCAGCGCCGGCTTCCACCGGAAAAGAAAACCGCTGATCGGTATAGGTATGAACGCGACCACCAATTCGGTCTCTTGCTTCCAGTACTTGTACAGAAACCCCTTTCGCAGATAAATCCCGTGCAGCGATCAAGCCGGCTGCACCGGCACCGATGATGATTACTTTCATGTATTGAATTAACAATTATTAATTCTTCAAACCGATTTGATTTTGAAAATAACCATCCTATCTCTGATACAACGACAATCTCCGAAACAGATCACAGATCAAACCCGTCCATCCTGTTTGTTGGGTAGCACCGAGTCCTTTCCCGGTATCACCATGAAAATATTCGTAGAACATCAGGTTATCGCGGAAGTCGGGATCGCCCTGTAAAACGCTGTCTTCACCAAACGCCACTCTTTCATTATCACTGTTGAGAATAAACAGTTTGGTGAGCCGGTGTGCGATTTCATGCGCGACTTCTTCAAGGTTCATCCAAATGCCGGATCCGGTAGGACATTCTACCTTAAGCGAATCACCATAATAGAAATGATATTTACGCAGACTTTCCACGATCATGTAATTCAATGGCATCCAGATAGGACCTCTCCAATTACTGTTTCCACCGAACATATCATTTATTGATTCGCCGGGAGTGTATTCGATCCGGTAGTGACTTCCGGCAATATTCACTTCAAAAGGATGATCCTGATGAAATTTCGACAGCGAACGAATACCGAATTCAGAAAGAAATTCTGTTTCATCCAGCATGCGGTTCAAAATCTTTTTTATTTCATCCGCACGCAAGAGACTGAGCAGATGTTTTTCATTTACATTCTTTTCCTGCCAGCTGGAAATAAGTTTCGCGAGATCCGGACGATTTTCCAAAAACCATTTCATTCTTGCTTCGAAATCGTCTTGCTGCTCCAGCAATGTATCATCAAGAACTTCCACGGCAAACAAAGGTATCAGGCCCACCATGCTCCGTACTTTCAATTGGATAGTATCGAGTTCCGTAAATCGTACCTGGTCATAAAAGAATCCGTCTTTATCATCCCATAATCCTTTCTTCCCTTCACCCATATGGGCCATGGCCCCGGCGATATAAAGAAAATGTTCAAAAAACTTTGTGGCCATATCCTGATAGACCGGATTGAAGCGTGCCAGCTCAAGCGCCATGCGCATCATGTTCAATGAGAACATCGCCATCCAGCTTGTACCATCAGCCTGTTCGATATAACCACCTCCGGGAAGTTTCCAGTTCCGGTCAAATACGCCTATATTATCAAGACCGAGAAATCCGCCCTGGAAAATGTTATTACCTGCGGTGTCTTTCCTGTTCACCCACCAGGTAAAATTCATCAATAGTTTATGGAAGATGGATTCAAGAAACGGTACATCACCATGCCCGATTTTTTTGCGTTCCATCTTGTACACTTTCCAGGCAGCCCATGCATGCACAGGAGGATTCACATCGCTGAAGTCCCATTCGTACGCGGGCAATTGACCATTCGGATGCATGTACCGTTCGCGCGTGAGGAGTAATAGTTGTTGCTTCGCAAACTGTATGTCGAGCAATGCGAGCGGGATGCAGTGAAATGCCAGGTCCCAGGCCGCATACCAGGGGTATTCCCATTTATCGGGCATCGAAATCACATCCGCATTATGCAGATGCATCCATCGATGGTTGCGACCATATTTTCTGTATTGCGTTACCGGCAATGCGACATCGCCATTCAACCATCTGTCCACATCGTAATAATAATATTGTTTGTTCCACAACATCCCTGCAAACGCCTGACGCTGAATATTTCGTGCATCACCCTGCACACCGTCCTGTATCTCGGTATAAAACTGGTTGGCTTCGTCTTTTCGTTGTTCTAATATTTTTTCGAAGTCCTGAAAGGGATTTACCAGTCCCACCGGACCCAAACGGAAACGGACAACCGAAGACTGTTCCGGATCAACGACAAGTGCGATATCATAGGCGGATTTTGTGCCGGTCCTTTTCCGGTTCACTGCTTTCGAGTCTCCCTCGACGATATAATTGTTAATACCGTCTTTGTAAAATCCTTTGCGTCGCTGTTGGTATAGAAATGCCGTGTTCGTTTCATTTTCACAGAAAAGAGGAAAGGAAGATTTTTCTGAATAAAAAGAAAGTTTACCCAATGCGCGGTGAGTAATTTCTATCGGGCCGCGTAACGGTGCGGTCATTCTTGGTTTGTAGGGATCGTCTTGCCACGACCAGGTATTCCGAAACCAGCAGGTAGGGATCACATGTAATGCGGCAGGCACCTCTCCGCGATTGTGAACGGTAATTTTTACGAGGATGTCGTTCGTATCATTTTTTGCATACTCTATGTCAATATCAAAGTATCGTTTATCATTGAAGATCCCGGAATCTGTGAGCTCATATTCACTTTGAAACCTGTTACGCGTTGCATTTGCCTGAATGAGGTGTTGATAAGGAAAAAGTTCATGAGGATATTTGTACAACATCTTCATGTAAGAATGCGTGGGCGTATTATCAAGGTAATAATAGAGTTCTTTTACATCCTCCCCATGGTTACCTTGTCCATTGGTGAGCCCGAAGAGTCTCTCTTTTATGAAAGGATCTTTTGTATTCCAGAAGCTGAGAGCAAAACAAAGAAATTGTTCATCATCACAGATGCCGGCAATTCCATCTTCTCCCCATCGGTAAACTTTTCTCAGAGCGCCTTCGTAGGAAGTGTAATTCCAGGTGTTTGCATCTGCACTATAATCTTCTCTTACAGTGGCCCATTGCCGGTTCGTTACATAAGGTCCCCATTTTTTCCAGTCTTTTTGTAATAGTCTCTCCTTTTCGGGATTCATACCGTTCGAAGATAGGAATCTTGGTTCTTAGTTCTTAGTTCCTGGTTTGGGAGTTTAGGAGTTTTGAAAATTTAATTTCATGCAGATATAATTTACAGAGAATTAACCCTCACGCTAAACGGCATTAAAAAAATTAATTATTAATTATTAATTACTAATTATTAATTATCCTTCACCTCCGATGCTGTAATTATTATTTTCTTCATCTTCTTCTCCGATTTCTTCATTTGCATCGTCGTTCTCGCTGCCGGGAACATCCAGATCACTGCCATCTCTGTGGTCTCCAAAACTTTTTTCATTCAGTGCATCGCCTTCGTTGTCGGTACGATCTAATGATGCGCGCTCCAAACCTTTTTCATCAAGTGTATTCGGCCAGGTTTCAGCTGAATGCGGCAATTGCTTTTTACTCACATCGCTTTCCCTTACTGATACCCGCTGATCGTCTTCATCATCAAGAACTCCTCTGCCTTCTTCATCATCCGATGAGATGGTAACGTCAGATAATTCTCCCAATGGTGGTACGGTAATATTTTCCTGTCCGGGAATATCTTTTACATCGGGCAGGTCGATGAATGTTTCTTCCTTTCGGAGTCTTTCCTTGTCCCGCTGAGAATCAGAAATATCGTTTGTCCGTGCATTGTCGTGGTGATGTTGGTCGCGGTCTGCTGTCATAAAAAATATATTGTAATTAAATGTACGAAGAAGCTTTGAGCCTTGAGCCGCCAGCTGTGGGGTATGGGGTATGGGGTATGAGGTATGGGGACAATCAATAATTCGCCGTGACCGCCGTGGTACGCCGTGTCCGTTGTGCTCCTGTGTTCAATTTATTAAATTGTTTGTTTCAATTCCATTGAGCGCTAATATAATCCCCTGAAAAAACACAGGAACACGCCGTGTCCGCTGTGGGACGCCGTGTACGTTGTGCTCCTGTGTTCAATTTATTAAGTTGTTTGTTTCAATTCCATTGAGTGCTAAAATAATCCCCTGAAAACACAGGAACACGGCGTACACGGCGTAGCACAGCGAACACAGCGAATTATCGGTTCTTCAATACTTCATAACTTATGCCTCCTTTTCAACTACATTTATTCCATGAAGAGAAAACACATCTTTCGGGTTGTCATTCTTTTATTACTGGTTTTATTGATCTGGGGCATCTATTATGGTTCCAGGGCATTGCCGATCATAACCGGATACAGCGCGAAGATCATGTGTTCCTGTTATTTCATTGCCCA
>DATLDA010000370.1:0-4778 GCA_035526135.1 Flavitalea sp.
CACTCCTTTTAATCCGGTGAATTGTTCTGCAACAAAGAATGGCTGAGAGAGAAACCTTTGCACTTTACGTGCGCGTGAAACAATGAGTTTATCTTCATCACTTAATTCATCCAATCCCAGAATGGCAATAATATCTTGTAATTCTTTATATCGTTGTAAAATTAATTTTACGCGGTTAGCGCAATCGTAATGAACGTCGCCGACAATAAGTGGTGAAAGAATTCTTGAAGTAGAATCAAGCGGGTCAACCGCGGGATAGATACCGAGATCTGCGATCTTACGACTTAATACAGTCGTCGCATCAAGGTGTGCAAATGTTGTAGCGGGTGCCGGATCTGTAAGGTCATCTGCCGGTACATATACTGCCTGTACTGAAGTAATCGAACCATTCTTCGTGGAGGTGATCCTTTCCTGCATAACACCCATTTCTGTAGCCAGTGTTGGTTGATATCCTACTGCAGAAGGCATCCGGCCAAGTAAAGCAGAAACTTCTGATCCGGCCTGAGTAAAACGGAAGATATTGTCAACAAAGAAAAGAATGTCGCGACCCTTTCCCTGGCCATCGCCATCACGATAATATTCAGCAATGGTCAATCCGCTTAATGCGACCCGTGCGCGCGCACCTGGCGGCTCGTTCATTTGTCCAAAAACAAAAGTTGCTTTGGAATCTTTTAATTCTTCCAGATCTACTTTAGATAAATCCCACCCGCCGTTCTCCATGCTGTGTTTGAAATGGTCGCCATATTTCATAATTCCGGCTTCAATCATTTCTCGCATCAGGTCATTTCCTTCTCTTGTTCTTTCACCGACTCCCGCAAATACTGAAACGCCACTGTAGGCCTTTGCGATATTGTTGATCAGTTCCTGGATCAATACTGTTTTGCCAACACCTGCACCGCCAAACAAACCAATCTTTCCCCCTTTAGCATAAGGTTCGATCAGGTCAATAACTTTAATTCCTGTGAAGAGGATTTCCGTCGAAGTACTCAGATTTTCAAATGCCGGCGGTTTGCTGTGAATCGGGCGACCATTGACTTTGCTGACGGGTGGAAGTCCGTCGATCGGATCTCCAGTTACATTAAATAAACGTCCCTTAATGCCTTCCCCAATCGGCATCGCAATGGCAGCGCCAGTATCTTTTACTTCCATTCCTCTAACTAATCCTTCAGTACCATCCATTGCAATACATCTCACACTGTCTTCGCCAAGATGTTGTTGTGCCTCCAGCACAAGCACCTCTCCGTTTTGTCTTTTTAATTCAAGCGCATTATAAATTTCCGGAAGCTTGCCCTCAAAGTGTACATCCACCACGGCCCCGATGATTTGTTTGATCTTACCAACGTTTGGCATATTCTATCTATTTATAAATGTGGGTAACGCACGGTCTTACAGTGAAATCACACGTTTTCTCGTCCTGAAACAGGCGTTTTGAATTCGGCTGCAAAGGTAAGGGAGCATACCCATAAATTGAAACAAAAAATACCTGAATGGCACTTATCTGCAGATATTCTAAATGTGAAAGAGTCCCTGAATGAATAAATTATTTTTTACAAGAACGGATTTGATATTTTAGTTGCTGCTTTTTAATCAGGTTAGCTGATTTTGGCTATTGCTGGAATAAAAAGTGCCGGATTTTGAAATCTAATTGTATTGCATGCACCTGATCGAGGTTACTGATTCTTCACTGGCAAATGAGTTCATACAGGTTAATGTTCGCATCAATGCATCCAACGCGAATTATATACGGCCGCTTGATAAAGATATCCATGATGTTTTTGACAAGAAAAAAAATAAGGCCTTCCGGCATGGGGCTGTTACTCGTTGGATACTCAAAGACGATGATGGAAATTCCATTGGCCGGATAGCGGCCTTCATAAACAAAAAATATAAAAATAAAGGGGATGAAATGCCGGTAGGCGGTATAGGATTCTTTGATTGCATTAATGATCAATCTGCGGCGGAATTATTATTCAATGTGGCGAAACACTGGCTCATCGCCACAGGAGTAGAAGCAATGGATGGTCCTATAAATTTCGGAGAAAGGGACCGGTGGTGGGGGTTATTGGTGGAAGGCTTTGAGCCTCCGATCTATTGTATGAATTTCAATCCACCTTATTATGCGACCCTTTTTGAGCAATATGGTTTCCGGGCTTTTGTGAATCAACTTTGTTTTGCTTTAAAAGTCAGCGATCCTCTGCAGCCAAAATTTTTTGAACGGCATGCAAAAATTGCTGCAGATCCTCAATTTTCAGCAAGGCATATCCGAAAAAACAACCTGAAAAAATTTGCGGAGGACTTCACCATTGTGTATAATAAGGCATGGGCCGGACATGGAGGTTTGAAGGAGTTACACCCGGAGGTTGTGCTGAAAATGTTCAAACAAATGAAACCCATCATGGATGAGCGGGTCATTTGGTTTGGTTATTACAAAGAAAATCCAGTGGCGATCTGGACAAATCTTCCCGATATCAATCAGTGGTTCCGGTTTTTAAATGGAAATTTCAACTGGTGGGGAAAGGTCCGTTTTATTTGGTACAAGGCCACCCGGAAATGCACCAAATTTACGGGCCTTGTGTTTGGTATCATACCGGAATGGCAGGGAAAAGGTGTCGACTCTTATATAATTGTAGAAGGGGCAAAAATTATCCAGGGCAAACACCTTTATAATGATTACGAAATGCAATGGATTGGCGAATTCAATCCTAAAATGATAAATATTGCTGAAAGCCTCGGAACATATCGCAGCCGTAAACTTATCACCTACCGTTACCTGTTCGACCAGACCAGAGAATTTAAACCACATCCAATAGTATAGTTCTCAGTTCTTAGTTCAAAGTTCTTAGCGCAAAGGTTTCTAAAATTAAGAAGTTGAACTTAGGAACTAAGAACTATGAACTAAATTGCATGATGGAGAAATTTATCGTATCCGCGAGAAAGTACAGGCCGCAAACTTTCGATACGGTTGTCGGTCAGTCTCATATCACCACAACCCTGAAAAATGCAATTAAAAATCAGCAGCTTGCTCATGCTTTCCTTTTTTGTGGTCCGCGTGGAGTAGGTAAAACAACCTGTGCCCGCATTCTGGCGAAAACAATTAATTGTGAAAATCAAACACCCGAAGGAGAAGCATGCAACCATTGTCATTCCTGTCTGTCGTTCAATGAAGGGACGTCGATGAATATTCACGAACTCGATGCTGCGAGCAACAATTCCGTAGACGACATCAGGAGTTTGGTCGAACAGGTTCGTTTCTCGCCCCAGGCCGGAAAGTATAAGGTCTATATCATCGACGAGGTACATATGTTAAGCACCGCAGCGTTCAATGCATTTTTAAAAACATTGGAGGAGCCGCCACCTTATGCGATATTCATTCTCGCTACGACGGAAAAACATAAAATACTTCCCACTATTCTGAGCCGGTGCCAGATTTTTGATTTCAAACGGATCACATTGAATGATACCGTGGAGCACTTGCGCGAAATTTGCATGAAGGAAACGATTGATGCTGAAAAAGCTGCTCTTCATCTGATAGCTCAGAAAAGTGAAGGGTGCATGCGCGATGCTCTTAGTATCATGGACAAGATTGTAAGTTTTACGAACGGACACCTTTCTTACATAAACACCCTTGAACATCTTAACATTCTGGATGAAGATTATTATTTCAAATTATTACAATGCATGCAGGATGAAGATCTGTCCGGCACTTTGTTATTATATGATGATATTAATCGTAAAGGATTTGAAGGCGACCTTGTATTGAACGGATTTTCAGAATTTCTCAGAAATCTTCTTGTAGCAAGAGACGAGAAGGTTGCTTTATTGCTCGAAGTTGTAGAAAGCTTCCGGCAGAAGTATGCGGAAGTGTCTAAAAAAATAGCAACGGGTTATCTGATTAGTGCGCTCAATATTTTGAATGAATCGGAAATCAATTTTAAAACCGCGAGGAATAAAAGGTTGCATGTTGAATTAACATTGATAAAACTTACCTATCTGAAACAAGCGATAGAATTAACGTCAGATAACGAAGTGCAGGAAAACTCATTTTTATCTGCAAAGCCGGTTGCCTTAAGGAATATTCCGGCGATGCAGCGTGGTGCCCGCAAAAAAAACCCACGCTTGGTGCGCGAACAATTCGAACCTACTCTGATCATAGAACACGAAGCGGGTTCAAAAGATATTGTCTCTGCTCCAAACATTGAACAACCAATATTTATACAGCCGGTAATGCAAACTGAAACGGTCGTAGCGACATCTTCGAAAACAGGTACGCGGGTTGGTATGTTACAGCATATAAGAAAACAATATGAAAACAAATTGGAAGAGGACCAGCTGAAACCTTTTCCACTTGAAATCGAAAAACTTCAGGATGAATGGTGCACATTCACACAGTTACTCAAAGACAAAAAAAATCCGGCTGCACAGAGTTTTGAAAGGGCACGTTTACGAATTTTGACAGCTGATGCGATTGAAATTTCGTGCAACAACAATCTGGAACAGAAATTCATAGAGCAGGAAAAAAGATCCCTGTCTGAATACCTACAAAAAGCTTTTCGTAATCGCGCTTTGCATCTTCAGATTATCATTTCCAAAGATGCAATTCCGGCAGATAACTGCGAAACCCCGCTTAGCAAAAGAGAGCAATACCAAAAAATAATTGAACAATATCCACTCGTCAAAGAACTGAGAGACAGGTTGAAACTGGAGCTTGATTATTGACAAACTTTTGCCTCTGCATCATCTTCTGTAACCTTTGAAAGACATTGATCAATTTCTTGTAA
>DATLDA010000372.1:0-6864 GCA_035526135.1 Flavitalea sp.
AGATTTTAGATTTGCGATTTTAGATTTGTTCTGAGCGAAGCGATCTTAAGGTATTTTAGATTTGCGATTTTAGACTGTCCTGAGCAAAGCAAAGGGTCCCCCTTATTTAATTAATCTAAGTTCTATTGATATATCACCGAAAATCTAAAATCGCAAATCTAAAATCTACAATTCATATTCTTCCTTGATTTTCAAGTGCTTACCTCTCGTATTTCACCGCATTTCCACCGCGTATATCTACCATTGACATCGCCACACATTCTTATTATGTTTACAAGGTAGTCCATATCCTTAGACCCAACCGTATCACTATGAAAAGACATTTACGCTACATACCTCTATCGGGGATTCTCTTTTTTTTCATGTCACTTTCATTTGTACTTCCGGTTGCTGGTCAGGTGAAATTCGGAAACAGTTATATAAACCTTTCGAAGAAATCAGTCGGCGGTACCGTACAACCCGGTGATACTTTAGAAATCCGTACCAATTATTTTTTTCCCGCAACTTATAATTCAGGCAGTATTTATTTTGTAAGATATGTGGACAATGTGCCCACAAAAACTATATACATCAGTGACTCATTACGTCTGATCACGAATGAAGGACTGACTTATAAAAGATGGACGAATGCGGGGCTTGATGATCCGGGTACTTATGTCGGTCTTCCTCCAGTAGGTCAATATAATGTCAGAATCAATATCGGAACAGGTGCAGCTGCTCCCGCGAGTAACGTGCCAACCAATACAACCGGTGCCGGATCTGTGAACGTCGGATCTGCAAGACCACGGGTTGGTGGAGGACACCTCATTACAACTTCATTCAAAGTGAAAGTAACTGGTGCCGTAGGAGATACCATCATACTTGGTGCAGGACAGCTGTATTATAAAAAGCTAAACGGTGCCGCGAATCCCGATACTATTGTGAACGCGATCCAGTATAAAATTTTAATATCGAACAACGACCCGATTTGCGCAGATGCCATCGGCCGAAATTTCGTTTCAGAAGCAGGCGGTACATTTGACAGCGGTACAACACAAAACCGTTCGTACGGACCTACGTTCCTGATCCCTAACTATACCTATAGATTACTTTCTTCTGCTGTGCAGATCAACGACGGTTTCTATACAATCGTGAATAATCTCAGTCCATGGGCCAGTACTTTCGTGAATGCACAGCGTCAAAATAACTGTACAACACCTGCAGGCGGTCCCCCACCAGTTCCATTGTCTTGTAATAACAGGATGTTTAATGGCCACTGGGATATTATGGGTGACCACACGGGTTCATCGACATCAGCCGGTAATACACCTAAAGCAGTAGGTACACGTGGTGGATACATGCTCGTAGTGAATGCCGACTATGCAACGAGTGAAGCATATCGTCAGAATATTACAGGACTCTGCCCGAATACATCCTATGAATTTTCCCTCTGGGTGAAAAACGTTTGTCCTACCTGCGGAATCGATTCTACCGGAACATCCACATTCAAACCGGGTGTGTACCCGAACCTGACATTTGCCATTGATGATCTCGATAGATATTCAACCGGTCAGGTAGATACTACTGGCTGGAAGAAAAAAGGTTTCCTTTTCAAAACAGGTCCGACACAAACAGCTATTACAATCTCTATCCGGAACAACGCTTCGGGTGGTGGTGGTAACGACTGGGCGATTGATGATATCGCACTTGTAACCTGTAATCCGAATCTGAATCTCGTTCCTTCAGGAAATTCGACTGTATGTTTTGGGAACCAGGTTGACATCAATTGTACCGTACGTTCTTTCTTTAACAACTATGTGAATTTCCGTTGGGAAAAAAGTGTAAATAATGGTGCTACCTGGTCTACTGTATCTTCTGGTACGGGATCTCCTGTCATGGTAAGTGGAGCTTATCAATATGTGGCAGCACTTCCTTCATTCCTGGCAGACAGTTCAACACATCTGAACCAATACCGGTTTATTGTAGCTTCCACACCAACGAACCTCAGTAATGTGAACTGTTCATTCATCGCCAGTAATATCCTGATTGTACTTGTAGACAATTGCTCCTGGGTATTGAATACAAAAATTGTATCTATTAACGGAATTGTTCAAAACAATTTTGCACAAATAAAATGGGTTAGTAATAACGAAAATGGCGCATCATTCGAAATCGAAAGAAGTAAGGACAAAATACAATACCAGACGATTGGCACGGTTACAGGAAAAGCGGCAGCCGGCTCCGGAGCATCTTATCAATTCGTAGATAATGTTCCATTAACGGGTCCGATGTATTACCGAATCAAAGTGATAGAGGGCACACAGGCGCAATACACTAAGATTGTGTTGCTAAGTAATTCAACACTCAGGTTTAATGTTAAATCGCCTGCTAATCCATTCTCGACCTCTATTTCATTTGAACTTGAAACGCCGCTTCCGGGCACCAGCGTCGTTTCTCTTATAGACAATTATGGCCGCACTATAACGCAGGTGAAAAGAAATGTTCAGAAAGGATCCAACGTCCTGCAACTTACAAACCTTGGAGGCATTGGTAAAGGAGTGTATACCCTAAGGGTCGAACTGAATGAGCAACTCTATAACAAAATGATGATTAAAGCCAAATAATGAATTCCATGTTATCTGAAAAAGCCGGCAATTGCCGGCTTTTTTATTTGTATCAGAAACATTTGTAATCCAGAATATATTTTAAATCGGCCCCGTACACCGACAGATCACCGTTGATCTTAAAATCTTTCACATACTTGTTTGCATCCAGAGTATAAGCGCTGTATACAGCTTCTTCGGAACTTACCAGCTCGCCTGTGGTGCCATATTCCTTAACAATTGATTTGCTGACTGCATTTATTGAATTGACTCCTGTATTGATTACTGTCTGGAACATTTGCAATTCCTGGTTGGCAAAAAATATCAGGAAATTTTTGGGCTTTATAGAAACGTCATACTCGTAATTTATTTCTGTTCTTTCTACTGCACCGATCTGGCGCAACACGATCTTGGTAAGATTGCCGCCTGACCATGTATGAACAGATTCAATAATATCAACCGTTGGATTTGATTCTAATGCAATCGTTACACGAGCCAAATGGCCGGCTGCATCATAAGTATAATTATAATAAAGCTTGGGTGAAGAAAGAGGATCCGTTGGATCTATATAACCGGCAAACGTTTTTACCCGTCTGCTTGATGGATCTATTTCAAAATACTGCTGAGCGTCTATGGCAAATGTTCCCGGGGTCACATAATTGAACGTAAATTCTTTTGTTACAGTTCCCGCAGATTCAAGAAATTGAATTTTTGTTGCCTGATTTGCAGTATTATAAATTGTCTTCGTTGCATAATAAAACTCATTAGTTAATACATCAAAGGCTGTATAATCACGGATGACACAATTCCCACTTGTCGTAGGCGCACCGAGCGTTACTTCCGCTTTAATACAGCTGCCCGCCACTATCCCCGCGGTGCCACGCGTAGTATCGCCACCGCAAACCACTTCCCAGGTATACTGTCCCTGGGGCAACACAAACAATGCGGTGCCTGTTGCACCACATCCTGGTTCTGCGGTATGAAAACTTGTAATATTTTTTTGTTGACCCTGAACTCTCACGGTAATTGGACCGCCATTACAACCAGACTTCGCCCACAACATCAACTGCCCACTTCCTGAAGGAGGGGGTGGAATATTACTATTGCCTTTGAAAGCAGCTTTAAATTTTCCGTCCCTGATAATCCGTTTGTGACCCGTTGGATCAAATACTTCTCCCGAAAATGTTCCTTCAACGATAAGTGAATCAACACGGGTAAGAGTAACCGAAAATTTATTGAGATCCAGCAATTCATTTTCATACAGCGTAGTTCCTCCCACACTATAATTGAAACCAACATTCGGATTTGAATAGGTTCCCTTCTCAAGAGAGCCGGTTGAATAAAGCTGGAAAAAAATTGAGCCCAGTCCGTCAGCCGAAGTTCCTTCTATTGTTAATGCCGTTACCGGGCCTACCACATCATAATAAGCGGTATCCATTGTACCACTGAACTGTATCGTAGAATCTTTAAATTCCCATTCTGTTTTACCGGAAAGATTTGAACCAGCTTCCTGGCTCATCTCTTTCTGACAGGAAACAAATAAGAATGAAAGTGCCACCAAAGACAAAAAACCTCTAAATAAATTCATGCTGCATTTTTAAGATTGACCACGAAAATCACTGTATGTTACAGAACCTGGGCGGTATCATTTACGGGAGTATTGGTCTCAATGGTACGATGTAATCCTTCATCGGGATGCTTTCTGAAGAATCTGCGCTGGAACAATAATATGACAATTACTCCAATTGAAATCGATGCATCAGCAAGATTGAAAATTGGAGAAAAAAATGTGAATTGATCTCCACCCCAGAATGGAATCCAGGTTGGAAGAGTTTTGTCTTCAATGATAGGGAGGTAAAGCATATCTACCACTTTGCCATGCAAAAATCCGGCATAGCCATGAGATGGGAAAAGCTGAGCTATGCGATGTGTCTGCTCGCTGTCTTCGAAAATTAATCCGTAAAACATGCTGTCGATAAGATTTCCCAGAGCACCTGAAAAGATCATTGCAACGCAAACAATAAATCCGGGATGATATTTTTTGTTGATGATATTCCTGATATAAAATACCCCAAAAACAACAGCTATCATTCTGAAAATGGTAAGGGCAAGTTTCCCCCAATCTCCTCCGAATTTCCACCCCCAGGCCATTCCTTCATTTTCAATAAAATATAGTCTGAACCAACTACCAAGTAATGGAATTTGTTCATGGTAAAAAAGGTGAGTTTTCACCCATATTTTCAACGTCTGGTCTGCTATTATTATAATCAGGATAAAGAATACAACCGTTCTAAGCTTCACTACTACTTTATTTTTGTTGTCAAAGATAAGGAACGAAAATGACGGCATCCGTACCTGTGCTGCCCACTACTCCTCGTAATACACCCTTTGGACCCTTTGAGAAATACCGGTTAATATTTCATACGGTATTGTTCCCGCCCACTCTGCAATTTGTTCAACCGGCACCTTTCCTCCGAATACAGTAACATCCTCTCCTTCTTTAAGGCCCTCCAGGCCGGTAACATCGATCATGGTCATGTCCATACAAATATTTCCAATAGTGGGAACGAGTTGTTTACCTATCGCCATACGTCCTCTGCCATTGCCTAATACACGTGGATAACCGTCAGCATACCCGATACGAACTGTTGCGATCACTGAATCACGGTGGACTACACCGCTCCTGCCATAGCTAACAGATTCTCCTGCTTTAACCTGTTTCAGTTGTGCAATGGTTGATCGCAGAAGCGATACTTCCTGTAATTGTATGCCTTTTATACCCGTTCCATATAATCCGATTCCTATTCTGACCATATCATAATGAAGCGATGGATGCCGCACTACTCCGGATGAATTCACCAGATGTCTTATATATGGATAAGGAAGATGAGTGGAAAGCAGTGTACATGCCTGCTCAAACAAAGTCGCCTGAGTGCGGGTAAAATCATCAAATGCGGGATCTTCACTCGATACCAGATGTGAAAACACACTTTTGACAACAAGCCCACTTTTTTGAAGAATGGGAAGACAATCCCGGAGCTCGGTGAGTGAAAAACCAAGTCGGTTCATACCTGTTTCAATTTCCAGATGTACACCATATTGATCAATTCCATTATTATCCAAAAATGTTACAAAGGAACGAAGCAGGTCTGGGCTATAAATTTCGGGCTCGAGGCTGTATTGAATGATGGACTCGAATGCTTCTTCATCGGTGTTCATTACCATCACTGGTAAAGTGATTCCTCCTTTCCGTAATTCAACACCTTCATCGGCATAAGCGACAGCGAGATAATCAACCTGATGAAATTTCAAAGCATTTGCAATTTCATAACTGCCTCCCCCATACGAAGAAGCTTTTACCATTGCCATCACCCGCGTGCCGGGCTTTATTTTTTTTCGAAACGCGTTCAGATTGAAAACAAGTGCATTGAGATTAATCTCCAGCTGTGTCTGATGCACCTGCTGTTCCAGCATTTTGCTGATTGTTTCCAAATGGAAAACCCGTGCACCCTTTACAAGTATGGCTTCATTGCGAAATTGCGATGGATTGAAATTTTTTCTGTAATCAGCCAATGAAGGATAAAATTCCATTTGGGTAAGTCCGGCATTGTCAAAAGCATGCCGGTACGTATATATCGTTTCCCCTATTCCGATCAGTCGTTGTACTGCGTGTTGTTGAAGTGCCTGTGAAATTTCCACGTATAAATTGGCAGGTGATTTTCCTGTTTGCAACAGGTCGGATAAGATTACCGTGCGGCCAGCATGTTGTTTTTGTTGTCCAAGGAAATCAAGTGCTATCGCAAGAGACTGTAGATCCGCGCTATAACTATCATTGATAACAGAGCAGCCATTGATTGCTTTTTTCATTTCCAGGCGCATAGCCACCGGTTGCAATAATGCCATTCGTTGTTGCACTTCATTATCTGAAATACCAAGACAAAGAAGTAAACACCAGCAATGAATAGCATTCTCAATGGATGCATCATCGGAAAAAGGAATATGTATCTCTATTTCTCTATTTTCAAATGCCGCTTT
The DNA here is from genome assembly GCA_035526135.1 of Flavitalea sp. Classification (GTDB taxonomy): domain Bacteria; phylum Bacteroidota; class Bacteroidia; order Chitinophagales; family Chitinophagaceae; genus Flavitalea. The sequence goes on from DATLDA010000372.1 coordinate 6,618, forward strand.
GACCGAACACCCTGACTTATTTTTAAAAATGCCTGAAATAGAAAGACTCGCATCTTTTTTAAGGCTCCAGTTAAAAAATGTTTTTCTATTCCAGTCTGTTATTTGCCCTGATGAATGTATAAAATCGTCTACTTTTTCGTGATCGCTGCAGTAAATAATTATTGGTGTATTCCTGAACAAGTGTAGTTTCTCTTCGAGTTTTTCCTGAAGGCTGTCAAATCCTTCATTGTGCGCATCTCCCAGGTTG
>DATLDA010000375.1:0-4833 GCA_035526135.1 Flavitalea sp.
ACTTGCGAATCCTTCTTTCTTTATCCAGATGTACCGGTCCGGATGGGAGCAATTTGTACCCTTCACAGCAACCGTCATTGCTATCCTCGCAACTGACCTTTTGAAAGGCATTACCGTCGGTCTTCTTGTCGGCATTTTTTATACGCTTCGTCACAGTTACCGCAACTCACACCATATGAAGGATATTGTAACAACAGAGGAGGGGCAGGAAGTGCATCATCTGGTATTGGCCGAAGAAGTTTCATTTTTCAATAAAGCAAGTGTCCTGAAAGCATTACAGGGAATACCTCGCAATTCGAAAGTAATAATCGATTGTTCCAAAACAATATCGATGGCTTACGATGTTTCTGAACTCCTTCAGGAATTTAATACCAATGCAAAATCGAGGAACATTATGGTGGAAATGATCAGCTATGTTAAAAAGGCGAGTGATGTTTCTGACATGAACTCCGCTAACAAAGTTGCCTGAATCAAGTAGTAAGTAACGGTCCGGCATCAGCGATAATTTATCGGTGTTTCGTATAAAACTATCATAAAATTCCTCTTAAGAAAGGTGCCGCAATGGTCACCTTTTCTTGTTTATGTACCTTCGTGATTTACTTGATTATTCAGGTAAGGTGGTACTGGCATATGTTTTGAGTGACAACCTGTTAACGGAAGTTATCATATTGTAATGTTAACCGTGAGTGAGGAACAGTTATCGATGCAGATTGCTGAGTACCAAACCGTTTCCGTTTTTGAAAACTATTTAGATCGTACACTTTAAAAAACGTTTTGATCGTATGGGCAAACCTTTACGCATTTTTATGTCCATTCTCCTGATTGGAGTAATTGTTACCGGATGTCGGAAAGAGATCATCTGGGCTGACCTATTGCCTCCTCCTGCTCCCCAGGAAATTATAGAAACGCAACCTGCTAAGTTGATTCCGGTATCTGCTACCATCAATGCAAAAACAAAAGGGTTTTATCTGGCACAACCGGTGGGTTATGATCAAAGCACAAAGAGATACCCACTTATTGTTTGGATCCATGGCGCAGGTCAATTCGGTAACGGTACATCAGACCTGACCGTGATACTTCGGGAGGGCATTCCGAAGATGTTCGCTGATAAAAAGATTGCACCGAATTATAAAGTTGGGACGGAGAACCTGTCTTTTATGCTGGCAGCTCCTCAGTTCATAGGTTATCCTTCGATCAGCGAAGTACAATCTTTTGTAGATTCTATAAAACACAGATACAGGATTGACACTACCCGCATTTACCTGACAGGCATGAGTATCGGCGGAATAATCTCTTCTGATGTGGCGGCAGCAAACCCTTTCGGTTATGCAGCACTGTTGCCTATGGGGGGAGTGAGCCGCCCAGGGCCAGACCTGACTGATAAAGCAAAGAGAATCGCTATTGGTAAGTTACCAGTATGGGCTTTTCATAATGAAGATGATTTCGTTTACAATGTATCAGAGCCACGAAACTTCGTTGCTCAGATCAATCGTTATTTCCCTCCTGTCAGAGCGAAACTCACCACTGAACCCACCGGTGGACACGATGCATGGTCCTTACACGTTGAACCGACATTCAAAGAAAACAACCTCAATATTTACGAGTGGATGTTACAATATAAACGTTAATACCCGGGCTTAAAAAAAGGTACAGAAGATCATACAACAGTAACCTGTTAAATATGCACTTCTGTACCTTTTCTATTTCACACCCTTTGTTGTCAGCGAATCTTCCTATTGCCTGACGACTTTCTCGCGGTGTATAAAGCTCTCGCCTTTGACTTCTACGGTATAAATGCCGGGTGCAAGTCGTGACATACCTGTCAGACTAATACTGTTCACACCATCACGTCCCGAAGTTTGTTGCAACTGAAGGAGTCTTCCAACGCCATCGAACAAACGTATTTGCACTTTTTCTTCCTTTTCCAATTGATAAGAAATATTCAAGGATGAAGCAAATGGGTTCGGCGTAATTCTCACCTGGAATTTTCCAAGATCAGCACGTAATACTAAAATCCGGCTGAAAGTAAAATGATCATCCACATCAACCTGCTTCAAGCGATAGTGATTTACTTTAGCCAACGGGCCGATATCTGTAAAGCTGTAAGAATTATTTCTTCGGCCGTTGCTTTTCACCGTTCCGACTTTCGTGAACGTAGTACCATTGCTGCTGCGTTCGATATCGAAATGACTGCTGTTTATTTCTTCCGCCGTCGTCCAGTTTAATTCAGCTTTTTTGTTGGCGATCCTTCCTTTGAATGTAATGAGCCGGACAGGTGTAATTATAGCTGCAGCGACAGGTCCGAATTCAGAGGTGCTGTCGTTTCCGGTTGCTCCGTAATAAGCGAGCGCTGTCATCCGGGTTGTACCATTTACTGTTGCAGGAAGCGAACTAATAGGCACTACAAAATTGAAAACACTTTCGGTACGAGTACTCGGGTTTGTGGTTCCTTCTTCCGTGGAAGTATAGGTACCTGTCACCGCAACACTGTCATCCACAATTCCATTGAGTGCAGCATCATCCTGTGCCCGGAATAAGAATGTTTGACCTTCACCAAAGTCTTTCGTTTCAGTTCCAGAAGGTCTGTTTGGTCCTGCATCAGCTATATAAAATTCAATAACTGAATTGGGTCTTGAAAAACCGCTTACACGTACAAAACCTGTTGTTACCACTTCGAATGAAGTGATGATCGGGAAATTCATCAGACCGTTGGGCCCCGTATCTACATCACCATCATCATTGCTTGTCACATTGTCTCCGTTCAAATCGATACCCAGCATCGTGTTATTGTAGATAGAATTCCTTGCAAATTTATTCCGGGCTACTAATGATTGAGGAGCGGGATTCAAAACAAGGATGCCCGTATCGTTGAAGGCAATCACATTGCCTTCTTTTTCATCGAGGAAATTATCCGAATCACTGCCAATGAGATTGTCTGAAACTTCAAGGCCCGAGGCATTCGTAGTATTTGCGGCAAAGATTAAAATGCCACTGCCGGTATTGCCCCTGTTTGTAACACTGTCAGTAGTAGTACCGATTATATTTCCAACAATGGAATTGTTTATCGTAGGGTTGTTGAGGGTCAAAAAATCTTCAGCAGATAAAACGATTCCCGCACCGGTATTTGAGGAGACAATATTTCTTTCTTCCGCATCGGAAATGTTATCAGCAAGTACCCCTACCAGTGAGTTGTTTGCATTCAATAATTCGATTCCGTTTTTTCCGTTACCCGCCGGATTCCCTGCAGCATCCAGACCAACGGTGTTGCCGGAAACTCTTGTAAACGTGGAATTTGCCGCTACCAATATTCCACGCCCGGCATTGGATGAAACAAGATTGCCTTCGAGATCGTCGCTAAAACCATCACCATTCGTTCCGACGCGTACATTATTACATAGGCCAGTGATAAAAATGCCTTCTCTGGCGTTTCCAAATCCGGTACCCGTTCCGTTCTTGTTCAAACCGACAATATTTCCGGCTATGACTGAATTCCATGTGAAGTAATATAATATACCATCACCATCAGCCGCAGGATTGGAAGATATCGTACAACAAACTACATTGCCCTCGTTCGCATCATTTACCTGATCTCCATTGGTTCCTGTATACATGTTTTGTACTTCCGGAAAACCGCCAATGTTCACGATAATGCCTGACCGAACATTTCCAACAGCATTGTTTAACCCCGTGCTGTCTGTTCCGATGTAGTTTCCCCAGATGTGGACATTGTCTGATCCGGTGAATACATTGATTGCATTTCCCTTCGACTCGTAAATTGCAAGGCCGGCAATAGTCACATCGGAAGCAAAAATTCGAAACAGGTCTTCACCCGGTAAAGTATTTAAACCGCTTACGTTGATCCGTATGGTGCGTGATGCATTTGTGCCTTGTGCTGAACCAGCCTGTGAATACCCGTCAATGAAGACCGGTGATGTTATATCCGGCAGGGCAGAAGACAAAGTGATCGTAAAGGAAGTGCCTTCTGTCAATTCGAAAATGATCGTATCAAGTCCGGGACGTGCATTGGCACTGTCTATGGCTGCCCGTAAAGAACCAAATCCATTATCAAGGTTGTTGGTGACAGTGTCTTTTTCAGCAAGAGCATAATTAGAGATGAACGAAAAAATCACAAGGAGGGTAAGCGTGTACAGTTTTCGCATAATCGATTGGTTGATTTTTATTAGAAAATTGAAGTTGGACAATTGCCAAACCAGGCTTAAATGTAAAACTGTTTCATCTAAAAAAGGCCAAATAATTTTTAGAAAAGAAGTTATATCACTTCATCAGTAGAGAGATCGGAATGCAGGAGCCAGATGAGAAATGATATCAGATGCGAGCATCGATTCAAAAGCTGAGTGCTCAAGTGCAAGGTCCGCAGCCCGTCCGTGTAAAAAAACGCCAAGCAGCGCGGCTTCCATTGAAGGATATCCCTGTGCAAGCAATGCCGTTAATATTCCTGTGAGCACATCTCCGGAGCCGCCTTTTGCCATGCCAACATTTCCAGTGAAATTGATATAGCAACTGCTTTCATTGATAATACATGTATGATGTCCTTTCAGCACAATTACTATTTTCCATTTTTTTGCTTCTTCTTTCGCTCTTTCTATTCGCTCGAAATCATTCATTGTAGTTCCAAAAAGTCTTTCAAATTCTTTTGGATGGGGTGTAATCACCGACTCGACCGGAACATGAGATAACAACTGCGAATAATTGGAAATCAGGTTTAACGCATCGGCATCGAGTATAATGGGACGATTATATTCATCAAATATTTTTTCCAAGATTTGTTTTCCCCGTGCATCGGTGCCGAGACCCGGACCGATACCTATCGAT
>DATLDA010000387.1:0-4300 GCA_035526135.1 Flavitalea sp.
ACTTGCAGCGAAATCAACCAATGCTGCTGTCAAATCGCAGTGGCAGGAACTCGAACAACACTTACAAACCTTAACAAGAGAAAAAGAATTCAAAAGCGAAAAATTAATTGTTGATGTCGAGAAGGGGAAAAGTATCATTGATCAATTGAGTGAACGATTGTCCGCCCGGCCGAAGGGGTTTTGAATGAAGTAGCAGTTGCCAATCTTTGTGTCCATAGTGGTTCATTGTGCTCTTTGTGTTCCTGAATTCTTTGAATTTAATACAGTAACACAAAGGACATGAAGCAGCCACAAAGCCCACACACTACGTGTTACGCAAGAGAATATTTCACGCAAAGGAAGCAAAGGCGCAAAGAAAATGCTGAAATCAAATCTGCAATCGCAAATCTAAAATCTAAAATTCACCTTGCGTCTTCGCGTGAAACAAATCTTAATCAGCCCTTACTTGGTCTATGGTCGGTGGTCAGTGGTCTTCTCTTCAATAGCCCACTTTCTTTTGCAAAGCCTCGAGAGCATTGAATAAGTATACAGCCGGTGCATTCCAGTTGATCGCAATTTCGTTGGAAGCATAAGAAGCATCCGTATCAGAGTAAGCTGTTTCAGCTTCTTTGTATTCATAATACGCTTTGTCCTGCATCCCAAGGTTAGGACCACCGGCTAATAATCCTGGCACCGGATCCTCTATACCATCAGCAATTGAAGGCCGATGGTGAGGGCGCATTGTAGATTTCGATCCTATACCTGTGACAAAAGAATAACCGGTTGCATTTCTTCCTAATAAATAATCCATATTGGTTAAAGCTGCATCGATATACTTTTTATCTTTCGTAAGAAGGTAAGCGTTGATTAAAGCAATACCCTGATTCGCCGCATTGGAATTGCTTCCCCAATTGAACTCTCTTTTGGAGCCTCCCATCACTGTTCCGAATGCATTGGTAGCTATTCTGGTGAGATACCCCTCTGCAAAGTTGACCACTTGCTGCATCAACACATCTGCTGCACCTCTGGCAAAAGACGGTAGCGAATTTTTCAAACGTGTCATCGTATAATAACCGAGCATCCGCACGTTACCCCATGAAGGCAATTGTACAGAATCGGTCAGGTGTTTAGCAATGGTATCGTAATAATTTTTTTTGCCGGTGGTACCGAACAATTCTGTTGCGGCCCAAAAATATTCATCCGTAAAACTTTTGTCTCCATAGGCACCTGTGGTGATATCAGGATTGAATCGTTTATTCATCTCGTCCTGCATGTATGCGACGCCGGGATTTTTCTGCGCCCATTTCCAGGCATAGACAGCAGCATTCAATAAGCTGTCGGCTAAGCCCGGAAATTCCTGATTGTATTTTCTAAAAATGCGGCTGCCTTGTGCCATCACAGCTGCAAAATCAAGTGCAGCAGCAGTTCCTTTTTGCACGACATACCTTGACAACTTTGTAACACCGGGGCGTACCATGGGATCAAAAGCAGCGTTTGTGCATTTATGGTAGACACCGCCATCATTCGGGTCTTGCATGGTGAGCATCCACCGGATGTTATACAGCGCTTCATCTAAAATATCGGGAACGCCGTTACCGCTTTCCGGTATGTTGCTATTGAGTTGAGAAAAGTATTCGGGAAAATCTTCATAAGCAGACAAAAGTGTTCCGGTGGTGATACCCGAATTAACCACGTATTTATTGTAATCGCCTGCATCGTACCAACCACCCGGCGTGGAAATGACAGTTCCTGCAGGGCGCTTACTACTCGCGCCAGAAGGATGCACGAATACAGCAGTATCCGGATGGCCACCCGGACGGTGCCATTTGCCGGCATATTTTTCTTCGAGCGGTATTGAAGAACGCATATAATAAAATCCTTTTAATATTGCAATCGCAGCTTCCTTATGTACATCATTGCGAATAGGAAAACGATACGAGTTGCCAATGCCGGGCACATAGATCACATACGTTCCATTTTGTTGCAGGGCAGTGAAATTTGCTATCCGTGTTTTGAGAGATGAATTCATAGACTCATGGATGCCACTTAATTTACCTTTATATACGGTGTCCCCCACATCAGCCCTCAGTATATAAAAACCAAAATCAGATCCGGCATATTCGTCGATTTTATAATCACTGGTGATCACCGCAATTTTAGGGGCATTTGAATAATATCCCGATTGATTGATTTTTATAATTTGTTGCGACGACTGTGCGAAAGCTATTTTAGTGAAAGAAAGAAAAAGAAGAACAGGAAGAAGTTTGAATACGTTCATAGTGATGGCTTTGTCAGTGGATGTTGAGTAAATATAAGAACTGGGTTAGACTTGTGCTCAGAAGAAGGAATGATCTGAGTTTGCGATTGAAGAGTTAATGTATTGCAATATTTCTTTGAAGCATTGCTTTCTTTCCCCGGCCCCACCGCATCGGGCGAGCATAAAACATTTAAAACAGGAACACGGCGAACACAGCGAAACACAGCGGGCACAACGTGGATGAGTATGTTGTTTGTGTACTTAGTGATCCTTGTATGTCCAATTTGTTCCTGTGTTTTTTATTGAGGGGATATAGGAATATTAGAAACGCATTTAAACTTTCGTTGTGTTCGCCGTGGTTCGCTGTGTTCGCCGTGATCCTGCAATAATGGTCCGTGTTCTTCTTTGCGTCTTTGCTTCCTTTTCGCTTTGCCCGTCCGATCGTTCATCCGGGCGGGCGTGAAACTTGGTTTCCCATTAGGCTAAAGTTTCGTCGAACGTAGTGCGTGAAACAAATCTGCAATCGCAAATCTAAAATCTAAAATTCACCTTGAACCTTTAGTCCCCAAAGCGCAAATTTCATCCCCAACCTTGTCTTTCGTCCCTAATCCCTGCACTTCATCCCCCTGATTTGGAATGCCTTAGCACGCAGAACTACTTTTGTTGAATGACACAGACATTCACTTTGAGACTTTCGATGGTAGCGCTCCTCCTGACCGCTTTTTCCATTTCCGGACTCACCCAGTTTACCTTACAAGGCACCGTAAAAGACACCAAAAAGCAACCAATCGACGGAGCAAGCATCGCTCTCAAATCCACTTATTATGGAACCAGCTCGGCAGCAGACGGAAGTTTTTCTTTTTCATTTCCCGACACCGGAAGAAAGATTCTGCTCATCACCATGATGGGCTTCAAACCATTTGAAAAGGAGATCATAATCACCAGACCTATTACAGAAATGGAAATTATTTTAAAAGAAGAGATCATTGAGAGCAAAGCCGTCGTCATCACTGCCGGATCTTTTGAAGCCGGTGATAAAAAACGTGCTACGGTTTTGAAATCTGTTGATATTGTCACCACTGCAGGCAATCAGGCTGATCTGGTCTCTGCATTGAAAACTTTACCCGGTGCCCAACACGTCGGCGAGGAGGAAGGACTGTTTGTTCGTGGTGGTACCGGTGCCGAGACAAAAGTATTCATCGACGGCATGATGGTACAAAACCCGTTTTTCAGTTCTGTACCAGATATCGCACAACGTGGACGATTCTCTCCCTTACTTTTCAAAGGAACCAATTTCAGCAGCGGCGGGTATTCTGCACAATACGGTCAGGCCTTATCGTCCGCCCTCATCCTGGAAACGCATGATCTTCCTTCACGGTCGGAAATCAACGCCATTATTTCTTCGCCGCAACTCAGCCTGATGGGGCAACATCTGAATAAAGAAAAAAATGCAAGCGTGGGAATGAATGTCACCTATTCCAATCTTAAATATTATTTCGACGTCGTGCCGCAAAAAATTGCTTACAGTAAAGCACCGGAGATCCTCAACACGGAATTATTCGCGCGCAGAAAAGTAAAAGGCGGGTTATTTAAATTTTACGCCTACGCCAATACAAATGAAGTGGGCTTTGAAAAACAAAACATCGACAAGCCGACGATCAACGATCACTTCCAGCTAAAGAATACGAACTTTTTCAGCACGGTAGTATATGCAGGAAAGATCAGTGACCATTGGAATTTGTCTGCCGGTGCCTCCGTCAGTGCGAATAAGGACAACATTGAAATCATTTCCGGTACAAAAGATTCGATCTGGAAATCTTTTGCACCGCAGATAGGCAACCGCCTGGTTCAATCGAAGGTCACGTTCGCCCGCTATTTTTCCGGACTTACAAAATTGTATTTCGGTGCAGAAGTGCAGCGGGTGGAAGACAAAATATTTGCATCCGACAGCATTCCGCATATTCATTTGCGTGATAATTATGTGGCTGCATACAGTGAAGCAGATATTTATTACAGTGCAAGGCTCGTGCAGCGTATAGGCATGCGCCTCGAAAATTCTTCCCT
>DATLDA010000395.1:0-7874 GCA_035526135.1 Flavitalea sp.
GGTTGCCTATGATTCAATCTTTTATTATCGATTTATGGGTCGGAATTCCGGGTGGGCATATTTCAAAGCATTAATGGTTTCTGTGACGGCTGTGGTGTTCTGGTTTGTCTTGTCAGGGTTTCTGGTAGGTGTGTATATTGCTACGGGTTTCGGTGTGAGGTAAGTAGCACCAGGCAGGAAGCAGTCAGGTATCAGGTATCAGCTATCCCCGTTCGATCAAATGTAAATTTCATTTTTAGACTATTTCAAACTGCCAAACTCCTAATTCCAAACTCAGAACTTTGAACTAAGAACTAAAAACTAATTTTGCTTCACCTAAACTCCTCACCATGCGCACGCTGCTTATTGCCTGCGGTTTGTTTGCCGCTGGTTGTTCTTCCGTTCTTCCGATTTTAGAAGACAAAAAAATCCCCGCTGCTTTTCCAATCAAAGATTCCCTGAAAACTTTTGTATTGATTGATGCTGCGGAAGTAGTTACCACGGGCATGACATTACTTAAAAAAAGAAAAGCTGTTTTGGAAGATGTGAAAAAGGAATATATGCAGATGGTGCCGGAATGGGTCGAAAATGAGCTGAAAATAAAAGCAATTACAGATACATCGCTCACGGCTGATCAAAAAAAGAAATTGCTTCTATATGATTCTGCGATGATTTCCATGCTGCGTGATAGACACGGCGCTGAAGTGATTGCAATATTGAAAAATTGTTATGGCGGTTTCGAACAGGATGATGTGGTAACGGAAAAAGATAATGACGGAACAAAAACAAAAACTGCATTTTATTCTGTTTTCTTCGAATCTACCTGGCAAGTGATACAGGGTAATAAAAATGAAGAGAAGACGGTAAGGGCAAGTAAGCCCCATTCTTCAAGGAGTGTTGCCAGCGGTTTATTAGCCCGGGGGCCCGCATTTAAAGCCAACAAAAGTGATATTTTGCAAGTGGCTTCAGACAATGCTTTCAATTTCACAGGGCTTTTTGAGGATAGGCATATTCAAACTGCGTCCTTTCATAAATGATCATAATTTAACCGGTAAAAAATAAAATACATCGGGAATGCAATACCTGGCTTTCTGAAGGTTGTGCTTGATTATTCGATTACCCAAATGTTCTGGAAACTGTTGCGTGAAAACGCTGGCATAAATGGAGCTGAGGAGGGATTACACTTACCGATATGGTGCAGGCCATCCGATCCGGCTCCCGCTATTCGATTATATTGGTGCCAAGGGAATCATAAAATTGTGCAATCCAGCCGGTTAGCCGTTTTATTTTTGTTTTGAAATTTCGCATTTTTCCTTACCTTTGCCGTCCAATTTTCACAAATCAATTAAGCCGAGGTTAGTTCATTAATGTTGAGAACACGATACTACCTCTCAATTAATGCATAGGGAATCCTAACAGGTTGCCATGCAATTTTTTTGTCTATAGAGGAATTAGACGCTAATAAAAACCGGATTTAAAACATATGTCGTCAACAAAACTCCAGAACAGGGTCAACTTCGGAAAAATTAAAAATTTAGCAGAAGCCCCTGATTTACTAGAAGTACAGATCCAGTCCTTTAAAGAATTCTTCCAATTAGAGACAACACCCGACAAAAGAAACATAGAAGGGTTATTCAAAGTGTTCAAGGAAAATTTTCCGATCACTGATACGCGGAATATTTTCATGCTTGAATTCCTGGATTACTTCATTGATCCGCCACGTTATACAATTGAAGAATGTATGGAACGCGGGCTTACTTACGCAGTACCGCTGAAGGCCAAACTGCGCCTCAGTTGTAATGATGAAGAGCACGTCGATTTCCAAACGATTGTACAGGATGTGTTCCTTGGAAATATTCCGTACATGACACCGCGCGGAACATTTGTAATCAATGGTGCCGAGCGTGTTGTGGTATCGCAACTTCATCGTTCTCCCGGTGTCTTTTTTGGTCAGTCGATCCATCCGAACGGCACGAAAATTTATTCTGCCCGTGTCATTCCTTTCAAAGGAGCATGGATGGAATTTGCAACTGACATCAACAATGTGATGTATGCATACATCGACAGAAAGAAAAAATTTCCTGTAACCACATTGCTTCGTTCTATCGGATTTGAAACTGATAAAGACATTCTGGAATTATTCGGAATGGCGGATGAAGTGAAAGCCGATAAAAAATCTCTACAGAAATATATTGGGAAAAGACTTGCCGCCCGCGTACTGCGTACATGGGTTGAGGATTTTGTTGATGAGGATACGGGTGAAGTAGTATCGATCGAAAGAAATGAGATCGTACTGGAAAGGGATACCGTACTTGATGAGGAAGCAATTACTATGGTTGCTGAAATGGATGTTAAAAGCGTTTTCATTCAGAAGGATGATGTGGGAGGCGATTTTGCAATTATTTACAATACGCTGAATAAGGATACTTCCAACAGTGAGCTCGAAGCCGTTCAACATATTTACCGACAGTTGCGTGGAGCTGATGCGCCGGATAATGAAACAGCACGTGGAATTATCGACAAATTATTCTTCAGCGATAAACGTTACGATCTCGGAGAAGTCGGTCGTTATAAGATCAACCGGAAGTTGAATCTGAATCAACCACTCGAACAAAAAACATTAACGAAAGAAGATATTATTGAGATCATCAAATATCTCGTCCGTCTTACAAATGGTAAAGCGGAAATTGATGACATCGATCACCTGAGCAACCGTCGTGTTCGTACGGTGGGAGAACAATTGTATGCACAGTTCGGTGTGGGTCTTGCCAGAATGGCCAGAACCATTCGCGAAAGAATGAACGTGCGTGATAATGAAGTTTTCACACCGGTTGATCTGATCAATGCAAGAACTTTATCTTCTGTGATCAACTCTTTCTTTGGTACATCACAGTTGTCGCAGTTTCTTGATCAGACTAATCCATTGAGTGAAATCACACATAAGCGTCGTATCTCGGCACTCGGGCCCGGTGGTTTGAGTCGCGAACGCGCTGGGTTTGAAGTTCGTGACGTTCACTATTCACACTATGGACGTTTATGTACGATTGAAACACCCGAAGGTCCGAACATTGGATTGATCTCAACACTGTGTGTGCATGCGAAGATCAATGAAATGGGTTTTATCGAAACACCCTATCATAAAGTGAATGATGCGAAAGTAGATCTGAAAAAACTCACTTATCTCAGTGCAGAAGAAGAAGACGTGGCTAAAATTGCACAGGCGAGCGCTCCGTTGAATGAAAAAAATGAATTTGCAGAAGATAAGGTAACAAGTCGTCAGACAGGGGACTTCCCGATCCTTGATCGGCACGAAGTGGAATTCATGGACGTTGCACCCAATCAGATCGTGGGTCTGAGTGCATCACTGATTCCTTTCCTGGAGCATGATGATGCGAACCGTGCATTGATGGGATCAAACATGCAGCGTCAGGCAGTTCCATTGATTCGCCCGGAGCAACCGATTGTCGGAACAGGGCTCGAAGCAAAAGCAGCCCGTGATGCACGTGTACAGATCCTTGCAGAAGGGGATGGCACTATTGAATATGTTGACGGAAGTGAAATTCATATTCGTTACGATCGTACAGAAGCCGATCGCCTCGTAAGTTTTGAAGATGACCTCCAGATATATAAACTCACCAAGTTTATCAAAACAAACCAGGAGACTTGTATCAACCACAAACCTGCGGTAAAGAAGGGACAGAAACTGAAGAAAGGTGATTTTCTTACCGAAGGGTATGCAGTACAAAATGGTGAAGTTGCACTTGGCCGTAACCTGCAGGTTGCGTTTATGCCGTGGAAAGGTTACAACTTCGAAGATGCGATAGTAATCAACGAAAAAGTAGTAAGAGAAGATCTGTTCACCTCTGTTCATATTTCAGAATATGAACTGGAAGTGCGCGATACAAAACTCGGAGAAGAAGAACTGACACCGGATATTCCGAACGTGAGCGAAGAAGCAACAAAGGATCTCGATGAGAATGGTATCATCCGAATGGGTGCTGCTATCAAAGAAGGAGATATTCTAATTGGTAAGATCACACCAAAAGGAGAAAGTGATCCAACTCCGGAAGAAAAATTGTTGCGTGCGATTTTTGGCGATAAAGCTGGAGATGCGAAAGATGCATCGCTGAAAGCGCCGAACGGAGTGGAAGGTGTCGTGATCGGTAAAAAATTATTTCAGCGTGCAAAGAAGGATAAGAATGCGAAGATCCGTGAGAAAGCAGCGCTTGAAAAACTCGAAAAGATCCACGAGAAAAATGTTGAAGATCTGAAAGAATTGTTACTGAATAAATTGCTGACTTTATTGAAAGACAAACCTTCAACAGGTGTCAGCAACAATTTCGGTGAAATGCAGATCGGAAAAGGCGCAAGGTTCAATCAAAAAAACCTTTCGACAATTGATTATCAAAACGTCAATCCACTGGGTTGGACGGGTGATGAAAAGGTGGATCAGCAGATCAATACACTGTTGCACAATTTCAATATCAAATACAACGAAGAACTCGGAAGATACAAACGCGAGAAATTCAATATTTCTATCGGAGATGAACTTCCTGCAGGTGTGTTGAAACTGGCGAAGGTGTATATCGCCGTGAAACGGAAATTGAAAGTGGGAGATAAGATGGCAGGACGTCACGGTAACAAAGGCATTGTTGCGAAAATCGTTCGTGCAGAAGATATGCCTTTCCTGGAAGACGGTACACCGGTAGACATCGTATTGAACCCATTGGGTGTGCCAAGCCGTATGAATCTCGGTCAGATCTATGAAACTGTATTGGGATGGGCCGGGCTCAAACTGGGAGTAAAATTCGCAACGCCGATTTTCGATGGTGCTTCTGTAGAAGAAATTGCAGATTATATAGGTAAGGCTAACCTGCCAACATTCGGTCATACATTCCTGTATGATGGAGAAACAGGAGAAAAGTTTCACCAGAAAGCAACTGTGGGTGTGATCTACATGATCAAATTACATCACATGGTGGATGACAAAATGCACGCGCGTTCTATCGGGCCATACAGTCTCATTACGCAACAGCCTCTGGGTGGTAAAGCTCAGTTCGGTGGACCGCGTTTTGGTGAGATGGAAGTATGGGCACTCGAAGCATACGGTGCTTCAAACATCCTGCAGGAATTGCTGACACTGAAGTCTGATGATATCATTGGCCGTGCCAAAACATACGAAGCCATCGTCAAAGGTGATAACATCCCAAGAGCAGGCATTCCCGAATCTTTCAATGTATTGGTGCATGAATTAAGAGGTCTCGGTTTAGACTTGAAATTTGAATAATAGAGCAGTTTGGGAGTTTGGATAGTTTCGAAGTCTGAACCAAACTTCCAAACTCTCAAATTTTCCAAACTATTCAGATTTCTAGAATATCATTTTTTAAAAATCACTAACAACAATATGGCTATCAGAAAAGAGAATCGTCCAAGGTCTACGTTTTCAAAAATAACCATTGGATTGGCTTCGCCGGATTCCATTCTTGAAAGGAGTTACGGGGAAGTATTGAAGCCGGAAACAATCAATTACCGTACATACAAACCTGAAAGAGACGGTTTGTTTTGCGAGCGGATATTCGGACCTGTGAAAGACTATGAGTGTGCCTGCGGAAAATATAAGCGTATCCGTTATAAAGGAATCGTGTGCGACCGTTGCGGTGTGGAAGTGACTGAAAAGAAAGTACGTCGTGAACGGATGGGGCATATCAAACTCGTGGTTCCGATCGTACATATCTGGTATTTTAAAAGTCTTCCAAATAAGATCGGTTACCTGCTTGGAATGAGTTCCAAAAAAATGGAAAGCATCGTGTATTATGAAAGATATGTGGTGATTCAGCCGGGTATTCGGGAAGATAAAAACCTGAAAAGCGGAGACCTGCTGACGGAAGAAGAATATTTAGAGATCCTTGAAAATCTTCCGAAAGACAATCAGTACCTGCCTGACGAAGATCCACAGAAATTCATTGCGAAGATGGGTGCTGAAGCAGTCCATGACTTATTACAAAGGATTGAACTCGATCAGTTATCTTTTGATTTGCGGAATGCAGCGGCAACAGAAACTTCACAACAACGAAAAGCGGATGCATTGAAACGCCTTAGTGTGGTGGAAGCATTCCGTGAAGCAAATTCAAGAATTACAAACCGTCCCGAATGGATGGTGATGCAATATATTCCAGTGATTCCTCCGGAACTGCGCCCGTTGGTTCCCCTCGATGGCGGACGTTTCGCGTCTTCCGATCTGAATGATCTGTATCGTCGTGTGATCATTCGTAATAATCGTTTAAAAAGACTTTTAGAAATCAAAGCACCTGAAGTCATTCTCCGGAATGAGAAAAGGATGTTGCAGGAAGCAGTGGATTCCCTGTTCGACAACTCAAGAAAATCCAATGCAGTAAAGGCAGAAGGTGGAAGAGCATTAAAGAGTCTGAGTGATGTGCTGAAAGGTAAGCAGGGACGTTTCCGTCAGAATCTGTTGGGTAAACGTGTTGATTATTCCGGTCGTTCTGTAATTGTGGTAGGTCCTGAATTGAAACTTCACGAATGTGGACTACCAAAAGATATGGCAGCTGAATTATTCAAGCCATTCATAATCCGTAAGCTGATAGAAAGAGGGATCGTAAAAACAGTAAAAAGCGCGCGGAAACTTGTAGATAAAAAAGAAGCGATCGTTTGGGATATCCTTGAAAATATTCTAAGGGGCCATCCTGTTATGCTCAATCGTGCACCCACTCTACACCGATTATCAATTCAGGCTTTCCAGCCAAAACTGATAGAAGGTAAAGCGATCCAGTTGCATCCGCTCGTTTGTACGGCATTTAACGCTGACTTCGATGGTGACCAGATGGCCGTCCACGTTCCATTAAGTAATGCGGCAGTACTCGAAGCACAGTTGCTGATGCTTAGCAGTCATAACATCCTGAACCCGCAAAACGGTTCTCCGATCACACTTCCTTCACAGGACATGGTATTGGGACTGTATTATATTACGAAAGGAAAAAAATCAACACCGGAAGTAAAAGTCCGCGGGGAAGGCATGCACTTTTATTCTGCGGAAGAAGTGATCATTGCTTATAATGAAGGACGTGTTGACCTGCATGCGCATATCAAAGTGAAAGCAAATGTTCGTGACAACTCCGGTGTTATCACAAATAAATTGATTGAAACAACGGTAGGACGTGTCATCTTCAACCAGTCGGTTCCAAAAGAAGTAGGTTATATCAATGCCCTGCTTACCAAGAAAAATCTTCGGGAGATCATTGGTGATATTATCAAGATCACCAACGTTCCAAAGACAGCTAAATTTCTGGATGATATCAAGCAGCTCGGTTTCCGGACTGCCTTCCAGGGTGGACTGTCTTTCAATATCAATGACCTGATCATTCCTTCCATCAAAGAAGATGTTCTGGATCAGGCAAAAACAGAAGTAGACGAAGTGTGGGACAACTATAACATGGGTCTCATCACGAACAATGAAAGATATAATCAGATCGTAGACATCTGGTCCAGGGTCGATACGCGTATAACAGAGACGCTTATACGCGAATTAAGTTCCGATAAACAGGGATTCAATTCCGTTTACATGATGTTGGATTCAGGTGCGCGTGGATCCAAACAACAGATCAAACAGTTGTGCGGAATCAGGGGATTAATGGCCAAACCGAGAAAGAGTGGATCGAGTGGTAGTGAGATCATTGAAAACCCGATCCTTTCGAATTTCAAGGGAGGATTGAACGTACTGGATTATTTCATCTCGACACACGGTGCGAGGAAGGGTCTTGCCGATACAGCTTTGAAAACTGCGGATGCCGGCTATCTTACACGTCGTCTTGTTGACGTAGCGCAGGATGTGGTGATCACTGAAGAAGACTGCGGAACATTACGCGGAATTGCAACCA
>DATLDA010000396.1:0-8695 GCA_035526135.1 Flavitalea sp.
ATCGAAATAAAGTCAAACGATTCTTCTCAAATGTGAGGAGTATTTCGATTGAAGCATAGGCTTTTAATCAATCGGCGGGAAAAGAAGGCATCTATTCTTCTTAGTAGGAACACAACATAGGCACATAGATACATAGGAGCACATAGAATTGATGCTCCACTTTGCTACTTTGCTTCCTTTGCATCTTTGCGTGAAATAAAACTAATTCACCAGCTATCAGAAAGCCGATAGATTAAAAGCCTATGCTTCAATCAAAATACTCCGCTTTACTGCGATGCGGCTTTTAAATTCTACATTCACGGGTGAATAGTATTATTGCTGTGCTTACAAAAGTGTAAATGAATAAAACCGGTCCTATAATCGTAATTGAAGATGATGCCGACGATCAATTATTGATCGATGAAATATTTCAAAGACTCGCCTACACAAATGAGATCATCTATTTTTCTGATGGCTACGATGCGCTCGCCTACTTAACCAAAAGCGATGTGAAACCTTTTCTCATCCTTTCAGATATCAATATGCCCCGGATCGATGGTTTTGAATTGCGAAGTAAAGTTTTCAACAATGAGCAACTACAAACCAAATGCATCCCTTATTTGTTTTTTACAACCGGCGTCAATAAAAAATCAGTGGTGGATGCATACGCTATGTCAGTGCAGGGATTTTTTATCAAACCAACTTCAGTGGAAGCCTTTCAGAATACTATCAGGAAAATAATTGAATACTGGCAGGAATGCATCGCACCCAGCCAATATGAATAAAGTGAAATCAGTTCTTAGTTTTTAGTTCGGATTAAATTGTTACCAGAATATTGCCTGCAGCTTCATTGCTCAATGTAACTGAAACTTTTTTATGCAGCACGGTAACCGATTTATCATATTCTTCTATTTCAGCGACCTGTATCGTATCGCCGATCATTAATCCCAACCTGTCCATATGATTTAAAAACTCGTTCGACGAATTTGCAACGCCGACAATGGTTACTTTTTTCTTCGCCGCGGTCGCAGATAAAAGTTGTGTTTTGATCCGTTTCAGTTTTCCGTTTTCATCAGGTATTAAATCTCCATGCGGATCCACCGATGGAAATCCAAGAAATGCTTCCAGCCGTTTCACCAGGTCATCCGACTGTACATGCTCCAATTGCTCAGCCAGATCATGCACTTCATTCCATTTATATTTCAATTTGTCAACCAGGAATACTTCCCACAAACGGTGCTTACGTACGGTCTGTAAGGCCTTGGTACGTCCTTTCTCGGTAAGCCGGATTCTTTTATCGGGTAACACTTCGACCAGTTTCCGTTCAGTTAATTTCCGTACCATTTCCAATACAGTCGCCGGATTAAGATCAAGCGCTTTGGAAACAGCGGTATTATTTATCTTTTTAACCCGTTTGCCCTCAAGCTGGTAGAGCGTCTTCAGATAATTCTCCTCAGATAAATTGGTAAAATGCTGCATGGTTGCAAAACTACAAGGATTGTCCAAATATTAAAATTTGGTCGACCAAATAATAATCTTTTGGATTTTCAAATAAATATTATCTTTAGCCTTAAGAACAGGTCTCTTATGAAGAAAAAAATCCTCGTGCTGATTTGGCTTACCGCATCCATATTCTTTTATGTGTCCTGCAGCAAATTATTACCAGGCACGCCGGCGAATGAACAGATCCTTGACGGACCTATTGAAGGATTGAACACAGAACAGAAACTCGCCTTCCTGCGTGGTGATGCCGCATTCAATGATGAAATATTTACCACAGCTACCGGTCTCGGCCCTTTGTTTGTTGCCAATTCCTGCGGCACCTGTCATGCCGGTGATGGCAAAGGACATCCCTTTACTTCACTCACACGATTCGGACAAAATGATACACTCGGAAATAAATTCCTCCAATTCGGCGGACCCCAATTGCAGCACCGGGGACTTCCAGGTTTTCTTCCTGAAGTAATTCCCGCCGGTGCGGCCTCTTCCACTTTCACACCACCTGCCAATACAGGCC
This sequence comes from Flavitalea sp., assembly GCA_035526135.1. Taxonomy (GTDB): domain Bacteria; phylum Bacteroidota; class Bacteroidia; order Chitinophagales; family Chitinophagaceae; genus Flavitalea. Next base: position 1,997 of record DATLDA010000396.1, read on the forward strand.
TGGGATTTTTAGATGCTGTGGCGGATGCCACATTGTTAGGATTTGCTGATGAAAATGATGCAGATGGTGATGGAATTTCGGGCCGACCAAATTGGATTTCTGTGCCACAGTATTGCATTGTGCGCCCGCAACCCATTATTCGAAATGGAAAATATATTGGCCGCTTCGGTAAAAAAGCAGCCGTGTATGATCTTGTTCAGCAGACGGTGAACGCATACAACCAGGATATGGGTATTAATTCCACTTATGAACATTACAATACTTACAATGGTCAGGAAGCAGATCCGGAAGTATCCAATCAAACGGTGCAGAATGTTGTTTTTTATCTGCAAACCTTGAAAGCACCTGTTGCGAGAAATCAGCTGGATGCAACTATTGTTGCAGGAAAACAATTGTTCCGTTCGATTGGCTGTAATAAATGTCATGTTCCCGATATGAAAACCGGAAATTATCCTGTCCCACAACTCGCTAATAAAAGTTTTTCTCCTTATAGTGATTTCCTGTTACACGATATGGGACAGGAATTGAATGACGGGTACACAGAAGGAACTGCATTGACGCCGGAATGGAGAACCCCGCCACTTTGGGGATTGGGATTATCTAAAAACTCCCAGGGAGGTACATTCTTTCTCATGCATGATGGAAGAGCACGAAGTATTGAACAAGCCATTCTGTTACACGGCGGCGAAGGACAGCAAAGCAAAAATGCATTCCAGCAATTAACAGCGGCTGATAAAAATTCACTCCTCAAATTCCTCGAATCATTATAATATGGAGCGGAGAGATTTTATTAAAAGCTCGTGTACCGCCTGCCTGTCAGTAACGGTTTTGTCAGCACTCGTTAGCAGTTGCACCCCGACACGCTATATCACCGGGAAACTCGGAAAAGATGGCATTACCCTTCATACAGATGATTTCAAAGTGAAACAAAAAGGAGGAACAGCCTACAGTTCATTTCTCATTGTACGGAATGAAGCGTTAAAATATCCGGTTTGCGTCTACCGGTTAAATGAACAGGTCTATACTGCACTGTGGATGCAGTGTACACACCAGGGAGCTGAGTTGCAGGCATCCGGTGATGTACTCCAATGTTCGGCGCATGGCAGTGAATTTACAAACGCAGGTAAAGTGAGGACAGGTCCCGCGGCAAGGGATCTGAGAACATTTCCTGTATCCGTCGTTAACAATGAAATTTTTATAGACCTGAGGAAACTGTCATGAAACAAATCTGTATCAGCTTATTGTTTTTATTTTATATCGGCCATGCTTATTCGCAGATAGATCCTGAACTCCTTCGGATTCCCGGTCGGGATTCCGCTTCAGTCAAACTTAATATGGATGCTGTATATGATCGCCCATTCAATCAGGTAGGAAAATTACCGGTCGCCATAGGCGGTTATATGGAAGCGAATTATCAATATCTCGCCGAGAACGGTATCACTGAAGGACACCAGTTTCAGATGAGACGGATGACTGTATTTATCTCCTCATCCATTTCACAACGCATAAAATTCCTCACTGAAATTGAATTTGAAGACGGTGCAAAAGAGATCAATGTGGAATTTGCTTCGGTTGATGTTGAATTTGCACCTTTACTAAATGCACGCGGAGGAATTATTATGAATCCCATAGGCGCATTCAACCAGAATCATGACGGACCCAAATGGGAGTTTATTGACAGGCCTTTTTCTGCGACGCAATTATTGCCTGCGACATTCAGCAATGTTGGATTTGGTCTGTTTGGAAAGAAATATTCAAAAGACTGGGTGGTTGCGTATGAAGCTTATCTCACCAATGGTTTTGACGAACGGATTGTGCAGAATTCAATGAACAAAACTTTTTTACCTGCTACGAAAGAGAATCCGGACCGCTTCGAGGAAAGCTTTAATGGAAGTATGCTTTTTACCGGAAAGGTTGCTGTGAAAAAAAATACGATCGGGGAGATCGGGCTTTCGCTAATGCGTGGCGCATACAATAAGTTTAAGGACGATGGAATTGCGATCGATCAAAAGCGTTATGTAACAGTATATGCCATCGATTTCAATACGACCCTTCCCACAAAAACTTTTATCAATGGAGAATGGACGCGAATAAATGTCGATATGCCGGATTACTATACCGAACAATTTGGCCGGAAACAACAGGGAGGGTTTGTAGATTTTGTGCAGCCGCTGCTCAAAAAACCATTTTTGGGTTTTAACAATTCAGTGTTTAATGCCGCCGTTCGTTTTGAATACGTTGATTGGAATAAAGGAAAATTTAAAAGCACCGGAGACCGGATCGCAGATCATTTATTCTCGATCGTGCCGGCGCTCAGCTGGCGCCCGGATACGCAAACAGTTTTTCGTCTGAATTACCGCTACAACTGGCAGACGGATCTTCTAGGAAATCCTCCGTCAAAACTCGCCGGCTTCCAGATAGGAATTGCTACGTATTTATAACATCTGGCAGTGGTGATCATTATATCAGGTATCGGGTATCAGGTATCAGGTATCCCACCATAATTCTAAAAATCTTTCACGCCCGCCCAGACGGGCAAAGACGCAAAGTGAGCAAAGACGCAAAAGTATTCTATGTGTTCCTATGTAACTATGTGCCTATGTGGTTTTCCTTATCCGCAACAAGCAACAAGCAACCAGCAACTAAGACACGAGAACTAAGAACAAAGAACTTCTTACAGTCCATCCGAATGCAGTGCCTGCACTTTTATTTCTTTGATCGCGAATAAGATTTGTCTTTCTGTGACATCATCGTTTAGGAGGCCTTTAGAAGTAATGTGAAATTGTCGTTGGGAGTCGGCTAATGATAGTGTGTACACTTCATTTAAGGGAATATTTTCAATGATCATTTTGCGTACTGAAGATTTGATTTCCTGGCTTCGCCAGAAGGGATGACCGAGATCCGACATTTTTGAACCGGATGTAAAATTTTCAGAAAGATCAAACATTTTAAGGAACGCTTTATTCGCGCGCAACACCTGCATTTGGGAATTTATGATGAGCAGTGCCTGCTCCCGTACCGATTCAAACAGGTGTTCAAGGATTTCGTTTGACTTAAGCAGATAACCTTCAAGCAGTTTTTGTGCATGGATATTATGGATGATCTTGACAATATACCTGCCATTGTCTGTAATAGCCAGAATCGCTTCGCCGGTTACCCAGACGGGAGTGCCGTCTTTATGCACGAGGTAGTTGTCATCATCTGCAGATCCGGTCGTATTTACTTTGATTATTTCTTTTTCCGGGACATGGGCTTTCCTGTCTGAATCAACAAAAAACAGATCAAAGTATTGGCCTTTCAATTCTTCCGCGGTGTAACCAAAGGCCGATGAAAAGGCCTGGTTAGCCTTGATGATAATCCCTTTCTCATCCATGATCAGGATAGCATTCAATTTTGCATTGTTGAATACACTTTCAAAAAATATTCCTGAATCCATAAGTGATTTTTGAATGGACTTCCAATAGAGCGCCAAAGGAACTAAATTTCATTTGAAATAATTGAGCCGGTGTCATTTTTTATAAATCCCCAAAAAGGAATACGGCATTGTCGATATCTTTTAAAGTTTCGACATTAACAGATTAGGTTTCGGGGGAATAAAAAATTCCTGAAACGCGCCATGGTTCTGCTTTGTCCGGATTCTTTAATTCAGTATTTTGTTTTACCAAAATAACTATTATGAGAATCGTGCGTTCAATAGCAGTCATCCTGCTGTTTGCCCAGCAGGCACTTTCGCAAAACGTCGGCATCGGAAAAACCAACCCACAGGAAAAGCTCGATGTAAATGGCAATATCAATCTTTCCGGGAATCTCAAAATTAATGGTGTGGCCGGCCAGGCCGGACAGGCTTTGCGAATGAACAGTGCCGGCATTATGGAATGGGGAAATGCTTCTTCTTTTTCACATGTCTTATCATTTTCTGGTTCCGGTTCGTGGACTGTCCCTGCGGGAGTTACTACCGTTTTGATCGATGTATGGGGAGGTGGCGGCGGGGCAACCTGTCATGGTGGTGGAGGCGGTGGAGGATATATTAGCAGTGAGTTTACGGTGACACCTGGTAATGTGATAACTTTTACCGTGGGTATAGGCGGTGGCGCCACCAGCTGTCTCAATGGTCTTGATGGAGGAACATCAACGGCTACAGTGAATGGGATTACGCTTTCCGCGGATGGCGGTATGGGTTCCAAATACAATAGTGCTTTCAAAACAGTGGATTTTGCATATGGTGGTAGTTATAGTTTGTCTGGTTCATCAACGCCAACCTATATCGCTAGAGAAGGCAGGATGGGTAAACCAAATCTTTCCTCTTTTATGCAATCGAATGGTGCAACAATTGAATTGATTTCAGGTGGAGATGGTGGGGATGCAGGCAATACTACAGCGACCGGAGGATTAGGTTCCATGGCCCTCACCAACATAACTACAGGTGTGAATATGAAGAATTCGATTGCCTCAAGTGGTAGTCAGGGTGGCGGTGGTGGGGCCGGAAATGAAGCAATTGGAGGACAAGGAGCTGGAGGAAGGGGTCTAGTGATGATCCGGTATTGATTTTTGAAACCGATGTGACCATCCAAAAAAGAAGTATGGTTGATAGTGAAATATTCCGTGAGATGGCGCTTTCGTTTCCGGGGGCCACACAGCAACCGCATTTTGACAAGACTTCTTTTCGTGCGAATAAAAAAATATTTGCCACGCTGGATGTTGAAAAAAACCTTGCGTGCCTGATGCTTTCTCCGATGGACCAGTCAGTGTTTTCTTCGTTCGATAAATCCGTTATATTTCCCGTTCCCAATAAATGGGGGTTGCAGGGAGCCACCTATGTAGAATTGAAACGCGTAAAGAAAGCCATGTTGAAAGATGTGTTAAATCAGGCATATGCTAAAGTCATCTCGAAAAAGAAGAAAAACAAAGTATAATCTTGAAATGATAATAGACTACCGTAGTCTTAAGACTACCGTAGACTTTGTAGTTTTTTCATCATCCCGCACCGCATTTTTACGCCAAACATTACCGTAGTCTTAAGACTACCGTAAACTTTGTAGTTTTTTTCTCACCCACCACCGCATTTAAACGCCAAACATTACCGTAGTCTTAAGACTACCGTAGACTTTGTAGTTTTTTCATCATCCTGCACCGCATTTTAACGCCGAACATTACCGTAGTCTTAAGACTACCGTAGACTTTGTAGTTTTTTTCTCACCCACCATCGCATTTAAACGCCAAAACATCCACTTGAAACATCAAAGGTTGTATTAATGCTTTTGAAGAAAATTATACAACTCCTCAATTTTGTCCGTTCCAATGTAATCTACTCCGAGCAACCGTTGACATTGCCACGATGTTATTGTATCAGGTGCTGCCCAGAAGCGGATCCGTTTTCCGGCCCTATGCACACTATCAATGATTTCCTGTAATCGCTCACGGTCTCTTTTTGGAATTTTTCCATTGCCCTTCCAGTTTACAATTTTACTGAATGACATACTCACCAGTCCCACCCTTCTCCATTGGTCCTCGTTATGCGGTAGTGTGAATTCATCATCAAAAAATATATACAGCGGATACTGATCGTATTCCTGTGGAGGTGGTCGTTTTCCACTGACGACTACCATTAAACGCCCTGCATTGCCGACAGTTGCAAGAAAGGGAACCAGCGGTTGCAACTCGGTTGTCAGCAACTTCAACGATTGCGCATAATCCTGTTTTATATCCACAAGCAATTGAATCATTCGGGTTGAATCCGATTGCAGAGATAGCAAAAGCGGCTCCAGATACAACCGCTGCAAACTGCGGGCAGGCTGAACTTTATTACTGTCGTGCGCCACAAGCAATTGACCATTTACCGGATATACATCCGCCTCCACTGATCCAAAATGATGTTCATTTGCTTCGTAAAAAGGGCGCGTATGTTCATAGTCATTGTGTGCATGTGCTTTCGCGGGAGAATATTTCTGTTGTGCAACTACTGTGTTTATGGAAAAAAATATAAAGTTCATCCATAAAACCTTCCAGATTATTTTTATCATACTAATAATTGCTTGAATTTTTATTATTGCGTCATTGTTGCTTTCTTTTCCTTGATAAAAGGAAAGTAACCAAAGAAATAAGCGAAGCTTATTCATGAACACCTCTGAAAAATAATATAAGGCGTGAATAAAAATCAAGGCTGTAGAAAAATGGCTAAAATTTGCTTCGTTCCGCTACAACGAACGAATGCTCCGGTGAACATTAGTTCTATTTTGTGCAATTGTTATTTTCATCTCCTGAATATATCCATCCACACGTTCGTTGTTTCACGCTTCACTGCGCAAATTTATTCACGCCATTTTTCTAAGGCCTTTCCCTATTCGGCTGTCATTCAGTTTACCTTTGCATCAAGGCAAAGAAAGTAACTAAAAGAAACTAACTAAAAAGTAACCAGTGAACAGCCATATTATTCCGAATTCATGAGGTGCTGAAATCGATCGACAAATTGTGCAACATGAAAACCATCCATCAGACCATGATGTACATGAACCGAGACGGGCATGATTTTCCGACTCCCCTCTGTGATCATTTTCCCAAAAGAGATCTTGGGAATACTGTCAGGAAAAGAATACGCACGAGCATGCGACAAGGAAGTAAAACGGAGCCAGGGCACAGAAGAATAATGGATCACATTTTCTCCCGACATCGCCGGGATCAAACCTGTGCTTTTTTGAACTT
>DATLDA010000397.1:0-9049 GCA_035526135.1 Flavitalea sp.
AAGTTAATTCTACGATTGCTAATCAATTATTTGTCGATGCGAAAGTATTGATCATCTAATAAATATATTATCGCTTCTAAAGGCTGTTAGCTTAGTGTCTTCATCGCTAAAATGAAATGAAAATGAGAAATAGTAACATCAATGCGGTTATTGCTTTTATTGGATTAATTTTTCTGTCTTTAGGTTCCAGTGGGCAATCAGAAGCTAAAAACCAATTTAAATATGAAACGAACACCAACGCTTCCTACGAAACGATATCAGGTAGTACGGGTTCAGAGAGATTGCAGCTAAACTCAAAGATTGTAAGAAATTTCGTTAAAGACTATCCGCAGGTTAGCGGCGTAACCTGGAGAAAGGATGGAAGGAACTATGTTGCAAAATTCAAAACCGGCGAAGTGAGCAATAAGGTAGTTTATGCTCGTAATGGGCAGGTAAAATATTCCTTAAAAACTTACACCGAAAACGGTCTGCCGCAGAGGGTGCGATCAGCTGTTAAAAGTGTTTATTATGACTTTTTCATTTCCAGTGTGCAGGAATTAAAACTGAATGGCAGAACGTTTTATTTCATCCAAATGTCGGATGCGCAAAATTGGAAAACAGTCAGGTGGACGGAGGGCGAGTTGCAAGAAATTGAAAGTTTTCAAAAAGGGTAGTGCACTCCGGTCTTCACTGCAGTTGGCCGGATATTAAATCCCGGGGCCGATGTTCGCATTGGCCTTTTCTATGCAGATTCCGGAGAAACCGAATCTTTTCGTCCACTAAAAAAAGATGGGTTACGGTTCGATACAGAGACAAGGCATATCTGGTAAATCTGTGCCCTGAGAATGGTTGGGTGCTGAAGGTGCGAAAGATGAACAGCTCCACTCCTTTTAAATATTCACCGGGGCAACAATTTTTTGAGCAATGAATCTTTTTTACTTCGGGAAACATTTATGCTTGAACCATCACTCATAACCAAATATCCTCCTTCGCCCTTGACATATTTCTCCACTTCGTTCAGATTAACAAGATAACAGCGGTGTACCCTTACAAAAGAATGATCTTCTAACACATCTTCTATTTCTTTTAATGGGGTTGACGCAATTAATTTTTGCCGGCTCTTCAGAAGAATTATTGTGTAATTACCGTCAGATTCGCAGCTGATGATGGAATCAACAGGTATCATCTGCAAGCCTTCCATAGTAGGCAAAGCAATTTTGCTGATAGATTTTCCAGGTTGATGGATTTTTTGCATTAATATTTCGACCTGCTTTGATATAGTTCTTTGTGAACGTTGAGCTACTTTCTGCACTGACTTTTGTAATTCGTTACGGTCAATTGGCTTTAGTAAATAATCTATTGCGCTGAAACGAATTGCTTTTAAAGCATACTGATCATAGCTGGTGGTGAAAATAATATCGAAATTTACCTGTGGTAACAATTCCAGCATTTCAAAACCATTCATCCTTGGCATTTCCACATCCAGAAAAACAAGATCTGGTTGATGCTTAAGAATGCCGGTTAATGCTTCTGCTCCGTTGTGGAAAACCGCTGTTATCTCTATACTCGGGCAATAAGTTTGTAACAAATCAGCAATCGTTTCGCAACAATCTATTTCGTCATCAACAATTATGGCTTTGATCATTATGGGTAACTTTTTTGAAAAATAGCCGCATCAATTATACAAGATCTTCCACCAGGTCTTTGTAATCAATTCTTAGGAGAACTCTTGTTCCCACAATTTGGTCATTCTTGTCTTTAATATCTTCAATGGAATAAAAAGTCTCGATATTTTTGTTCTGATTCAGCAAGTCCAGGCGTTGTGCCGTAATTTGCAGGCCCAGCGATTTTTGTTTTCCTGCCGATTTGCTTTTTAAATGTTCTGCTGCTTCCCGTCCAATACCATCATCTGAAATGACACATTGCAACACAGTTTTATGCATGCTAAGCTCTATGTCTAAATGACCCTGCCCATCTTTTTGCATCAAGCCATGCCAAACGGCATTTTCACAAAACGGTTGTAGTAACAATGGTGGAATAAGCACCGCTCCTTCATCAATTGCATTGGTAAATATGATACTGTAATCAAATGAATTTTTAAACCGCAATCTTTCCATATCGAGGTATAAACGCAGCATTTGCAACTCATCTTCCAAGGGTATCATCGATCGTTTAGAATTAATAAGCACCATCCGCATCAAGCGGGAAAAACGGGTAAGATAATCTGATGCAACCTGACTTTCGTTTTTCATAATGATGCGGTTTATAGAGCTAAGGCAATTGAATATAAAGTGAGGATTCATTTGTGCCCGCAAAGCCTGCATCTCTAATTCTGCCGCCTGTCTTTGTAACTCAATCCGTTTCTTTTCGCCTTCGAGGTGCTGCACTTTCCATTCCTGTTCTGATTGCTCCCGAAGCAATTTTTCATTTCGTCTTTTGAGGGTAAGATTCCTGAAAACATAAAGACCCGCAAAAATGACGGCAATAAATATAGCAATAAGTAGTTTTTTAAATGTTGCTTCTTGTTTAAGTTGCTGTTCCTTTATTTTGTTGTCCTTATTTAATAATCCAATGCGGCTTTCTTTTTGTGTTTCTTCTGCCTTTTTCTTATAGTTGTTCAACTGCAACAGAAATTTTTTATTCTCAACAGAATCTTTAAGCTTCATATATTTCAGTAGATTGGTATAAGCTTTTCGATGAATACCCAATTCCGACTGTATGGATGAAAGAATTTTATAGCCCTGGATTTCCTGCGGAAGCAATTTATATTTTCTTGCAGTATCAATTCCCGTAGTAGCATAATAAAGCGCCTTCTTAAACTGCTTTTCGCCAGCATATTCCTCAGCAAGCGCCAACAAAGGAATGCATGATCCCGCAAAGTTTTTGATAGCAATAAAAGTATCCAGGCTGCTTTTTGAAAGTGGCATAGCCTCGTTATAACGTCTGGTCTTTATGTAAACCGATGCCAGAATATTATTTCCAAAGGCTTTATGTCCACTGGAAGCATTGACCCATTCAGGATTATTCCTCCATTTATTCCAATAAAACAGGGCGGAGTCATATTGCCCCATTGTACTATACAAATCTGCAATACCAGCATACTGAATCCAATTAGTTTTATACTGAACAGCAAATGCATTGCTTTCCTTCAGGTAATTCATGGCCGTTTCATAATCACCGGCAGTTGCATATAATTGAGACATGTTCGACAAAGAAAATTGAACCAGAAAATAGCCCCAGCTAATTTTATGTGTTCTTGGCAACATTGACAGCGCGACACTCCTTTCACAATATAGAAAGGCTTGTTCGTATTCCCCTTGCGATAAATAGGTGTCGCCTATCCAATTCGAGGCCTCGGCCTGACCTTCAATGTCTCCCGCTTTTTGGAAGTAAGTCAATGCTTTCTTAAATAGATCAATCAGTCGAGGATCTTTTCTTCTGATAAACAGTTCGCTTTCCATTAATGCAACCCAGCCCAGGACTTTCGGATCATTAATAGATTCGCCCAGCGCTTTTGCTTGATTGATATATTGGTCCGCAGCCTTTAAATCTTTATTTACAAATATCTCATCACCTGCGGAAAACAGGAATGAAGCAGCGATTCCATATTTATACCCTATTTTTTCCGACTCGTTTTTTGCAATAGTTGCAAATAGTTTGACAGAATCCCTTGTATCATGACCCCAATTAGAGTATTCGCCTGCAATGTCCAGCAGGCAATTAATCCTTGCAGTATCTTTCAAAAAAGGAAGTTTTTTCTTAAGGCTCACAATAGTCAAACTGTCTACGTCCTGAGAAAAGATTGGTGACAGGTTTACGAGAAATAAAATAATTATCAATAAATGTTTTTTCATAAATAAACCAGACCGCCCTTTTATAGTTTAAGACATTTGTTACAGAAATTACATAATATTGAAGGCAATCAGGTCAAATAAAACTAAGGCTAACCTATAACAGCCACTAGCGAAAGTGTTTAAAAGAAGGATTGCACGGATGAACTGCGAGTTCGGTTGTACGAATGGATAAATAAAGATATTACTCTCTGTCGGCAAAGCTTATTGCTTCTTTAAGGGTCTCTCTTTAAGTGCCGGTGGCAATGAAAAGACCTTTTCCGCCGGGCCTCGCATAGCGGCTCTAAAACTTCGAATCTGACGAAAAAGTAACACTTGAGAATGCTTCGCAAGGGCTGGAATATGAAAATCCTGTTGAGTTTATTAAAGTGGTCCTTGGATTTTTGCGAAAGTTGTTCCAATTTGTTACAAAGGAATATTACCATGCTTCCTCCTGGGAAGTTTTACCACTTTATTTTCCAGCATCGCAAATGCCTTGATCAGTTTTATTCGTGTATACTTTGGTTCTATAACTTCATCAATAAAACCTCTTTCGGCAGCCAGGTAAGGAGTGGCGAACTTTTCCCCATATTCCAATTCTTTCTCCGCAAGTTTTTGTATCGGGTCGGCCGCTTCGGCGATTTCTTTTTTGAAAATAATTTCACTGGCCCCCTTCGCCCCCATTACGGCTATTTCCGCTGTAGGCCAGGCGAAATTCATATCGGCTCCGATATGTTTTGAATTCATCACATCATAGGCGCCGCCGTATGCTTTTCTTGTAATTACAGTAATACGCGGAACTGTAGCCTCGCTTAACGCATAAAGCAGTTTTGCACCATTGGTAATAATACCATTCCATTCCTGGTCGGTACCCGGCAAAAACCCGGGCACGTCTACCAATACCAGTAAAGGAATATTGAAGCAATCGCAAAAGCGGGTAAACCTTGCAGCTTTTTTTGAGCTGTTAATATCCAGAACTCCAGCCAGGCTCATAGGCTGATTGGCTACAATGCCAATACTCCGCCCCGCCAGTCGTCCATAGCCAACCACGATATTTGTCGCGTAATCTTTATGTATCTCAAAAAATGAATCGTGATCACAAACGGCTTCTATAACAAATCGCATATCATATGGTTGATTGTTACTATCAGGAATAATTTTTTCCAATGACTCCCTTATTTCATCTTCTGGCTCATACGGAAGTTTAGGTGTAGTATCCTCGCAGTTTTGGGGCAGGTAGCTTAATAGTTTTTTTACCTGCGAAATGCAGTCCATGTCGTTGGCTGCCGTCAGATGTGTAACTCCGGATTTAACAGAATGTGCAGAAGCTCCACCCAGTTCTTCCGAACTTACTTCTTCATTCGTAACCGTTTTCACAACATTTGGCCCGGTCACGAACATATAACTAGTATGCTCAACCATCAAGGTGAAATCAGTCATAGCAGGTGAATACACTGCACCGCCGGCACAGGGTCCCATAATAGCTGATAGCTGCGGAATAACGCCGGATGACAACACGTTCCTATAAAAGATATCCGCGTAGCCTCCAAGCGATCTTACCCCCTCCTGTATCCTGGCGCCCCCGGAATCATTCAACCCCACCATTGGCGCACCCGTCTTCATAGCAAGATCCATCACCTTACATATTTTTTCCGCTTGGGTTTCTGACAGTGCACCACCGAACACGGTAAAGTCCTGTGCAAATACATAAGTAAGGCGGCCATTGATAGTTCCATAACCTGTAACAACACCATCACCATAAAACTGCTGGTCTTCCAGGCCGAAGTCTTTGGTACGATGAAGCACAAGTGCGCCTATTTCTTCAAACGATCCGGGATCCATCAGCAGTGCAATACGTTCCCTGGCAGTCAATTTTCCTTTTTTATGCTGCGCAGCATTTCTTGCCGCACCCCCGCCCTGCTTTCCTTCTTCAATCTTTTTGCGTAATATTTCTGTCTTCGGTTTTTTCATGAATCTTATAATTATTTTTCCAAAAGCCGGCTTTTCCAATTTGTAAAAACGGATTCAACAGATTTCATTTTTTCTTGTTGATCAATAAAATATTTCAACGCAACGATGGATGCGAGTTCGGCCCTGGCCCTTTGTTTGTCAACCAGTTTTTCCGGTGTATAGTATTTTTTTACAAAATGCGTATCGAATTTGCCGGATACGAAAGCTTCATGTTCGAAAACAAAGTTGCCAAATGGCAGCGTAGTGGCTATGCCGGCAATTTTATATTCCTTAATAGCCGCCTTCATTTTTTCAATGGCCTCATATCTGTCTTTTGCATGTGTCACCAGTTTGGCGATCATTGGGTCATAGTACACGGGAACGGCCATGCCTTCTCTGTATCCATCATCGATTCTTATTCCTTCGCCTTCGGGTTTTATATATTTTACCAGTGTGCCAGTAGAAGGTAAAAAATCATTCAGCGGATCTTCAGCATACACACGCAATTCAAGGGCATGCCCGTTGATAACAATATCCTCCTGTCGGAAACTTAACTTCTCACCTCTTGCAATTTTTATTTGTTCTTTGACCAGATCAATACCTGTTATCATTTCGGTAACCGGATGTTCAACCTGCAACCTGGTATTCATTTCTAAAAAATAAAAATTCAGCTGATTGTCCACCAAAAACTCTACGGTGCCAGTGCTGGTATAGTTACACGATTTCGCAACCATCACGGCAGCAGCTCCCATTTTTTCGCGAAGCTCAGGAGTGAGTATGGAGGAGGGAGATTCTTCCACTACTTTCTGGTGCCGCCGTTGTATACTGCATTCGCGTTCAAACAAGTGAACAATATTACCATGTTTATCCGCCAAAACCTGTATCTCTATGTGCCGTGGCGAGTCCAGATATTTTTCAATAAATACAGCACCATCGCCAAAAGACGAACTTGCTTCGCTGATGGCCCTTTCCATCTGCTCTTCCAACTCGTTTTCATTTTCCACCACTCTCATTCCTTTGCCACCACCACCACCGGATGCTTTTATTAAAATCGGATAGCCTATTTTCCCTGCAATTTCTTTCGCAATGGTGACATCTTCAATCGCCTCATCAATGCCCGGCACCATTGGGATATTATATTTTTTCACAGATTTTTTAGCAGAGAGTTTCGAACCCATTATCCGCATAGCTTCCGGGGTAGGGCCGATAAAATTGATACCCGCCTCTTCTACTTTCCTGGAGAATTCCGCATTTTCGCTTAGGAAACCATATCCGGGGTGAATGGCATCTGCACCCAATTCTTTGGCAACTGCAATTATTTTATCAGCATTAAGATAAGATTGAGCGGAAGGTGCAGGCCCGATACAGACGGCCTCATCTGCAAATAACACATGGGGTGCACTTCGATCAACTTCAGAAAATATAGCGACGGATCTGATACCCATTTTTCGTATCGTTCGCATGATTCTCAGAGCAATTTCCCCGCGGTTGGCAACTAATATCTTTTGCATTGCTATCTTTTATTCAAGTTCAAGGAGCACCTGGCCTTTCTCAACGGCCTGTCCAGCCGATACCGATACTTTTTTGATTATGGCACTGGTTTCCATAATGATAGTGTTCTCCATTTTCATTGCTTCAAGTATTAAAAGTTTATCGCCTTCCCTTACGCTCTGGCCATTGGTTACGGCGATTTCCAGCACCAGGCCCGGCATGGGGGCTTTAATCTCTTTTACTTGTTTACTAATTGCTTTGCCGAAACCCATTTTTTCCAACAACTGGTCAAGCTCATCCTTTATTTCAACATCGAACGTTTCGCCTTCTATTTCAATTGTTAGTCTTTTTGCTGATGCATTGGCCTCAAGCAGTCTTGCATTAATACAGCGATGATCTTTTATAAGATGGAGTGATAGCGGAGATACATCAACAAGGTCTGCCTTATCGATTTCTTCTTTTGTAAAATAAAATGAGAATCCATTTGTCTTTACATTATACGACTTAGTGTCATCGGGCATACACAAGGTTTGTGCTCTAAATTAAGTAATCTGAATTTTGAAGTATAAAAAGGCTGTATCAAAATTTAGTACGGTTGATCTGACCAAGCAGTGCCATACTGCGATGGTCCGTAAGCTAACTGTGACACTGGCCAACTTTTTAATAATACCGGATCATCTTTATTGTTTATATTTAATATCGTCCTGATCGCATAACCATCACCTATCCTTCCTTTGCAATTCCGCTATCTTCCCTTGCAAGCGAAACAACAGCACTTAACAAAACCTGTCTTTATGAGATATTTACTCACGTTTATTGTTTGTTCATTCATTATTACTACTACACAAGCCCAGAATGTAGGCATCGGTACGAAAAATCCCAAAAGCAAATTACATGTAGCTGGCGATCTACGAGTTGACGCACTTGCGAAAGACAGTGGCCTGTTGATACATGATCAACAGGGATTGATACGTTCAATTAAATTGACCGGCACCAAAAATGACGTGCTTTACGGCGATGGTAGCTTCGCTCCGTTAAATGCTGTGTCAGCTACTTCTACCAGCTGGCTTACTCTGGGAAATACCGGCACTGATCCACAAATTAATTTTATAGGAACCATTGATGACCAGCCGCTGCGGTTCAGGGTAGGTAATGGCTGGGCTGGAAACATAGATTTTTCAAGCGGCGTCGTCGCCTTCGGCGCGAATAGCCTTATGAATAATACTACAGGCCATACTAACACAGCGATCGGAAATACAACGCTTGAATTAAACAGTACCGGATATAACAACATAGGCATAGGTTCGGGTGCACTGACTTTCAACACTACCGGTTGGCAAAATATTGCAATGGGTGTGAATTGTTTAACCAGGAATACCAACGGGAATGGAAATACATCTATTGGACATGGAGCGATGTACTATAACACCACCGGAACATCAAATCTTGCAATTGGCAGCGGCGCACTGCAGAATAATACGAGCAGTTCGGGACTGATGGCAATTGGCCACCTTGCTCTCAATTCAAATACCTCCGGAACGCGAAACACCGCGCTGGGTTCATCTGCAATGAAAAGTACCACGAGTGGAAGCAATAACGTGGCCGCAGGTTACAATGCATTAGTAACAAATTCTACCGGTTCTTATAATACCGCATACGGCGTGACGGCGCTTTACAATAATACGACCGCTTCAAGTAATGTTGCTGTCGGTTTTGAAGCGATGTTCACCAACACTGTTGGCGCAAGCAATGTGGCTGTAGGCTCAAGGGCCATGTGGAGCAACCGCAGCGGGCACAGT
>DATLDA010000399.1:0-4387 GCA_035526135.1 Flavitalea sp.
TCTTCTTCACTTGCTACGGAATGGCTTAAGGGGAAATCAGTGGATGAAGCCCTGACGATCGATAATATGGATATTGTTGAAGAATTAAATCTGCCTCCGGTTAAAATTCACTGCTCCGTTCTCGCAGAAGATGCTATCAAAGCTGCTATCAATGATTTCAGGAAAAAGAACGGTTATGAAGAAGTGAAATTTGCAGAGAAGGTGATTCATTAAATTTCCGCTATTCAACGGGAGAAATCCTCAGAAAAAATTGCTGGAAAATGATATACGTGAGTGATAAAGCAAAAGAAAAAGTAAAAAGATTAATGCAGGATGCAAGCATTACAGACAATGCCGGTTATTTCCTGCGTGTATCTGTAGTAGGCGGGGGCTGTTCGGGGCTCAGTTATAAACTTGATTTTGATAATGAGTCAAAACCGATGGACCAGATTTTTGAAGACAACGATGTGAAAGTAGTGACAGACCTGAAAAGTTTTCTTTACCTGGTAAATACTACGCTTGACTTCTCTGACGGGTTGAATGGGAAAGGATTTTATTTCAGTAATCCGAATGCCAGCAGAACCTGTGGCTGTGGCGAAAGTTTCGCAGTTTAGCCCCCTCTGATTTTTTCATTGAATTCCCAATAAGTTAAATAAAAATCCCTTCGTTAACGAAGGGATTACTACAGTTGGTTTTGGTTATTTTTTTATATCTGTTGATACAGATGAAAGCCAATAATAATCGCAGTACTTTAAAAAAGACACTTTGTTAATCTTATCTGCTGCTTGGTGTCCGCAGAAATTATAGAGAATCCGTTATTTTCGTATCCATGTGGCCTGTTTGCAAGAAAGAATTCCGGCAATTTTTCAGTAGTCTGACCGGATATATTGCAATTGCTGTTTTTCTCCTGCTGAATGGCTTGTTCCTTTTCATTTTCCCCGATACCAATATCCTTGATTTTGGTTATGCGACGCTGGATCAGTTTTTTCAACTATCTCCTTATATTCTGTTACTACTCGTGCCAGCGATCACCATGCGAACGTTTGCTGAGGAATTCCGCGGCGGCACATTCGAAATCCTCCGAACGCGCCCGATCCGTAGTTCACAACTTGTGACAGGAAAATATTCCGGATGTTTTGCAGTAGTCCTGATTGCTCTGCTACCGACGTTATTATATGCTTATACGATAGATACACTTGGTGTAGAAGGCGGATTAGACGGTGGTGCTACCGCCGGATCTTATGTCGGCTTATTATTACTTTCAGCGGTTTTTGTGTCCATAGGCATATGTTGCAGCAGTTTTACAAATAATGCAGTCGTCGCTTTTATTGCGGCAGCATTCGTTTGTTTTCTTTGTTATGCAGGTTTCGATGCGGTAAGCCGCATACCAGTTTTTGAATCAGGTGCCGATTATTATATTGGTATGCTCGGTATCAGTTCCCATTACAGTAGTATCAGCCGGGGAGTAATTGATTTTCGCGACCTTATATATTTTTTATCTGTCATTGCATTCTTTCTTTTTCTTACAAACAGAAATATTATTGCAAGGCAGTAAATTGAGTATTTCATGAAAAAACTCATTCGATCAAAGTATTCCTGGTTGACCATATTGTGCATACTGATATTGATGAATGTAGTCGTGTCTTTCACAAATGTTCGTCTTGATCTTACGGCTGATAAACGGTATACGCTCTCTTCCCCGACGCGTAATCTTCTACGGAGCATTCGTGGGAAAGTAGTTATTACAGTATTTCTCGACGGTGAAATGCCCGCCGGTTTCAGGAAATTGAGGAATTCAACCAACGAGCTTTTGCAGGAATTCAGGGAACTTGCAGGAAACAACTTATCTGTAAAATTCGAATCTCCCGGGGCTGAACTTCCTCCTGAATCAAAACAGTATTTTATAGATTCTTTATATCGCCTGGGATTACGGCCTACCAACGTAAAAGCACAAACGAAACAAGGGCAGGGTGAGGAACAACGTCTTATTTTTCCGGGTGCTTTGATTCATTATGATGGAAAGGAAATTGCTATCGACTTATTACAGGGACAAAGCCAGGTTGGCGGTCTGCAGGCACTGAATAAGGCGGAAGCTTTGCTCGAATATAAATTTGCATCGGCAATACAGAAAGTGACTGCAGAAAAAGCACCTGTTGTTGGTTACTTGCTGGGAAATGGCGAGCCTTTCACATACAATGTTTTTGATCTTGTTCAAAATACGCTGAAGCAGAATTATGGTTTCAGTTTTGTTCCCATTGACAGTTTCCCCGTGCTGCCTCCTGTATTTGACGCGTTGCTGTTAGTGAAACCAACAATTCCTTTCAGCGATCCGCAAAAATTGAAACTTGATCAGTATATAATGAACGGGGGCAGGCTGATCTGGCTGATTGATAACCTGTATGCAGAAATGGATAGTCTTCGAGGTTCAAATACCGAATACATTGCGTTTGACAGGAATCTCAATATAGAAGATCTTCTGTTCAGATATGGTGTTCGCATCAACCAGGATTTGGTGCAGGATCTGCAATGTCTTCGTTTGCCAATGGTGATCAATGGTGGTACTGGTGCGCAGGCACAAACTGAATTTCTGCCCTGGCCGTATTTTCCATTGCTAACAGGAGGATCCGAACACCCCGTGTCGAAAAATCTGGATAACATTCTTTCCATCTTTCCTAATTCAATCGACACAGTAGTTACGCCGGATTTGAAAAAAACCGTACTGCTTGTAACCGGCGATGCTTCGAGAACACTAAATACACCGGCAATTGTTTCATGGAATACTTTACGTACGGAGGAGGATGCCCGACAGTTCACAAAAAAACATATCCCGGTAGCTGTATTGCTGGAAGGGAAGTTCAATTCATTATATGCAAACAGGATTTCAAAAGCGCGTGCCGATTCACTCGCAGTGTATGGTCAGCCCTTTAAACCTGTTTCTATTGAAAATAAAATGATCGTTGTATCGGATGCTGATATAGTCACCAATGTTGTGACACGCGATAAAGGACCGCTACCAATGGGTTTTGACCAGTTTACCGAACAGCAATATGCAAACAAAGATTTTCTGCACAATTGCATCGAGTTCCTTGTAAATCCTTCACGTATCATTGAAACGCGGAGCAAAGATTTTGCACTAAGATTGCTTGATCCTGCAAAGACAGCAGAACAAAAAAATTTATATCAACTCATCAATACTGTATTCCCGGTCGCGCTCATTATTATTTTTGGTGGTGTGTATCAGTTTCTGCGTCGCAAAAAATATCAGGGAAAATAACCCGGAAATACCGCGGGCCGGGACTTTCTGCTTATAAATTCCTCCACTTATCTTTGCACACATTCTCACCTAATGACACAGCAGCAGATTACGTATTTGGCTTTTGGAGGGTTGTTGGTTCTGGCTTTGGTTTTTGATCTCGGGTTGCTCAGTAAGAAAACATCACATGTTACAATCAGGAAAGCTCTTTTGCAAACACTATTCTGGGTCCTGCTTGCTTTTGCTTTTTTTGTATTTGTCTGGCTTCGCACCAATAAAATTACTGCCTTAGAATACCTCAGTGCATATCTTACCGAATGGTCGCTAAGCATCGATAACATTTTTGTATTCATTCTTATCTTTTCTTTTTTCCGGGTAAAAGAAGATTATTATGCGCGCGTGTTGCTGATCGGGATCATGATGGCAATAATATTTCGCGTCATTTTCATCACCGTAGGTATTGTACTGGTGGAAAGATTTTCCTGGATACTCTATTTCTTCGGAGCTATCCTGGTTTATACAGGTATCAAAATGTTCGCTACAGATCATAAGGAAGAAGTTGATTTGTCGAAGAACAGGGTTTATACTTTTCTGAAGAGATTTCTTCCCCTCCTCCCGGAAGACGCGAATGGGAAATTTATTATCAGGCGGAACGGAAAAAAATATTATTCAACCATTTTTGTTGTGGTGATCATGCTTGCCACCACTGATATTGTTTTTGCGCTCGATTCAATCCCCGCTGTATTTGGAATTTCTACAAATCGTCTGGTGATCTATACTTCGAATATTTTCGCTGTCCTGGGGCTTCGTTCTTTGTTTTTTCTCTTAAAAGGGGCAGTAAATAAATTTGCACACTTGCAGCAGGGGATTGCGGTGGTATTGATTTTTATCGGCCTGAAAATGCTTGCTGAAATTTTTCATCTTAAAATTCCGGTCTATATTTCACTGCTCGTCATTCTTGTCTGTATTGCTGCTTCAATGCTCTATTCTGTTTCGGTTGCCGGCCGGGAGCAGGAAAAAGATGTTGCAGAATCAAAGTCAAAGGGCGATCTGCATTAAAAAAACTTTGCCATACCGCATTTCTGATATCACCACTATTATCCACGGACGGATGGTCTGCCAGCTCGACGATGTTGTTATTGATCACCTCCTTAC
>DATLDA010000400.1:0-2438 GCA_035526135.1 Flavitalea sp.
CAACCACCCCCCATCTGGGCGATGGAAATGGATGAAGGACGTACAAAACTGGTGGGTACGAAAAAGGAATTATTTCGAAACGATATGACCTGGGAAGGAAACCTGGTGGAAGGTGTTTCGATGATCAAAAAAAACGGGTACTATTATGCCTTTTATGCCGGCGCAGGTTGTTGTGGGAAAGGATGTACCTATACTACCGGTATCGCACGATCGAAGCAGTTGTTGGGTCCATGGGAAAAATATGCACATAATCCGGTTTTGGTAAATGATTCTACCTGGAAATGTCCGGGTCATGGAACACCGATCGAAAAAGACGGCAGGAATTTTTTGTTGTATCATGCCTATGATAAAAAAACGGATGTCTATACAGGAAGAGAAGGATTGCTTATGGAATACAGATTTAGTACAGACGGTTGGATTGAATTTATAAAGAAGCCCGGTAGCGCACGTCTTACCCGGTTTACCGATAAAGATAATTTCAGCGGAAAAAATCTGTCAGCAGATTGGCAGTGGAGTGTATTTCAAAAACCGCAAACGGAAATCAACGGCGGGATGCTTATACTGAAATCTGTTCCTGTTTATGGAACTTATATTGGTCGGAAAACACTTGGCGGAAATTATACTGCTACTGCAACAATACAGGCGGAGAAATCAAATGCAACGACGGGTGTCGGCATGATTGGCGATGAGAAAAACAGGGTGGCCGTTTTATATACCGGAGATCGGATACAGGTAATTTCTATGCGTGACGGCGCATCAACAATTGTAAAAGAAGAAAGGGTCAGCGCGAAAAAAAGGATCGATCTTCGGATCCGGGTTTCGAATGGTAACCAGGTGCTGTTTGAATATCGTGCAGCCGGTAAATCTTTTATTCCATTGAATGATGAGCCGCTGAATGCTGTATACCTGCCACCCTGGGATCGTGCGGTGCGGATCGGATTGATTTCCCTGGGAGAAAAAGGGCGCCAATCGGTCTTTGATGATCTGGAAATTGAATACGAATAAATTAAAATTAAAAATTAAAAATTAAAAAATTCATAAGAGC
Organism: Flavitalea sp.; assembly: GCA_035526135.1. Taxonomy (GTDB): domain Bacteria; phylum Bacteroidota; class Bacteroidia; order Chitinophagales; family Chitinophagaceae; genus Flavitalea. The sequence continues at coordinate 1,046 of DATLDA010000400.1, forward strand.
GTAAATCACGGGTTGATGATCAAAGTGGGGGAATATAATTTACTGAAGATCGCACGCAAAGTTGATTTCGGTCTTTACCTGGATGATGGTAAAGAAGGAATTCTCTTACCAAAGCGATATGTTCCAACAAAGGTTGCGGTGGGAGAGGAATTGAAAGTCTTTGTCCACCATGATTCTGATGACCGGCTAATTGCCACCACCGAAAAACCAAAAGGTATTGTCGGTGATATTGTGAAGCTGAAAGTGGTAGACGTTACAAACCAGGGCGCATTTCTGGACTGGGGCCTGATGAAAGATCTTTTCGTTCCGAGATCAAAACAGTTGACGGGTATGCGGCTTGGAGGAGAGTACCTCGTTAAAATTTATATAGATGAACAAACGGGCCGGGTTACCGCTTCTGAAAAATTCGAATCCGGTCTAACGAACGATGAATTGACCGTTCGTGAAATGGAAATGGTGGACATGGTTATTTTTCGACGTACAGATATTGGCTACCTCGTCATCATTAATAACCGGCATACCGGTGTTTTGCATTTCAATGAAATTTTCCGCGAAGTCAATACAGGTGACAAGTTGAAAGGGTTTATCAAAAAGATATCGGCCGACAATAAGATTGATGTATTATTAGGTAACCCCGGCTATGACAGGGTGGAAGAAGAAACCGGAAAGATACTTCGGCTACTTCGTGAAAACAATGGTTACCTTCCTTTCCATGATAAATCAGATCCTGAAGAAATTTATTCGTTTTTTGGAATGAGTAAAAAGACATTCAAAATGTCGACAGGCAATTTATATAAGAAGAGACAAATTGAATTTACGAAGACAGGAATTAAGTTGGTGTGAGTATGGAGTTTAGCACCGGAGAAGACCGTATTTCAGATTTCAGATTTTAGATTTGCGATTTTAGATTTTGAAACTCCAAACTCCCAAACTACCAAACTACTAAACTACCAAACACCCAAACTCCAATGAACGAAACTCTGAACTACTACAAATAAAACACATTTATGCTTCATACTATTACGGGCCGAAGTAAAAGGATCTTCTTACTGGTCGCAATTGCGATAGTAGTGGTTGGCGTTACCTTAAAGATCAATCATCGTGGATTTGCAAATGAATTGCTTCTCATCGGATGTTCAATTGCTTTTATTGTTTTTATTTTTGTAGTGCTCGGTGTAATCAAGAAAAGCAATACGTAGGATTTATTTGATTCACTCCCTTTGCAGCTTTGCTTCCTTTGGGTCTTTGCGTGAAATATAAAAAACCGCGAACTCTATACATTTCTAAAATTGCAATTTCAAAATCTGAAATTTCTCATATGAAGCCCTTAATTTTATTACTGCTACTGTTATCCATTTCCACTTTCATGCTTTCACAGAATACGATTACACTG
>DATLDA010000402.1:0-11993 GCA_035526135.1 Flavitalea sp.
AAAAAATAAAAAGGATCCGCAGAAACAATTGTTCATCGAGTTGACAGAAACCGAACGATCAATTGTTAATTTACTGCAGGAAAAAAATCCGTTGTCAATTGATGAAATCAATTTACGCAGCCATGTAGGCGCGAGTGCCATTGCGGCGGCTTTACTTAACCTGGAAATGCAGAATGTGGTGCATGCAGCAGCGGGGAAAATGTATTCGCTTGTGTGACCTGAAAGCCATGAGCAGTGAGCTATGGGCAATCAGCAGTCAGCGGTCGGCAGTCCCATTCCAAATAAATGCAAATCTAAAAACATCGTACATCGTACTTCGTACTTCGTACATCCCCATACCTCATACCTCATACCCATTGCTCATATCTAAATTTCATTTGGTACCAATTTATCTCCTGCCCTATCTTTGCACATGGCAACAAGAATCAGTAATTCTTCCTCCTCTATTTCAATTTCCAAAAAATTTTTCGGCGAAGGACTTACGTTTGATGACGTGTTATTAGTGCCTGCTTATTCACAGGTGTTACCACGCGAAACGGATATCAGCACAAAACTTACGAGAGAAATTACATTGAATATTCCCATGCTTTCGGCGGCAATGGATACGGTCACTGAAGCCAATCTCGCCATTGCCCTTGCCCGCGAAGGCGGGATCGGCATTTTACACAAAAACATGAGTATTGAAAAGCAGGTGGAGCAAGTCAGAAAAGTTAAACGCAGTGAAAGCGGACTCATCATCGATCCGATCACCTTGCTTGTTGAAGCCACTATTGAAGATGCACTTCGCCTTATGAAAGAAAACAAGATCGGTGGCATCCCGATTGTAGACATCAATCAGAAACTGGTAGGTATACTCACCAATCGCGATCTTCGATTTGAAACAGATGTGAAAAGAAAAGTGTACGAGGTGATGACAAAAGAAAACCTTGTTACAGCGCCTGAAGGAACAGATTTGAAAAAAGCAAAAAAGATTCTTAGCCAATACAAGATTGAAAAGTTGCCGGTGGTAAATAAATCGGGCCAACTTGTAGGCCTCATCACCTACCGCGATATTTTACAACTTACCAGCTTTCCTAATGCAGTAAAAGATGCTTATGGAAGATTGCTGGTCGGTGCGGCGCTCGGTATTACAAAAGATCTGCTTGACCGGGCAGGTGCTTTACAAAAAATCGGTGTGGATGTTGTGTGCCTTGACAGCGCACATGGTCACAGCAAAGGTGTAATAGAAGCATTGAAAGCATTAAAAAGAAAATATAAATCACTTCAGGTAATTGCAGGAAATATTGGGACAGCTTCCGGAGCAAAAGCACTGGCCGATGCCGGCGCCGATGCAGTAAAAGTCGGTATTGGACCAGGATCAATATGTACTACAAGAATTGTGGCAGGAGCAGGTGTTCCGCAGATCACTGCGATCATGCAGGCATCATCGGTGCTGCAGAAAAAAAATATTCCTTTGATCGCTGATGGGGGCATCCGGTATACGGGCGACATGGTGAAGGCCCTCGCCGCCGGTGCCGATGCTGTGATGATGGGAAGCGTATTTGCAGGTACTGAAGAAAGTCCGGGTGAGACCATTATTTACGAAGGAAGAAAATTCAAACAATACCGTGGTATGGGTTCTATTGGCGCCATGAGTCAGGGCAGTGGTGACCGGTATTTTCAGGATGTAGAAGACGATATCAAAAAATTCGTTCCGGAAGGAATCGAAGGCCGGGTTGCTTTCAAAGGCAATCTCAGTGAAATGGTGTATCAATATGTGGGTGGGCTTCGTGCGGGAATGGGATATTGCGGGGCTGCAAATATCCGTTCATTACAAAGGGCGCAGTTCGTGCATATCACCAATGCAGGGATGAAAGAAAGCCATGCTCATGATATTGAAATCACAAGAGAAGCACCGAATTACTCGAGGCTATGAGCTTGGAGCCATGGGCTAATGGGTATGGGGTATGGGGTATGAGGTATGAGGAAATGATTCTTAATAATTAAATTCAATAAAACTCAAATACAAGACGGTTGATTTTATTTCAAAGGTTAAAGGCACTTTCCTCAAGGCTCATTGCTCAAGGCTCATTGCTCATTGCTCATTGCACAAAGCCCATTGCTCAAGGCTCATTGCTCATTGCATTTTTTTTAATTTCTATATGTGGATCTGCCCAGCGTGATACATGCACACTTCGGATCAGTTTACTGACCTGCTCGCCTGGTGAAGAGTTGTACTCGATTTTCGGGCACAGTGCGTTGCGCGTGAAAGATACATCCACGAATACAGACATCATTTTTAATTATGGCACTTTCGATTTTAGCGACCCGGATTTCTACCCGAAATTTCTACAGGGAAGGTTGCAATATTTTTTATCTGTAGAAGGATTCAGTGACTTCACTTATGGTTACGAGTTAGAGAAAAGAGGAATTGTAGAACAGGTGCTTCATCTTTCCTGTATCAACAACCGCCGGTTATTTGATGCACTGATCAGGAATACAGAAGACGCGAATAAGTTTTATGCATACGATTTCTTTTTTGACAATTGCTCTACGCGTTTGCGTGATATGGTTGCGAAAAATTCAGGAGATAGTGTTCAATTCTGGAATATTTACTCTGGAGAACTTCCCTCTTATCGACAGGAGATTCACAAATACCTCGACCGCAGCGGACAATACTGGAGTAAACTGGGCATGGATCTTTTACTTGGTGCACGCGTTGATAAGAAAGTGACGAATCATTCTTCCATGTTCCTACCGGATAATTTATACAAAGGTTTCGATAGTGCTACTGTGCAAGGTCATCCACTGATCGGATCAAGGGCAGTTGTCCTACCGGAACAAACAGTCAGGCAGCAACCATTTTTGATCACACCATTACTTGTTTTCTCCACGTTTCTGATTGCTGGCATTATATTGGGATTTACACGGAGAAAAAAATCCCAAAAGCCGGTAGTGATTTTTGATTTTGTTCTGTTTTTTTTAACGGGATGCGCGGGATGGGTAATGTTACTCATGTGGGTTGCCACAGAACATAAGGCTTGCGGTAACAATATGAATCTGTTCTGGGCCTGGCCTACGCACCTCATCATGTGCTTTTTTATAAACAGATCTTCACAGATAGGAAAATATTATTTCGGTCTTGCAGGAATTACAGCAATTATAGTGTTGGCGGGATGGCATTGGTGGCCGCAGGATCTGAACAATAATATGATTCCGTTGGTTATCCTGCTTGCTTACCGCAGCCTGCGCAATTATTTGAAACATTAATATGGATCATCGTATAGAATATCTCGGAACGGAATTGTATTATAGAACATATGGCACTGGCCAGCCCCTATTTTTTATTCATGGTTTTGGCGAAGATGGTCGGGTTTTCGAAAATCAGGTAAATGAATTTGAATCATCATACCGTGTCATCGTTCCCGATCTTCCCGGAAGCGGCCAATCGGAATTTAATCACGATATCAATTCGATGGAATCTTATGCAGCGTGCATTACAGCTATACTGGATCTGGAAAAGACACCTGCCGCTGTAATAATCGGTCACAGCATGGGTGGATATATCACATTGGCGATGGCAGAAAAATTTGCTGCACGGGTTTTATCGTTCGGCCTGTTTCATTCTTCTGCATTACCGGATGATGAGGAAAAGAAAAAATCAAGGAAAAAATCTATCAAATTCATTGAAGAAAAAGGTGCGCGGATATTTATGGAAGAATTCCTTCCGAAACTCTTTTCTGAAAGATTCAAAAAAGAACATCAGGCGGTAATCGATCATTTAATCGCGCGGTATGCCAACTTCGATCCGCGTTCACTCGTACAGTATACAAAAGCGATGATGCAGCGGCCTGACCGCACCATAATTCTTAAAGAATGGTTAAAACCCGTACTGATGATCATTGGTGAAGAAGATACTGCTATCCCTTTGCAGGGTAGTCTGCAACAGACACATTTACCTAAACTGTCTTATATTCATATTGGTAGGGAAACCGGCCATATGGGTATGTTTGAAGATCCTGCAGGGTGTAATAAGATCATCCGGGCATTTCTGGATAATCTGTGAAATGGAAAACCCCATTTCACCGTTATAGAGTTGGCAAAATTCATGAAAAAAGTCCTGGTCATATTTTCCCTTCTGTGTGGAAGCTTATCCCTGTATGCAGCCCATATCAAGGGAGGGGAAATGTTCTATCAATACCTGGGCCCGGGCGCTGCCGGCAATTCACGTTACCAGGTTTCACTTAAGCTTTATATCGATTGTGATGCGAACAGCCCCGGACAACTTGACCCTTCTGTTCCATTTACCATTTTCAGTAGATCAAACAATCAACAAATCGCACCGCCTACTACGGCTCCCATGGTATCGGAGGAATTTATTCGTTTCGATCCGGCTTCTAATCCATGTATTGCGAACGCCCCGCTGGATGTTTGTTACCGGATCCGTGTTTATTCAGCAGTGATAGAACTTACCAATGCACCGGAAGGTTATACGATTGCATTCCAAAGATGTTGCCGGATCGATAAGATTGTCAACCTGGTTTCCCCCAGCAATGCAGTAGGTGTTACTTATAAATGTGAAATCCCGGGAACAAACTTTACTGTAACTCCGGAAGCTTATAAAAATTCAAGTCCCCGTTTTACTACGAATGATGCGGTTGCCGTATGTTCAGGAAGTCCTTTCACCATCAGCTATGAAGCCGAAGAACCAGACGGAATCGATTCCATTTCATACCAGTTTTGTTCCGGATACCGCGGAGCTTCTCAGGGAAATCCAAGCCCTATAGCTTCCACGCCTCCACCCTATTCGGATCTTAATTACCAGGCACCATTTTTTGGTAATGCGCCATTCGGTCCGCAGGTAACGATAAATTCTTTTACTGGTCTTGTGAGCGGAACCGCTCCTGCTTTCATTACTGATCCGAGTGCGCGCAATCAATATGTGATCACCGTATGTGCCTATGAATACCGCCAGGGTGTATTGATCAATATTCATCGCAAAGACATTCACGTGAAAGTCTCAGATTGTATCCCTTTGCGTGCACAGTTGAAACCGGATTATTCCTATTGCGATGATTTCAATGTCACATTCAGAAATGAACAACAGAATCCTCCGGGATCCATATATATCTGGCAATATGGGGATAATACAAAATCCGATACTTCCAATGATATCCTCGGAACTGTGCAACACCAGTATACAGATACCGGTTCATACAAAGTGAAAGTGAAAGTGATCCTCGCCGGGCAGTGTATCGATTCCACTATAACCATTGCAAGAGTATATCCCGGATTTTATCCAGGCTTTACAAGCACAGGCTCCTGCAAATTGTTACCCTTTCAATTTAATGACACCACGCGCAGCCGGTATGGCACAGCTGCTTCATGGAAATGGAATTTCGGCGATGAAACATCCCAGGCCGATACTTCTTCACAAAAAAATCCAACGTGGTTATATAGTACAAGCGGATTCAAGCGGGTACAACTGATCGTACAAAGCAACAAAGGATGTGTTGATACGGCATTCGTGAATGTGGAAGTGAGAGATAAGCCATTAATCACGATGCCGTTCCGCGATACGCTGATCTGCAGTATAGATACCTTACAACTGCACGCCATTGGAAATGGAAATTTTTCGTGGGGACCACCAGGTAGGATCTTCAATGCAAATACGCCAGATCCTTTCGTATATCCGCAGACAACTACAACCTACCGGGTAACCCTAAACGAAAGTGGCTGTATCAATACAGATTCCGTTCGGGTGCGTGTCGTTGACTTTGTAACACTGAATGCGGCACCTGATTCAACGATCTGTCAAAGTGATCCTGTCCAACTTGTAGCGTCAGGTGACGGTTTACAATTTACCTGGACACCGGCTGCATCGTTGAATGATTCACGAATCAAATCACCGGTCGCCACACCTTTAGGAACAACCGTATATTCCGTTACTGCACGGATCGGCAAATGCGCAACCACTGATAATATCACAATTCGTACGATACCTTATCCCGTTGCGAACGCTGGTGCTGACACCACCGTTTGCTTCGAGGATACTGCGACGCTGCGCGCGTCTATAACCGGATCGCGCTTTCTTTGGAATCCTACTTCCACTTTGAGTAATGGCACAATTCTTAATCCAAATGCCTTCCCGCGTACAACAACAGCCTATACGCTTACCGTATTTGATACACTCGGATGCCCTAAACCGATGAATGACATCGTGAATGTTACCGTGCGTTCAAAGATCAAAGCATTCAGTGGGAATGATACGAATGTTGTTGTGGGCCAACCTTTACAACTGCGCGGATTTGGTGCGGAATTATTCCTCTGGGTTCCATCAACCGGATTGAACCGCAACGACATTGCGAATCCGGTTGCTGTGTTGCAGAGTAATGTCACTTACGTCATGCGAGCCTATACTGTCGAAGGATGTTTCGCTTATGATACCATGAGCGTACGTGTCTTCAAAACCAGGCCGGATATTTTTGTACCGACAGCATTTGCCCCTAATGGAAAGAACCGGATTTTCAGGCCGATCCCTGTTGGCATTTCAGAGTTTGATTATTTCCGCGTTTACAATCGCTGGGGACAACTGGTATTCTCCTCGAAAGAAGCCAACCGTGGATGGGATGGCACCGTCGGCGGTAAACCACAGGATACAGGTAGTTATGCCTGGATGGTACGAGGAAAAGATTTTACAGGTAAAGTAGTGGAGAAAAAGGGAACGGTGGTGTTGATCCGCTAATAAGTTGAAAGACCGTTATTGAAGGCAATCGGCTGTCAGCTGTCAGCAATCCCATTCTGAGTAAATGAATGATTCTTATTTACAGGGTATTATTTATCAATATCACTTTCTTTCTTAGACTTACTCTCGCTGACTGCTGACCACCGACTGCTGAATGCCGACTGCTGACCGCCCTTTTCACTACATTGCAGCCCTAAAAATTTTCCATGAATAAAACCATCTTCATCACTGGCGCTACTTCGGGATTTGGAAAAGCTATTGCAGAAAAATTTTCTTCAGAGGGAAATCATGTAATCATCACCGGGCGGCGCGAAGACAGATTGAAAGAACTTGAATCATACCTCACCAACAAATTTAATATACGCGTACTGTCACTCGCATTCGATGTACAAAACCGTAAAAAAACTTTTGACGTCATTCAAAAATTGGAAGGACAATGGCAACAAATAGATGTATTGGTAAACAATGCCGGCTTAGCGGCAGGACGCGATTTGTTTGATGAAGCATCGCTTGACGACTGGGAAACCATGATCGATACCAATATCAAGGGAGTACTGTATGTCACAAAAGCATTGCTTCCTTTTTTGATCCGAAAAAAAGGACACGTGATCAATATCGGATCTACGGCAGCGAAAGAAGTATATGAAAAGGGAAATGTGTATTGCGCTTCAAAAAGTGCCGTCGATTCACTCTCCCAATCGATGCGGATCGATCTTCTTCGGCATGGGTTAAAGGTCACAGCCATCCACCCGGGGGCTGCAGAAACAGAATTTTCATTGGTCAGACTGAAAGGCGATGCAGCTGCTGCTAAAAAAGTATACGAGGGATTCCAGCCGCTTTCCGCCCAGGATGTCGCCGATGTCGTCTATTATTGCACTACACTTCCCGCACATGTTTGCATCAATGATCTTGTTTTAACAAGTACTTCCCAGGCCAATTCTTTTTACTTTCAACGGACCTCATAACCAATTGGACCTCATATTGTTCAGGCTTTGTGAAATCCTTCGGCACTCCTTTGTTTTACCCGATGTTTTGATTATTTTTGAAGTCACTGAAACTCCTATTCTTTTAAAACCGCGGGTATGCATAATTTCCTTCGTCCATTGTTCATTTTCTCCTTCATTTTGCTCAGTTCCCGCATTTTTTCACAAGACGTCATACGGCAGCAGAATTGCGAAGGCAATCCTTATCAACAGGCAATAGACAGTCTGAAACAGTTTTATGAAGCCAAAGGGTATACCGTGCTAAGAGAAGCTTCTATGACGATGGAGAGTGAATACGAAATGCCGATTGTTCTTCCGATGACTAAAGATACCTGGTACCAATTCATTTTTATTGGCGACCCTACTTCGAGATTATATGAAGTGCGGATGTACGACTGGAGCGAAAGGCAGGTAGTGTACAAACGGAACCAGTGGGGAGATATCGATGGTAATATTATCAGCTATTCCTACATTCCGAAATTCTCAGAATATCACATGATCAAACCTGTTCAGGTAAATAAAAACAAGAAGAAACTTTGCGGCCATGTTTTATTATTGAAGAAGACAGCTCCTGCCGGACAATAGTTATTCCACATCTACCTGCTTTACGATCACTGAGCCAACATGGGCTTCCATCAGGAATTTTCGTTCTCCCAAAATATATCCATTTCCTTTTTCACAAAAATGTACAACAAGGTTTTCAATACTGATCGGGTTTCCTTCCGGAATATCTGCAATATTTGAATGACGGATATCGTGTCCATCGATAATGATGACGAGTCCACTGCCAATTGCTTCCATCTTATTTCCTTCCGTCACAAGCATGCCTGTATCTTCTCCTAGGCCGATCCCAATGCAGGATGGATTGGCTGCGACTGCCTGAGAAAGACGGCCGAATCTTCCTCTCTTCTCAAAGTGTGAATCAACAATAACGCCATTCAAAAACCCAAGCCCAGTGGTGATCTTTACTTCGCCTTTCAGGTGAGCACGTGCCGCATTACCCTCATAGATCATGGTCGTGCTCATGGCCATCGCACCTGCAGAAGTTCCTGCGATAACAAAATCTTCGAGGCGGTAGCGTTCATGTAAAATGCGGAGGAATTCTGTGCCACCAAAAGTTGCTGTAAGACGCATCTGGTTACCACCGCTAAAAAGAATGCAATCGCAGTTGCGTATGCGTTCAAGGTGTTCTTCATTCAATGCATCATGCCGGTTTCGGATATGCATTTCCCCAATGTTGGTACAACCTATTTTTCCAAAAGCATTCAGGTAATTGTTTCCGACTTCAAACGGGATCATTGAAGCGGTGGTAACGACTTCAATTCTTGCAAGGGGACCACCTGCTTCTTCAACGATACGTCGAAGTATACCCAACTCAAAAAAATTGAGATTGGTTCTGATAATCTCCCCGTTTTCCGATACAGTGCCTTTGTCTTCGGCGCCACCAATCGCGATCAGTTTTCCAGCAGGTATTGACATGAATTACAACAGGTTGGTACTGCAAAGGTAACGGAAAAAAGGCCGAACAGATTGTGGATGAGATGTTGTAGTTGTACTAAAAAAACTGTCTTCCCGGATTTGTGATTGAACCGGCTGCAACAGACAGATTGCCATTGAGATCATTTCTTACGGATGCTCGTCCGATGCGTCGACAGTAAAAACATAAATGAAGCAAAGCTGAATGATATTATGCGAGTTTTGTGAACTGTGTGATCCCTTCTACCAGCAGATCGAGGTTTTTAATGGTGGTATACACATTCGGAGTTACCCGAACCCCTTTTATATTTTCCCATTCTATACCGACGGCATGAATCCGGTATTTATCCAAAAGAAATGAATCCAATTCGGCAGGCCTTTTCCCTTCAACGCTTACCAACGCGATGGCACAACCGAAACCAGCTTTTGTGGAAGTACCGATCTTCACTTTCGGAATGTCTTTTACTTTGTTCACCCAGTAATTTTTCAGGTACATTAATCGATGTTCTTTTCTTTTCGCCCCGATCATTTCCTGGAATTCAATCGCTTTTCCGATCGCCTGTTCAATAAAAAAAGGTCGTGTGCCCAGTGATTCGAACTTACGTATATCCGCACTTTTGCCATCAGCAGATGCAAACAAAGGATACACGTTTGAGATCTTTTCTTTTTTAACATACAACATGCCGCTGCCGATACATGCTGCCAGCCATTTATGCAGGCTGGTGCCAAAATAATCCGCACCGAGATCAGGGATTTTGAAATCAAAGTGCGCAAAACTGTGTGCGCCGTCCACCAATACTTCAGAATTATTTTTATGGGCTGCGTCAGCGATCAGTCGCACAGGCAGAATTTGTCCGTTCCAGTTGATCACGTGTGTGACGTGCACCACTTTTGTTCTCGTCGTAAATGCTTTGGTATATTGATTGAGGAGATAATTATTGTCTTCTGAAGGAAGTTCCAGGTTTACCCACACCAGCTTGATCCCTTCCCGCTGTTCGCGTTGCTTCCAGGCATTGATCATATTAGGATAGTCCTGTTTACTCAACACAACTTCATCACCGGCTTTCAACGGGAGTCCAAAGATCACTGTCTCCAATGCCTCAGAAGCATTCCGGTGTATGGCGATCTCTTCTGCATCACAACCGGCCAGTGTGGCAAGGTTTCGGCGTAATGGTTCACGTCCCTGATCTAATACGCGCCACATGTAATAACTCGGTGCTTCATTGGACAGGTCATGATATTTTTTCATGGCTTCCTGAACTATTTTGGGAGAAGGTGATACGCCACCGTTATTCAGATTGATCAGGGAGGGCGAAACAGTGAATGCCTGCTGAACTGAATACCAGAAGTCCTCATCTTCCGCTACGGATTCAGGTGAACGTCCCGCGGTTTTGATGATCGTGTCGTGGAAATTGCGGCTCCAGGTAGGTGTAAGTATTGCAGCTCCTGTAAGAGCACCAAGTGTAGTTAAAAATTTTCTCCGATATGAATTCATGCATCTCAATTTAGTTATTTCACGCAAAGGCAAAAAAAATGAAAAATTAAAAATTAAAAATGCAAAAAATCGAAGACGTTTCCACCTTTTTGAATTTTGAATTTTACATTTTTAATTTGTCGGCAAACAAAGTAATTTACCAACTCAACTAAGTTTATGAAGATTGTTGAATTGAAAGTGATGAGAGGTCCTAATTATTGGAGTGTCCGCCGGCCGAAGCTGATACAAATGAAGCTCGATCTGGAGGATATGGAACAAAGGCCTACCAATAAAATTGACGGTTTCCGTGAACGTCTTGAAAAAATGTTTCCCACTTTGTATGATCACCGCTGCAGCGAGGGGGAACCCGGTGGTTTTTTTCATCGTGTGGATGAAGGTACCTGGATGGGCCACGTGATCGAACACATTGCGTTGGAACTGCAAACACTTGCCGGTATGGACACCGGTTTTGGCCGTACACGCGGAACCGGTAAAGAGGGTGAGTATTATGTTGTTTTCAGTTACATGGAAGAAGATGCGGGGCTGTATGCAGCGGAAGCAGCTGTGCGTATTGCACAGGCACTGGTGGATGGTATTACTTACGATCTTGAAAAGGATATACAGCAACTTCGTGAAGTGCGTGAAGATACAAGGCTGGGGCCTTCGACAGGTGCCATCGTCGAAGAAGCTGAGCGCCGTGGAATTCCATACATCCGTCTCAACAAACAAAGCCTTGTACAACTTGGATATGGAATCCAGCAAAAACGTATCCGCGCCACCATCGCAAGCACCACTTCTTCCATCGCCGTAGATATTGCCGGCGACAAAGAAGAAACAAAAAACCTGCTTGACCGTGCACAGATCCCCGTGCCGAAAGGAGTTATCATCCGTACGGAAGATGATCTCAAAGAAGCCATCGACTATATCGGTTATCCGTTGGTGTTAAAACCTATTGATGGGAATCATGGGAAAGGAGCAACTACGAATATTGTTAACTGGGAACAATCGGTAAAAGCACTGGAGGCTGCGCAGAAATATTCACGCAGTGTAATCTGCGAAAGATTTATTCGCGGTTTTGATTTTCGGGTACTGGTCATCAATTACAAATTTATCTGTGCGGCATTGCGCACACCGGCTTCTGTTCGTGGTGACGGAAAAAATACCATTCAATATTTGATCGATGAAACGAATAAGGATCCACGGCGTGGGTACGGCCATGAAAAAGTATTGACGCAGATCTCCGTGGATTCATTCACCGAAAAAATGTTGAGCGATAAAGGATACACACTTGACACCATTCCAAATAAAGGAGAATTGGTATTGCTGAAACCCACTG
>DATLDA010000405.1:0-14821 GCA_035526135.1 Flavitalea sp.
CGCAAAGTCGCAAAGTGATTTTAGAGTTTAAAAAGAAGTTTCACGCAAGGACGCAAAGAGAGCAAAGACGCAAGGAGAGCAAAGGGAGTAAAGATGCAAAGTAGTCGGCTAGGTAATCTAGGATACTATGTATCTATGTCTTCGTTTTCAAAATCTAAAATCGCAAATCTAAAATCTAAAATGGAAAATGGCCGGCCTTCCTTACTCAATAACAAATTTGTAACCCCTGCCATGTACGTTAATAAATTTAATGGAGTTATCGTCGCTTAATTTCTTGCGTAATTTAGACACCAATACATCAACATTTCTACTGATGACCACTACCCCTTCATCTTCCCAAATCGCCTTCATAAGTTGTTCTCTTTCTACGATCTCGTTTACATTTTCTGCAAATATTTTTAGTGCTTTTGTTTCTTTTTCAGAAAGTGTAATGTTGTTATTCTCAATTTTAAGAATATTACTATCTGGGTAGAATCTAAAACTTCCTAATTGTATGTAATCATCATTATCGCGAAATGATTCTTTCTCATCTTTTTTACGAAACTTATTTTTTAAATAAAAACCAACAAAACCCAAAGGAATAATCAATAGTATCAACCAAAATAAATTGAACTCAGTTTTATTCAAAAGATCTATCTCAATAACATAACAACCTACCGCCAGCTTACGACCTCTGCAAGGTGTTAAATCGCCAGTTTGGCTATTTATTTCAAATGCAAAGACAGTTTCATTTTGTTTGCAATTCCTCAAATTCACTATATAATCGGTTGCCAGGGCGTTTTTTTGAAATGTTCGTTGAATTAAATTGATGAGGGTATCTGAAATAAAACCAAAGTCATTTTGAAAGGAGATCTGATAGGTATGTTCATTTAATTTCTTAACAGGCAGCACCCGGGAGGAAGAATCTTTAGCTGAAAGCAAGAGCTGATGTCCTAAATCACGTAATACAACTTCTAAATGCTTCTCAGGAATTACATTCTTTTTATTAATAAATGCAACAGCAGACAAAATAACAACTATCACAATTGAAGATCCAACGAAAGTCAATGGCTTCATGTGTGCAAAGTAGTCCATTAACCCTGAGTTTTAGGGGGTTTTACAAACGTTTTACGCATCCTTTACAAATTTTTACTACTTAAAAACTTCAGGGTAGTAGACGGCCGATATCTTTACTTCATTGTTTACCAAATCATTTATTCTCATGAAAATCATCTATAACCTTGCTTTTTTGCTCCTTTTTGAATTCTCGTCTTGCTCTGACCGTGCGTTGGAATTGTCACAGTCTCTTGCCCAGCCGGATAATCAGCAAAATCAAAAGAGAGATAAGACGGGAGCCGCAAACATCGTTTTTAAATCTACCGATGGCGGACAAACCTGGCAGGACATTAGCGACGGGTTGCCTGTACCTTTGAAGGATGACAATAGCGGTGGCAGAGATGTTTTTTTTGCAGATGATAATGGGCTCTGGTTAACTGACGGAAATGGGATATATCACAGTAAACCAAATTTCACGGCTCCTTTCTGGAACAAAGAAATTTTCCCCAACGAACATAGCAGTATCGCCCCTGGTAAGGCCGGGATATTTGCATACAATTACCATGGTGGTGGAATTTTCCAAAAAACAAACGGAACGGGTGTATGGTCGCCGGTATTTACAAATTTCCAGGAGAAACGGGTACTCAACGTTTCTGAAACTGCCGGAGGCACCATTTTCATCGGTTCCGACAGAGGTCTTTTTAAATCCACTAACAGTGGAAAATCCTGGAAACAACTGCATGCTGCAGCCTGGGGGAAAATAGTAGAATCAAATGCTGTACTACTTGCGACCAGCCAGAGAGGGATTTTAAGATCGACCGATGATGGTGAAAGCTGGGCCCTGGTGATCAGTGAGGGCGGCGTGGGCATCGATGTCGAACGCATCGAAGGTGGATTCGCTGCTATTAACTACAGTACCGTGGCGAAGACCCGGAGAATACGAACATCTTACGACGGCGGCAAAACCTGGCAGGCGATTGATGCCGGCCTCCTGGCGCATGGTTTTATTGACCCAATCATGCCGCCGGTTAATGCTAAACTTCCGGCGCAAGGCTTTTCCGATTCAACCCGGCATCCTAAGGATACTTCCGTCCTTCCGGTGACAGAATATATTACAACCATTATCCAGGTTGGTGAAAACTTCTTATGTGGTCATACTGACGGCATTTACAGGTCATCAGATAAGGGAAAAACATGGAAACTCGTACATCCTTCGGTAAATGGGAAGATGTTCGTATTATCTGTTTCCGGCAATGTGATTTATGCCCTACAGACGGAGTCACATTGTTAAACCTGTCCGCTAGTAAAAGATAAATAAATAGCCGAAAAAGAAATTGATTGTGGACCAATATAAAAGAGCTCACAAAAATTGCGAACTCTTTTTCGTCGGGATGATCCCGGTTCAACCGGGACGACCCTCCCGACACTTCGTGTCGGGATACGCTACCAATCAGAGCAATAAAAAAAGAGCTCACAAAAATTGCGTACTCTTTTTCGTCGGGATGACTGGATTCGAACCAGCGACCCCTTCGTCCCGAACGAAGTACGCTACCGGGCTGCGCTACATCCCGAAAAGCATAAAATTAATAAATGATCGGCCAAATAAAAAAGGCGGGAGTTTCCTCACCGCCTTCCTTGATTGAACAAACAGCACTTAAACAATAAATGGATCCACAATTGCCAAAACCTGCTCTTTCGTGAGTGGCTCATCGAATGCTTCTGATGCATCTTCTGCTGAAATATCAAATCCGCCGATTCCTACGATCTGAATGCCTGCCTGTACTGTGTTCTCTTCACCATTGTAACTGGGTTGTACCAATGGGCTGTTGATATTACTCATGTTGAGGGTTATCCATGGTTTTACATCCCCTACGCCTGATCCGAATAATTTTCGTAATTCCCGGATGTGCGCCGCATGTCTTCCTTCAACGGAGTGAATGCGCAGGGCTGCTGTGAGAATATCTCCTGTTTGTACCAACTCTGCTGCTCTTCCCTTGTATGCGCGCACACCTGTGTCTTCAAATGTCTGTGCAACATTTAAGAAAACTTCAAAGTTGCTAAAGACGTTCGCAAAAGGACCAGTACCACTTCCGTTACCCGCGGTAAAATCAAAAGTCGGTTTGGCAATGGGGGTTCCTCCCAATGATATTATTGTTGTCCGGAGAAAATTGACGTGCGCCGCTTCGTGGCGTGCAATGGTTTGAATGGAAGGATTTGCCTGTGCAGGGATGAGACCACCGCTGGCAAGCGCTTTCGCATAAAATTCTGCTTCGAGATATTCTAACGTCAAGGCGTAATTGAGAATTTCGATCACGGTATCATTTGTGCTGCGCGTTCCTGCATAAGATTTCTTCAATAATGCACCAAGGGTAACGGGAATTGCAGTTAATGCGAGTTTCTTTCCCATAGAGGAAAAATTCTTGAGAGTATTCCTCCTGCTGTTCAACCGGTCATAAACTTCCGGATCAACTTTTTCTATTTCAGTGAAAATAGTATTCAAGTTCATAAATGTTAATTTAATAGGTGGGTAATTGATCTGCGTTGATCGTTGTCACGATATAAGGGTCTACAATCGGCAATACCTCGCTTGGTTTGCGCGTCAGATCGAGTCCCATGGCATTCACTGCTGTTTCATCAGCAAAACTTCCAAACGATATAAGGTCGCGGAAATACGCAGCATGCCTTGCTTCAACGGAAACAATCTTACCTGCCAACACGAGATAATCGGGATTCATCAACAGTCTACCTGCACCATTGTATGCAGATACCCCGACGTCCTCAAATGCTTTTGCTGTCGCAAGCACGCTGTTCCTGGAACCGAAATCAATACTGCTGAAATCAAATTCCAGCTGTCCGATAGCATTTGCGCCTAGGGCTTTCTTGAAAAATTCACGATGTGCTATTTCGTGATCGCGGACTTCCATCAACCTCGTTGCTTCCATACCAGTGATGCCGGAGTATTGGGACATCACCACCCTGATGTAGAAGGCAGCCTCAAGCTGTTCCAATGCATAGGCATAATTGAGAACTCCAACGTCACCACTTCCAAGATTCACCTCATTTACGTTGGTGTTATTTGTGGTCATTGGTAACTCGTCCTTGTTACAGGAGGAAACGACTACGGCAATACCGGCTGCAGCACCTGCGTAGCCAAGAAATTTTCTGCGTGATACATTCACTTCTTCCCGGGAAGGATGTGTCTTTTGTGTAAAAAAACTTTTCAGCATACAACAACTTTAAATAGTGAAGAATTATTAATTAATGGGCAGGATCAGTTCTTACGGAGGATATATTAGAACAAATACGACAACATCAACATAGTGGTTTTAAAAAATTTTATTTTTTAATGAAGTCACATCACGCCGCGTTTTTTGTTGATACTGTACTTTCAATATGAGCCAGATCGTTAAACAGATTTTATTTTCTTTTTGTTACTAGTTGAGGTTATCAATCGAAAACCCACGATCGGTTTTTAACGTACATTTCATACTGCTGTCTCAAATTTCTTGTATGTACACCTTCACCATTTCTTTTCGGAAATCATCTCTGGTGTTACTTCTCTACCTTGTACAAATTTCCTGCAGCAAAAAGACCGATATACCAGTACCGACAATTAACACGGATACAATAACCGAAACACAACCTGCAACAATAGTAGCATTTGCGTCTTCTGTCACCCCGAATATTGGGGGTTATTATGCTGCAATGCCACCTCATTACGAGCAAACTTCGAAACAATATCCCTTGCTGTTTTTTTTCCACGGCAATGGACAAATGGGAAATGGACAGTCGGAGCTACCCTACCTGCTGACAGACGGGCTTGGTAAATTGTTGAAAGAAAAAAAATTCCCGCCCTCCTTTACGATCGGCCAGTCAAAACATTCTTTTATTATTATTCTTCCTCAATACAGTCAGAGACCTTCTACCGACGAAGTGTTAGCATTCATTGAAGACACCAGAAAAAAATACCGTGTGGATCCGGCACGGATCTACCTTGCCGGGCTGAGTATGGGTGGAAATATTATCACCGATGCTGCTTCTTATGCTCCGGGTCTTTTTGCGGCTGTGACTTCTATGTCGGGAATTGATTTTAATTCAACTGATTCAACAAAGTGTGAAAAGATCGCACAGGGTTCAGTACCTCTATGGGTTTTTCATAATGTCGATGACCCGATGATCAGCGGTTATTATTCTACTTCTTTCATCAACATCATAAACTATTTCAATCCTGCGATTATTCCAAAATTGACCATCTTTCCTTATTACGGCCACGATTCATGGACGATGGCACTCGACACTGCTTATAAAGAGGAAAACAAAAATGTTTATGAATGGATGTTGACATATACCCGGTAAAATGAACATTAGTTTTATCTTTAAGCTTTCGTGAAACGATTGCCTACCGGCCTTTTATGAAAGCAATTACGCTGCTGCTGTGGTTCTTCTTTTGTTGCCTTTCCGGGTCGATAGGGCAACAATATCATGCAGTTCATGGATCTCTGTATGCGGGAAGCCTTGGCACAAGCAATAATCCGGCTTCTATTGTTCATACACCACTCGCGTGGGACATAACAGTCCTCGGGGTGCAGTATAACACTTCAACAAATTCTGTAAGAGTAAAAAAATATCCTTTTACTAAAATAGATACCGCCGCGTTCACGCTCCACAATGGAAATTTCAAACGTCATGCATCTGTCAATACAGATATACGGCTACTCAATACAAGGATTGCAATTTCACGCACGCAGGCGATCGCATTTGGTTTAAATTTCCGCGGATACGCTCACGCGAAAACAAGCCGCTTTCAACTTCAGGATACCATTTCAAGCTTCGAGAGCTTTCTAAAAATGAATGAATTGGTCAGCGCTGCCGATGCATCCGGTATCGCCAGTGGATGGGTTGAATTGTATGCGACTTATGGAAGAACTCTGTGGGACCGCCCGCAAGACCGTCTAAATGCCGGAATCACGGTAAAGGTTAACCGAGGTCTCGCTGGTGGATTCGCGAGACTTGACAAACTGGCCATTAACCAGAGTCTCAATAATGAATTTGTTGTGGAAAACGGATCTGCTGAATATGGTTATTCTGCCAACCTTGATAAATGGGTTGAAACCAATCATTCGCGCGACAACCTTCGGCAGGTTATGCGCACTTCACAAGGAAGCGTAGCTGTTGACGCTGGTATCGAATACATTTTGAAGACAGGCGAAATTTCTGACATCTATGATGATGATGATTTCTACGACTACAACTGGAAGGTGGGACTTTCATTACTGGATCTGGGGTACAACCATTTTATTCACAGTAAAGAAAGCCGTTCAGGTTCTGACCTGATACAAGATGCGACAGGAAATTTATTGGAGAAGAAATTTACTTCCGTAGACGGTATTGGTTCTTTTAATGATTCACTGGCCACCATTGTAAATACAATCCAACCAATGACCGGGCCTTTTCAAATTTTTCATCCTGCACGAATCGTATTGAATGCTGATAAATATATTACAGGCAATTATTTTATCAATGGTGAATTATCTTTTAACCTTGCTTCCCTTGCCGGAAAAAATAAATTGATGCTTCGTGAACTGAATTTTCTCACTGTTACACCACGATGGGAAAGACGACGGTTGGGAGTTTATATGCCCGTACAGTTTAATACTCAAAAACAATTCTGGCTTGGGGCAGCATTTAAAGCAGGTCCACTCCTGCTTGGTTTTCACAACCTGGGAAATATTTTTTCAAAAAACCGACATGTAAATGGGGGTGGATACATTGCTTTTGTCATCCGTCCAACTGAAGCAAAACAGTTTCGTAGAGATCGAAAACTCGATTGTCCGATTGTGAGCCGTGAGCTGTGAAGTATGGGGTATGGGGTATGAGGTATGGGGTTGCGGTATCGGGTATAGTCTGCTATTATTAAGATCTGCCGACACTATCAACATCAATCGGGTATAATAAAAAAATAATTCACTTTTCATCTGTCATGTTCTGCAATATCACATAGCTCATAGCCCATACCCCATACCTCATACCCCATACCCCTCTACAATTTAAAAAACACTTTCTTCTTATACAGGAAATAACACAGATACCATTCCAGAGAAAAAATGATCAATGATGTTACGATTGCTTTTACCGGTTCCCAAATGCCTGCGAGATTCATGAGTCCATTCGTAATATGACCTATGTATTCATTGAACCAGCGTGCTCCTACGATCTCGAAAAAAAGATAAATAAACAAAGAGTTCATTCCTACGATGGTAAAAAAAGCGAGACCCTTTTTATGATTTCGCAAATCGATCCACCAATAGATAACTGCTATTGCAAGCAGGCACCAACCCAAAGAAGCAAGCGTGAATGACGAAGTCGCGATCCTTTTAATAATTGGTGTGATACCCGCGAAATCTAATAAATAGCCCGCGGTAAGACATAATATCCCGGCTATAACAACCACTTGAACTCTCCTTAACTTACCAAGCACCAATTTCCCTACCATAGCCCCGGCAATCGTATGTACGGCCGTCGGGATACAATTGATAGCGACCCACCCGCCGCGATTAATTTTGTTCATCAGAAGCAGATCTGTATAATTTCCAAAATTATGCTGGTCGGTGAATGGCTGGTCAAATCCGGGAATAGAACTTAACCGGTACAGTCCTTCCGTCAACAACAATAAGAATATACAAATAAGGATCTGCCACGTATAAGACCAGCGGAAAATCAAAAAAGCAAGCAGCGTGGTAAATGATAATTGTGTGAGCACATTCCACAGCTCAAAAGATAAACGTCCGTCGCCTTTCACTGCATAATTGAGAACGCCCCAGAAAAACAACCATCCGCATCGCTTTAGAATTTTCCTGAATGAAACGCTCCAGGGCACACCTCTCTGTTGCTGTCTGTGCAATGAAAAAGCCATGGCCGTGCCTGCAATGAACATGAATGCCGGTTGGATCAGATCCCAGAAATACAATCCATGCCACGGATGATGAAAAAACTGCCCGACGATTGTTGCGGCAACGGTTCCTCTGGTTTGTTCTTCCAGGTGTTCGTACAGACCGGTACTTTCCAGGGCAAGTAATACCATGATCAGCCCACGCATAAAATCAAGGGATACAAAACGCGGCGATGTAGCAGGTATATCGATCGTATCAGTCACAATAACCAGATGTTTTGGATAATGAAAAGGGATTTATTTCGTGTAAGGCTATAAGTTAGTAAATTTTTCAGCGCCGGAAATTTTTGCTTGGACTGCTTCAGTTTTGAAAAAACCCTTCTTTCATCGTGATCCCGAGCCCAGCGGTATTGCTTATATGGATCTGTCCATTTATGAATTGTAAGCCTTCTGCTATATCTTCTGCAAGTAATAATGGTCCGTCGGCATCAATATGATCCAGCATCGGTAACAAATGTACTATCGCAGCGGTGCCCACGGTGGTTTCATTCATGCTGCCTGCCATTACTTTCAATCCCAGTTTGCGCGCTTCACGGATCATCCGTAGCGCAGGGGTAAGGCCGGAACATTTTGTCAGTTTGATATTGATACCATGAAAATGCCCGGCACAATTTTGCACATCTGTTTCGGCGACGCATGATTCATCTGCAAAGAGCGGAATCGCGGATTGCGCAAATAGTATTTTCATTCCTTCCTGATCTTTTTTGTCCAGCGGTTGTTCGATGAATTCAATCTGTAAGGGTGCCAGTTTAGGAATTTTATCAAGCGCTTCCGTAAGGGTCCAACCGGAATTCGCATCAATGCGAAAAACGGCCTCCGTTTCTTTTCTTAATGCATGGATGATTTCAATATCGTTTGGTGTACCGAGTTTGATCTTATAAACGGGCCAGGGAAACGCTTTCATTTTCGCGACCATTTTGTCAAGCGTATCGATCCCGATCGTATAATCTGTCACCACGTTGTGATTAAATTCATATCCCCAAAGACGGTGCAGAGGCAGGCCGCGTAATTTTCCAAATAAGTCCCATGCAGCGATATCGAGCGCGCAGACAAGAAATGAGTTGAGCGGAAACAGGTGATGCAAATAATGCCAGTAACGGTCAGGAGTGGTGAATGCAAAATTTTCCACCATCCTTTTTTTTCTCTCGAGGTCAGCGATCATTTTTTCTACCGTGATATCATAGTAAGTGATCGCCGGCGCTTCACCATATCCTTTGATTCCCCTGTGTTCGAGTTCTACAACCAGAGATGGCTGATGGGTTTTAGTGCCTCTTGAAATGGTAAAGGGATAGTGAAATGGAAGGTTGATGGCTTTGTAGGAAAGATGCAAGTGAATTAAAAATTAAAAATTAAAAATTAAAAAATAGCGATTCTGTTTTAGGATCAGTTTCACGCCCGCCCGGCTGACGCAGTCGGACAGGCAAAGACGCGAAGTAAGCAAAGAAGCAAAGGAAGTCCTAAATGCTAAGAGTTTGATGAAATACACAGTTAAGCTGGTTGGACAGCTGAAAGCTGACTGCTGACAGCCATGCTCTTCTTTGCGTCTTTGCGTCTTTGCTTACTTCGCGTCTTTGCGTGAAATGAAATGCAAAGAATCCATTCAATTATTAATTATTAATTGAATTATCTCTCATCTACCACTCGCCTCTACAAACCCTTTCAGTTCCTCATTGAATTCTTTCTCTTTCAGCAGTTGCTCAAGGGGGATGTGCATCCTATATTTCCAGTAATGGATGGCGTTTGCCGGAATATTGATCCGCTCCTCCGCTATATCTGCCCTCCTGAGTGAACTGCTCATGCCTAACAGATCCTGCAGCTGGAAAACACTCCACATGGCGGGTGAATACAAATGTTGTAATATGATCGATTTACTCACCCATGGTTCACAGGTTGATGGTGCATCTCCCCATAATCCCAGTTCCCGATTATAAAATTCCTGCGTCGTCGTGCGGTCTTCTTCCCACCATCCGCGTATCGGACTCATATCATGAGTGGCAGGTGTCACAACCGATAAATACGGTGCATCAGAAGGATGAAAGAATTTTTTGACAGGGTCCTTTGGCATGCGTTGAATTTCAAGACTCAATATTCCCAACTGACGCATCACGTCCGGTACACAATGTGGCACCATACCAAGGTCTTCCCCGAAAACAAGCATATTGGTAGCGCTCTTCAGCGGAGATAATTTTTTCATCGCCTCTTTTTTCCAAAACTCATCCTGGCGGCGGTAGAAATAATCCACATATAATTCTTTCAATTGCTGCTGCGTGTACCCATCCATGTGTTTGAATGAAACCGTTTTTTCCATACCAAAACGAAAATGGAATTGCTGTGAATCGGTTTCTGCTACTTCAAATAACAGAACGTTAGACAGAAGGTCCAGCAATCCCTGTCGTATATGCTCCATATCTTCAGTGGCGTCCAGTGTTTCAAAATATCTGTTGACTTTTATTTGTGAATTATATTGCAATTTCAAAAGGTAACGTCCACCCGTAAGCGCATCGAGATACGGTTTGAATTTTGAATTATTCGGACCGAACATTTCCCATAGCACTGTATCGGTTATATAAGGTTTTGAGAACCGGTGCATGTCGTATCCAATCCCGCGTTGATCGAATTCAGATTTATAAACGGGCAATGCATGTTCGAAATGACCCATGATCCCTTCGACAGATTCTATGGGGATGCTCCAGATTCGGAAAAATCCGAGGATGTGATCGATCCGGAATGCAT
Source organism: Flavitalea sp. (assembly GCA_035526135.1). Lineage (GTDB taxonomy): Bacteria > Bacteroidota > Bacteroidia > Chitinophagales > Chitinophagaceae > Flavitalea. Next base: position 10,718 of record DATLDA010000405.1, read on the forward strand.
CGAAGTAATTGCTCATTTGTACAAACCGACGGCGCCACCATTCAAACCCGCCTTCTGCCATTCTTTCCCAGTTATATGTCGGGAAGCCCCAATTCTGTCCTTTCACGGCGAAGTCATCCGGCGGCGCACCTGCCTGCATATCCATATGGTATAATTCCGGTTCCATCCATGCGTCACAACCATACCGGTAAATCCCAATCGGAAGATCACCTTTGAGAATTACCCCCTGCTTATGTGCATATTCTGCCGCTTCCTGCAATTGTTGATGTAAATGAAACTGAATATAATAATGGAGCAAGATCGATTCGTAATGTTTGGATTTCGGTGAAACGTATTTTTCAATCGCCTCCCTGTTATACACACTGTACAATTTCCATTGGTTAAAATCTGACGTTCCATTACGATCGCGCAAGTAACAAAATGCTGCATAGGGGATCAGCCAATACTTGTTGTCTTTGAAGAACTCATTGAATTCTTCATCCTTTGCCAATTGCGATTTTTGCAGTTCAAACAATTCCCGGATGGCAGAAAGTTTAAATTTCATAACCTCCTCATAATCGACATCTGCTTTCTCATTTAATTGTTTTTGTTTTTTTCTCAACGGCTTAATAAGTTCAGTGTGTTTGCCTGCAAGAAGTTCAAGGTTCAGATAAATAGGATGAAGTGCAAAAGCAGAAATGGCAGCATAAGGATATGAATCTTTCCAGCTATGCGTAGCCGTTGTATCATTTACCGGCAGTATCTGGATCATCTTCATTCCGGTTTTCTTTGCCCAATCAACAAGCAACTTCAGATCATTGAATTCGCCTACACCAAATGAGTCCTTACTTCGCAGACTGAAAACCGGAAGGGAAAACCCGGCACCTTTCCATGTATTATTGGGAGTTTGTACAAACCCATCGTGTAGGATCGTCAATTTTCTTTCGTGGGCATCACCATGAAGGTCTCTGTTTACGCCTCTTTCAAATTGAATGAACTTTTCTTCCTTGATATTGTAGATTCCGTACTTGTATTGAAGCGGGAAACTTTCGCGCGGAAGATTAATCCGGGCTGTCCACCAACTCTGGTCTGTATTCATCAGGACAGCGTTCTCTGTTTTCCATTCACCAAGTCCTTTTGCCGAGCCGCAAATACAGATCACCTCATTTTTTTCTAATAATGGGGCTTTCACTTTGAAGATATGCGTGAATGCTTTCGGGCTTTTATTTTTGAATGAAGCCTGATGATCTTTCAGCAGGATACGTTGAAAAGGATCGGTATAGAAAACATTTTCATATTCACCCGCAAATATCCAGGTGTCAAAGACCTGGATTTCATCAACACCCGATTTACTGATGTCCATCAACCGCTCCTGCCCTCCTTCGGGTATGACCAGCCCATCTACATTTGTAAGCAGGTAACGGTATTTTATATTCGCCGAATCGTTTCTATTGATAGTAAGTGTCAGTTGCCAGAAATCATGATTCAGAAAATTCATCAGGATCGTTTCCTTTTCTCCCTCATTAAAATTTCCTGTAATCGAAAGATTTTGGCCGTAAGTAGTATGATAACGCAAATAAAAATGAATCTTCATCGGGGCGATATGAGTTGTCGAAAGTATTACAAAGTGTATGAATTACGCAATGCTCCTGAAAATGATCGAGTTTACCAAGCCATCACAAAAGAAGATGAATAAAATTCAAAAGCCACTCTGACGAATGGCTTTTGGTATGCTGTATGATCTTCATCGGGCAGGGTTAGTGAAGTGTTACCTGCGTATGATAATTTTTTCGGTGACAGCGGTTTCACCCGTTTGCACACGAACCTGATAGATACCATCGGGAAACTTATCCAACCCTTCAATTGATGCAATATTCGATCCTTTTGACATGTACTGCTTCATTCTGATCAAGGTCCTGCCGGTTCCATCGGAAACAGTAATGGTTGCCACGCCCGCCTCTGATGACGAATACGATAAAGTTGCGGATTGCCTAACAGGATTCGGCAATACTTTCAATTTACCGGATTGTTTTTGCATTGTCACCTGGAGCACCCTGCTCATTGTGACATGCTGGTTTTTATCCAGTGTAAGCAACCGGTAAAATACTTTTCCTTCTGTACCGGGATGATCGATATACTGATATTCATGTCTCAGTCCGGCTGATTTTGGAGTGAATTTTCCGGCAACCTGAAATTTGCGTCCATCCAGACTTCTTTCCAGATGATATTGATGGACGTTGATCTCTTCTGTAGTAGTCCATTGAACATGCACAAAATCGCCTTCCGCCGAGGCATTGAAAATTTTCAGATGAGATGGAACAAGGAATGCATTACTCCAGGAAATATCATCGATCGTTATCGTAAGTGCTCCCCCTGCGCCAAAAGCTTTTGTAACATAAAAAACAACTGAGTCTACCGGTTCCGGGAAACCGATATTGATATCACCGCACGGTTCATTGTTTGCGGAAGCGGGTCCTCCCCTGAATGCATTACCACCTCCGGGTACTGGGGAACTATATTGCACACATGCACCGAGAGCGTAAAAATCTGATGTAAGTGTCAGTGCAACTCCATCATGATATGCAATCACTGTTACAGAATCATTTCCATCTATATCAAATAAACTTAGTTTCAAACCATCAAGCGCTTTATCAAAAACAAATTTTGTTTTCGACCCGGCTTCGGGCGAAGGGGAAGTCTGACTGAGATAAACTCCAACTTTACCGCTAACAGGCTTATGTATATCCTGGAAAGTAAAATGTTGTGCATTGGCAGTAGCACCTGACTGCAATTCATTGCTAATGATGACCGTGGCAGAAGCAGGAGTGCTGTTGAAATTACCGTTCGCGGATTGTCCCTCCCAGGTTGAAAAATTAAATACGCCTGGTGTAAAGGGGGTTGTTAAAACAGAATTTTTACACCAGCTAATGTCTCCCAAACCAATACTGAAAGACTGGTTAGGGACCGGTTCATTTTTCAGTGAGGTAAATAGAACTATGGAGTCAATGGAAACATTTAAAAAACTGAAATTGACGTCTCCGCAATTGGAACCGTTATCAGACGAAGTCAATCCGCGAAAAGAATTGTTGCCGAGATATTCCACGCAGGCACCTACAGTTACATTGTATCCATACACCAGCGGCTGTTCGATACCATTCGAATATATTTTCGCTCTTACCGAATCGTGTTTGGTTGCGCTGCCATCAACATCCCAAAGACTGAATTTCAATTTGTTTACCGGTGCGCTGAATACGAGTTTTGTTTTTGCCCCGGCTGCACCCGGAGTAGTATTAGATTGCTCAAGATAAATACCATAATGTACATCCCCTTTGTGCGTATTGTTGAAAACAAATGCATCCACCGTCGTTCCCGCCACTACACTATTGGTGATAGTGAGGTTCCGGTCGTTTTGCGAGAATGTTCCATTTGCGGATTGTCCGTTAAAGGGACCGAAATCATAAAATCCGGAAAGATAGCATTGAGCGAAAAGTGTTGGAAAGGGTGCAAGCAGCAAAAAGCTAAAACAGATTGCTTTTGCAATCATGTAAAACTGTTTCATAGTGTATATATAATTAATAGTAATTGACGCGGACGGAGGTTGATCCGGACATTGATTGAATCAGTATTCAGTAGATTGGAGGGAGGTTCTTAAAAGATGAGTGGATGGCTGAAAATAACGGGTAACGTAAAGAAATATAAAATAAATGACAGATGCAAGCTACAACGAATTAAAACCGGAAAAAACCTGACTGCCCGTCGCTAAATGTTTCTAGCCCAGGCATTCTGCGATATTTTGGATATATGAAATGCCTTAATTTCGCAGCAAAATAATTACTGCTATGGAAAAGGATAGAAGATCAAGGGGAAAATACTGGCTGTTGTTTTTTGTCTCGGTTTTGGCGTTCGTTCTGGTACTGATGTTCAAAGGGGAATTGGTGACACTTACACTACCTTTTGTATGTACATTTTTCGCGTTGGCGATGAACATTATGTGATAGAAATTGAAAATGAAAAATTAAAAATCCTAAAAGTTTTATATCGTGAAAGAATAAAACCAGTCAAAGCAAGCGAAATACTTCAACTAAGTGTTTTTTTGAATTTTTAATTTTGAATTTTTAATTTTTA
>DATLDA010000407.1:0-6305 GCA_035526135.1 Flavitalea sp.
CCATTTAAAATTCCACGTAACAGAAGGTATGATGGGAAACAATGATACCTGCCGCGCTTCAACGCGCAGTGAGCCATCATACGGATTGCCCGTCTGATCAAAATAAATGAAATAAGGATTCAGCCGGCTATAACTATTATAAATTCCAAACACCCAGTTTTGCTTCAGTCTCTTTCCAGGTTTTTCTTTTGGAGTGAGTGTAGCCGCCAGATCGAGGCGGTGATACGAAGGCAAGCGGTATTGATTGACCCTGCTGTATTCCTGCGTGAGAATACCATTGATGATATAAAATCTTTCCGGCAATGTGGTGGCGTTACCTGTTCCATAGACAAACACGGCAGAAAATTTCCATTTCTGATTCTTCGTATACATCATAACAACAGACAGGTCATGGCGACGGTCATATTTTGCCGGAAAACGCAACCCTTCATTCAGCCCTGAAAATTTTCGCCACGTCCATGACAAAGTATACCCGATCCATCCGGTGAATTTTCCTCTTGTTTTATTTACAAATAATTCAGTGCCATAACTCCATCCCTTTCCGAAAACAAATTCTTCTTCCGGATCTTTCAAAGATGGAGTATATCCTTCCCTGTATTCAATTTGTCTTTCCATTTGTTTGTAATACACTTCGATCGATGTTTCGAGGGAATTGTCAAAGAAATTTTTAAAGAGACCTGCTGCATATTGCCAGCTTCGCTGAGGTTGTACCCTGTATGTACTCGGAACCCACAGGTCGGTTGGAAGTGTTGATCCGGCATTGCTCACAAGATGAATATGCTGCAGTGTTTTAGTGACGCCTGCTTTGATGGAAGTCGCATCATTCAAGGCATAGCGTAATGTGATCCTTGGTTCGATCCCACCGTATTGCTGAACAACCCTGCCTGCGCGATAGAAAGTGCTATCAAGCTTATTGCCATTTTCATCGATTGAATAAATCGTGTATGGCCCGAGCTGGCGGAAATCAGTATACCGGAGGCCGGTGTGAATTTTTATTTTTTCATTTATTTCCCAATCGTCCTGCACATAGATGGCCGATTCGCCCGCATATTTTTTTGAATTGTTATTGGGTTCGAAGCGGGTATCTCCCTGGCGGCCCGTCAGCACATTAGGAGTGAAAGTATGATAGGTAACAATGGCTCCGAAACGCATCTTGTGTTGCGGGGCAGGATAGTAATCAATATCTGTTTTTGCAGACCAGTCGCGGATCCCTGAGGATAATTTTATTGCAAAATCATTTTGTGCAGCGCCAAAAGAAAATGCATAATCATTGTACACGACAGTTGTGTTAGAAAATAATTTCCGGTTAAAAACATGGTTCCATCGGGCAGTTGCTGTCGCATTTCCCCACGGAATGTCAGCATTAAATGACCTTTGCGAATTACGGAATGTAAAAACATCCCTTCCAAAATAACCACTCAGGTATACTCTGTCCTTATCTGAAAATTTATAATTTACTTTTGTATTGAGATCATAGAAATAATATCCGGAACCGTAAAAGGCACTTGACTTTGGTACAAAAGGTTTTGCCAGCACATCGATATAAGTGCGTCTCGCCGAAATAATAAAAGATGCCTTTTCTTTTTTGATCGGGCCCTGCAATGAAAACCTCGATGCAATCAATCCGATACCGCCTTCAAATTCCATTTGGTTCATGTTCCCGTCCTTCATGGCCACATCAAGGACTGAAGACAACCGGCCACCATATTGCGCAGGCATCCCCCCTTTGATAAGTGTTGTATTTTTAATTGCATCAGCATTGAAGATGGAGAAGAAACCAAACAGATGTCCGGTATTATATACAATTGCATCATCCAACAGGATAAGGTTCTGATCGGGCCCGCCACCGCGAACGTATAACCCTGTGTTCCCTTCTCCCGCATTTCTTACTCCCGGCAATAACTGCATGGTTTTTAGAATATCCACTTCTCCGAGCAATACAGGAAGTGAGCGTACCTGATTCATTGAAAGATCTATTTTTCCCATCTGCGCATTTGAAACGTTTGCATCACGACGCCGGGATGAAACGATTACTTCCTGCAGTAACGAACGTTGAATTAATTTAAAATTGACAATGGTATCTTTTATGAGAACTATCTCAACCTGTTTCAGGAGATAACCGGCAGAAGTGATCAGGATCGAATAGTGTGCAGCAGGAAGTGTTATGGAATAAAATCCGTACTGATTCGTTGTTATACTTTTTGAAACTGTTGCAAGATTCACGGTTGATCCTACTAATGTTTCCGAGGAAAGTGAATCGGTAATATATCCGCTGATGGTGAATTTATCCTGCGCGAAAAGGATCGGGCCGGTGAATATGAAATAAAAAAAAATAACCGCTTTTATTCCTTTCATAAGGATTCAGGCTAAGTCACTGACTACGATAATCGAGTGAATCAGCTACATTGCCACAAGTGAGCATTTTTTTTCCAAAATACGGATTCTGCACTGTTGCTTCTCTGCTGAGCCAGTAAGCCCCTTTATCATTGAATGCCATCGGACAAAAGAAGTAATATATTTTTTCACCGTCGTATTTGACGACCCGGCTGATATTCCACATCGCTTCCGTGATCATCTCAAATTCTTTTCGCTTGGCTTCAATATTTTGTTCTGCTACGAGGGCCTTGGATGAACCAGAAATTGTCGCCGTGAATGTAAGCGCGGTTTCTTTGAGAACGCCCGTAGAATCTCCTTTAATTTCATTAACAGCAAGACTGTCTGAATAGGTTATTAAGTGAGAAGCGGCCACGTTGGCTTTCACTGTATCATCGGCAACCAATGCATCTTTAAGACTATAGTATCCATTCAGCAGATGGTCATACGACTGGTTGAAAATGCTCGAATTTTTAGTCTGGGCAATGGGTTGAGGCTTCACTTTTTTATCGTCCTTGTTTTTTCCATACAATTGCCAGTAAGCTATAAATGCCGTAATGATCAGAAACAGAATTAAAATCACTTTTCTCATCAATCAGAAATTTCCGGCAAAGGTAGCGGTTTAATCGTACCTCATACTGTATTGTGTTACTTTTGCGTTTCAAAAATTCATATTTAAAATATGCTCGCAGGTTTTACCAACGTGACATTTGAATTCGGGGCAAGAATAATCGTCGAAGATGCGACGTGGCATATTCAGCCAAATGAAAGGATCGGTTTGATCGGGTATAACGGAACTGGTAAATCCACCCTGCTGAAAGTCCTCGTGGGCGAGTATCTTCCTTCTGCCGGATCTGTCGAACGAGGCAGGAACACTTCGATTGGCTATCTCCATCAGGATCTTCTTAGTTTCGATACCAATGATTCCATTTTCCAGGTAGCACTCGGCGCATTTGAAAAAATATTGCAACTGGAAAAAGAAATCGACGTATTGGGAAAACAGATAGAAGCCGCCTCTGCTGCAGGATTGAAAGGTGACGAAGAAAAACTGGTGCATGACTACACAGACAAACTACACGATCTGGAAATGTCTGGCGGATATAATATTCATCATCAGACGGAAGAAGTATTACAGGGTCTTGGATTTCCCAATACCGATCTTCAACGACCCTATCGCGAATTCAGCGGAGGATGGCGCATGCGGGTATTACTTGCAAAAATGATTTTGCAGCAACCCGACCTGTTGTTATTGGATGAACCGACCAATCACCTGGATCTACCTTCCATAGAATGGCTTGAAAAATATCTGTTGCATTACAAGGGTTCGGTGGTGATCGTCAGTCACGATAAATACTTTCTGAACAGGATGGTAACCAAGATCGTTGAATTGTATCAACGGCAGTTGCATATTTATAATGGAAACTTTGACCATTATGAAACGGAAAAAGAGCAAAGAGTGGAATTACAGCAACGTGCTTATGAAAACCAGCAGGAGTTCATACGGCAACAGGAACGTTTTATAGAAAGATTCCGGGCGAAAGCAAGTAAAGCCGCGGCAGCTCAAAGTGCCATGAAACGGCTTGATAAACTGGAAAGGATCGAAGATGTGGAAATTGAACGACCTAATATCCGAATCAACTTCAAACTCGATACCATACCCGGAAAGACGCTGGTGACTTTAAAGGATATTACAAAGAGATACGGCGCACAGACGATTGTTGAAAATGCATCTGCCGAGATCAACCGTGGCGATAAGATCGCACTGATCGGAGCCAACGGTAAAGGAAAATCAACCCTCCTGCGGATCATTGCCGGCGATGAAACATTTGAAGGACAGAAGATCGATGGACATAATGTGGTGGATAGTTTTTATGCGCAACACCAGTTGGAAGCACTCGACGTAAATAACGATGTATTGGAAGAAGTGAAAACCGCAAGCAGTCAGCAAACTGACCAGGAATTGCGCACTTTGCTCGGATGTTTTCTTTTTAGCGGAGATGATGTTGAAAAAAAAGTAAAAGTATTGAGCGGTGGAGAAAAAGCGCGGGTAGCACTGGCGAAGACAATGATCAGCAGGGCGAATTTTTTATTGCTGGATGAACCGACAAATCACCTTGATATGCACTCGTGTGATCTGCTCATTGAAGCGTTGAATAAATATCAGGGTACTATTCTGCTCGTAAGCCACGACCGTTTCTTTATTGCCCGGACAGCCAATAAGATCTGGGAAATCGATGATTATAAGATACGTGAGTTCATCGGCACCTATGATGAGTGGGCCGACTGGAAAGAAAGAAGCTTGAAAGCGCAAAATGAAATGAAAGAAGGCAAGGCGAAATCCAATTCGCCAAAAAATACGGTAGCACCTCAACAAAATCAGCCAATTACCGCTTCGATCAACAAAAGCATTAATAAAGAATCAAAAAAAGAGTTACAGCGTTACCAACGGGATTTTCAACAACTGGAAGAAAAGATGGGTTTCGTTACTAAAGAAAAGGCCGGATTTGAACACGCCCTTTCTACGCCCGAAGTGTATTCCGACCGGAAAAAATTTGCAGAAACAGAAGCTGCTTATAAAAAAAGTTCTGAAATGCTCGCCAGCCTGACTTTGCAATATGAAAAGTTATTTGAGAAAATTGTTGAGCTTGAGAATTCGAACAAATGATTTTAAAGTTATACACATTACTTGCAAGCCCTGGATTTCCAACAGAATTACCCCAGTAATGTTCTGCTTTGGTATAATTTTTTCAATAAGAAGTTACAAACACATCAAAAACCAGAATTTATGAAACAATTTACCGGCAAGATCTTTCTTGCCCTTCTTCTATTTAGTGGCAGTTTCCTTGTTTCGTGCAAGGGCAAACAATCCGACGCTGATATTAAAGCAGCGATTGATAATAAGATTAAAGACAATAATGAAATGGCGGGTGTTCATGCTGTTGTGAGCGGTGGCGTGGTTACCCTGACGGGTGAATGTAAAGACGATGAATGCCGGAAATCCTGTGCCGACAAAATCGAAGATGTAAAAGGAGTAAAGAACGTAGTTAATAATATAACCATTCCCACCGCAGCACAACCTTCTTCGCCACAAGTGAATGGAGATGATGCTTTGAAAAACGGAATTACGAATGTGCTGAAAACGTACAGCACGGTGCAGGCGGATGTAAATGACGGAGTCATCACTTTGCGCGGCGAGATCAAAAGAGCTGATTTACAAAGCCTGTTAATTTCAGTAAACGAACTGAAACCCCGGAAAATAGATAATCAACTTGCAATAAAATAAAAATTTTTCCTATGGCACTACAAGATAAATACCGTGAACTGATCACAGAAGCCCAAAAAAAAGGAGTACAAAATCTCCAGGTCCGCGAACAGGGAAATGTATTATATATAGATGGAGATGTCCCTACACATGAGGCGAAAATTCAACTGTGGGACGTATATAATAAAATTGATCCTGATTACCGCTCAGGCGAATTGGTTTTAAACCTCAACAATAAAGGAAATGTTTCCGATGAGTATGAGGTTAAAAGAGGTGATAACCTGAGTAAAATAGGGAAACAATTCGGAGTATCATGGCAGGAAATATTTGAAGCAAATAAAGACCAGATAAAAAATCCCGACCTGATTCAACCGGGTTGGCGACTGAAGATCCCGATGAAACCGTGATGATTTGAAATCGGAAAGTAAAATTGAGAAAGCGCGAGGAATTGTCCTTTGCGCTTTTTTATTTTTCATGTAGCACTCGCCTTCAGAAAATCGCTTACCAGGTAACTTACGAGTTTCCCCATAGTTTCTTTTCTCCTCTCTCCCAGCTGTGCTGCTCCTTCGCATATATGCAGATAACACACTTTGCTGTCGACGGCAGTAAACGACACAAACTGTCTGGCATGCAGTGGAGATAATCCGGAAGGGGTTTCGGCACTCGATAA
>DATLDA010000412.1:0-7352 GCA_035526135.1 Flavitalea sp.
TCATTTGCCAGTTTTTTTATCCCGGCCAACTCTTTCCTTTCTCTTTCGTTTTGCTCGATCCTTTTTTTCAATGCATCTGCCGCTGTAGGATTCCGGTGCAGGTAATTGTCAAGTTCTTTAGACAAAAAATCTCCTACAAAATTGCGCATGCTTGGCCCACCTTCAAAAACTACCTGGGAGCCCAGCTTTGTTTTTGTTTGTGATTCAAAAACCGGTTCCTGAACCCGTACTGAAATGGCAGCACAGATGCTGCCTCTTATATCTGCAGCATCGTAATCCTTCTTATAAAAATCACGGATTGTTTTTACGAACGCCTCCCGGAAAGCATTCAGGTGCGTACCCCCCTGCGTAGTATACTGACCATTGACGAATGCGTAGTATTCTTCCCCGTATTGATTTTCATGGGTTACAGCAACTTCGATGTCTTCACCGGTCAAATGAATAATAGGATAACGGATTTCATCCGCATTCGCTTTGCGTTGCAACAGATCAAGTAAACCGTTCTTACTTACATATTTTTTACCATTGAAATTAATGACCAGCCCCGCATTGAGATAACAATAATTCCACAGTTGGTTATCGAGGTATTCCTGTACGTAGTGGAAATTTTTGAAAACAGTTTCGTCTGGAATGAAAGTGACGAGCGTTCCGTTTTCACCGCTGGATTTCGACTCTTTATATTCTTTCAATAAAACGCCACGCTGGAATTCGGCTGTTTTTTCTTTCCCTTCACGGAAAGCCGTGACCTTGAAAAAAGCACTCAGTGCATTCACTGCTTTTGTACCTACACCATTCAACCCGACAGATTTCTGGAATGCTTTGCTGTCATATTTGGCACCGGTGTTGATCTTGCTGACAACATCAACTACTTTTCCAAGTGGAATTCCCCTACCATAATCGCGTACTGTAACATTCTTCCCCTCGATCGTTATATCGATGTGTTTTCCATAACCCATCGTATGTTCATCAATGCAATTGTCCAGTACTTCTTTCAGCAATACATAGATGCCATCGTCCGGACTGGAACCATCCCCGAGTTTTCCAATATACATACCGGGTCGGAGACGAATGTGCTCCTTCCAGTCAAGCGATTTGATACTTTCCTCGGTATAATCAAAGAGGTTTTCTTTTTCAGCCATAGGGATTTGCAAGCGGGGTTGGTTGATTCATTGGATGTTCCGGTCTGTATTTTTGTTTGTTTTGAACTGAGTAAACTCTGAATTACGCCATTCTATTGTATTTCAGCGCATAATTTCACAAACCGGGCAAATATAGGTAAAGACCTTATGAGGAAATTCCGGCTTTATACACCTTGTGTGAATAATACTTCCTCATTTCCGGTCAGGTCTGCAAATAAATAAAACGATCAATAGTCCATTCTGGTGAAGAAAACGAAGGTGAATTCGATACTACCTGAATATCTCTAATCTTTAGCGGTTGAGCTTAAAGTCTATTCTGTAATCATTAGCATCCCGACAAGAGAATGAAAAAATAAAAAGTGTCAAAATACAATTGTTTGATTATCAATAGAATATGTTAGCTAATTATTAAATTTTAAATTCCCGTCATTTCTCCTGTTTTATAAATTGGTAATTGTGCTAAATTTGATCATCGTCAGGAATTCGAAGAGGCCAACCGGCCGATTTATCCGGCGAATAGATCACCCACTTACGACCCATTAATTCAGAGCTACTACCTGTTAATTCTTCTTTTTAAATTTAAAATGTGGACTGTATGTATTCGTATGCGTTGCTGGAAACCGGATGTTATTATTTGATCCAGGAAAAAGAAGAATCCCCTGTTACCTTAATCCAGGTTACACTGGAGAGTGATCATTGCCTGTATGTATCCCGTTACACGGATGAGGAGATACAGCATTGGAAGCGGAAAACAGACCCGATCTTCGACATTATTGAACTTCTGAGCGATCCTGCTGTGAAGGAGTGGGAGACCTTGTATAACAATAACAAGGATGCTTATAATTATGAGGAAGATGATGACTGAGGGACAATTTTAGATTTTAGATTTTAGATTTCAGATTTAGATTCACAAAGTTTCCGAATCCAGTCTGTGATCCATGGTAGATGGATTCATATTCCAAATCCGCAATCGCAAATCTAAAATCTAAAATTACTCTATAATGGCAAAGGCTTTCTCGCTGGCATAGGGACCACCCGGATAGCGGGCAGAATAATCAAGATTCACCCAATACTGACCATTCTGTTCGTGGTAATAGATGTTGCTGCTTACATCCCGTCCGAATAAATTGAGTATCGCATTTTGTACGCGTTCAAAATCCCTCTTGTCTCCGCAAAGCAATTCGGGATACAAGTGACCTTCAGTAAGGATCATTCGGCAATGCGCACCGATCGACTTCAAAGCCGACACCATCAGAATAGAATGATCATCGCAATCTCCCCCAAGACCATTCATGATCGTTTCTCTGGGAGTGGCGAAATATTCGTCGCGTTCCGAATCGGACACATACTTGAAATTGTTGTTGATATACTTGAACAACGATAATGTTCTGACGATCGAACCATACTTCGGCACATATTCATCAAAGAAATCAAGTGAATGCATTACGGCAAAATTCCGGACAATAGAATCCTTGTGATCTATTTTTGATTGAAGCGACTTCACTGTTTTAGTCAGCGGCCCATCGAAAATAGAAGGGGTAAGTACGAGGTTGATTTCCTTTTCTTCCTTTTTCCCCCAATTGTTAATAACCATCGTTTGATAGTCATTGATCATTCTTTGAATACCATAACCATCCGTCAACTGATTATATACGAGTACCACCATAAACAAAACGAAGGCCGGGATGACAAGGAAATGAAAGAGTCTGATAATAAAAAAAGTAAATAAAGCAGCTGCCAGAACCGACACAACCAGGTCTAGATTCCAGGTACCAATAATAAGCGGCGGAATGTACCGGTTGATCAACGGTGCCAGGGGCACGATAGTGAGGATGCCGATGATGGCAAGCAGCAACTTTCTTGCTCCCCTGTATTTATCGTGGGTATAAAAGATCATGTGGTACAGACTTAACGTAAAAATCGTGGATTTTTGCATATGCCGGATGTTAAAATCTTTGCCTGAAGGGCCTTTCAGGCCATCATTCCAAGTCATGTATCCACTATTTGGCCCCGGCTAATATTTATAAAAGCGGGTAAACCCGGATTTTCGCTGCCGGATCATCAAACCATAGGAAGCGATCACGATAGCAATGAGGGAAGAGATATAATAAATGAGCAGATTGTCATTGGCGTCAGATCCCTTGATGTAATAGTCGAATATGTAGATTATAATATAGGTGCCATATTCGAATAAGAGCGCCGAATAAATACACATCATTGCCTTCTCCTTGGCTGTATGCTCCATCTTCTTTAAATAGAAAATTATCTCCCAGATTACTATGATCAGGACTAACAAAACACCAAGTCCCAGCACATATTTTATCGCTTCATAATTCACACCTTTGAAATAGGCGTTCACCATTTCGATTAGTAGAAAAGAAAGACAGGTATATTTTGCGAATTGACGAATACGGTCCGATCCGGAAGTAAAATAAAAAATGGCCAGGATAATAGGAATATCGATCATATTGTAAAATGCCCCGAGTGTTGCCCTGAAAGCAATATCAACACCTGGTATGTGATCCACTACGTTTACAATCCCGCCAATCAACCAGTATAGTGCAAATAAAATAAAAGCAGTGATGCCCCATAAACGTTTCACAAGGACGATCAGTAACGGGACGAAATACGCCATTACCGCTAACAGTGATATAATAGTAAAAATTTGTCCTTTCAAGAGATGGGTATTTACACTTATAAATGCCTTAAAACAGTCAAATATTGCATGGCGGTTTTTTATTCAGTAATACTACTTTTTAACAGTTTTGCATAAAATACCGTTTGAAAAAATAATACTACTCACTGTGAATTAGTTTATAGTTCCTGGTTCGTAGTTCCTGGTTCATAGTTTAATGACCAGGAACTATGAATTATGAACTATGAACCATTATTCCGCTGCGTAAATCTGCTTATCTTGCCGGCTTGAAAAAAACAAATATGCTTTTGCGCGTTTTTATTTTAATCGGAGTATTTTCAATTTCACTTATTTCTTTTTGTCAATCAGATCTCCCTGATGATTATCTTCCGAAAGAATTCCATGCCGCACGGCGAGATTCGCTTCGTAACAGGATGCCAACGGGTTCAGTAGTTGCTATCTTTTCTTTTCCGCCACGAACTTTTTCCAATGATGTGCAATACGTGTATCATCAGAACCCGGATCTCTATTATTTTACCGGATATAATGAACCGCATGCACTACTGCTGGTGTTTAAAGAACCCCAATCATTGAATGGAATGAATTACAACGAACTTTTTTTTGTACAACAAAAAAATCCGGGTCAGGAACAATGGACAGGTAAAAGGTTAGGTACCGAAGGAGTGAAAAAACAATTGGGAATTACAAATGTTTTTAATGGTGCTGAATTCAATAATTTCCCAATTAACTTTTCCGGCTTTGACAAAATAATCTTCGATTATTTCCCCGACGATGTTGCAAATGAACCGGGGGATAAAGCTGACCTGGCAGATCTCATTAGCCAGTTTCGCACTAAAGCGGGAATAACACCTGACTTTACAAAAGATAAAAAATTCAGTACCGGTTTATATATGCAAATGACTTCAGCATTGCGGGAAGTTAAAACTGACGAAGAAATGAACCTGCTGCGCAAAGCGGTTGAAATTTCGTGTATCGGGCAACTAGAAGTAATGAAAGCAGCAAGGGCAGATATGTCTGAAAGAGAAATACAGGGATTGCACGAATATGTACATAAGAAATACGGAGCAGAAAATATTGGTTATCCTTCCATTGTAGGAGCTGGAAATAATGGTTGTGTGCTACATTATATTGATAACAACAAAACGAGGGTAGGGCAACAACTTTTGTTGATGGATGTCGGTGCGGAATACCATGGATATACGGCGGATGTCACCAGAACCATTCCTGCTAATGGTAAATTCTCAGACCCGCAAAGACAGATTTACGAACTCGTGTACCAAGCCCAGGAAGAAGCGTTCAAGCTTTGCCGTGAGGGCGCCAGCTGGCAGGAACTCGGAACAAAGGCACGCGATATAATTGCAGAGGGATTATTAAAACTCGGGATCATCAGAGACAAAAAAGAAGCAGGTAAATATTATCCGCATGGACTTGGTCATCACATTGGATTGGATGTACATGACAAGGGATTTTCATCGCGCTTAAAAAAAGGTATGGTGATTACCATTGAACCCGGCATTTATATTCCAGATGATAGTCCGTGCGATAAAAAATGGTGGGGCATTGCCGTAAGAATTGAAGATGATATTCTGATTCGCGAAAAGGATTACGAACTTCTTTCCTCATTCGCACCACGGAAAGCGGATGATATCGAAAAAATGATGGCGGAGAAAAGTGCCCTCGATGATTTTACACTTCCAAAATTAAAATCGGGCAAAAAAGGCTTTTAAGCATTCCGGCCGATTCGCTAAGGGTAACCTTTTAGCTAACTAAATGAATTCTATTAGCGGCCCTATCCTTATTAGTAAATCCCCGGATTGCCCCGTGATTGTCCCTCGGATAAACACGAAAATTTTACAGATCCTGCCGTATAATCTGAAAGGTTAAAATGGAGCGTAATTGCTCTATGTGCGATCATAACTGGAGTCTATATTTGTATTCGACCGTTTTTATATCCAATATCCTGATTAAAAAGACCAGACAACGAATCCGATACTTATGAAGATTTAACCCGGGGTTTTCACAGAGCACATGACCAAAGATCTTATCCTATGAAATCGCTCATTAAATTCTGAATCCCTGTTTTTAAGTCCGAAAATCCTTGAAAAACCAGTCCAAGTCCTAAAAGAAAACCAAGTCCAAGTCCAGATCGAAAAACCAGATCCGTCCTAGAAAAACCAAGTCCAAGTCCAGAACCGAAAAACCGATCCAGTCCTAAAAAAAACCATGTCCATGTCCTGGAAAACCCGGTCGATATCCTTATGAACAAAAAACCCGGATGAGAACCGTCCAAGATCTGATCCGAATTAAACGCTAATTGGTGGGTCGACTGAAAATTTTATGAAGCCTCTGCTGAAAAGCAGGGGCTTTTTTTTGTTTAATGCAAGCGCAATGGAAATACAAAAGGCACCAGGCTAATCATTTTTGCGCCTTTGCTATCTTTACCTTTTGTGAAACTTTCATGGAAACAATTTCAACATGAAAATATACTTGCTGCTGTTAACCTGCTACTTTTTTTCTTTCACTCTCTATTCGCAAAAGATTGAACTCTTAACAACATACGGCAAAACCTCTTTTCGTGGTTTAAGCGTAGTAACGGACCGTCTGCTGTGGGTAAGCGGAAACAATGGAACTGTTGGCCGGTCAGCAGATGCAGGTCAGTCATGGACCTGGTTTACGATTCCAGGGTATGAAAAAAGAGATTTCCGCGATATTGAAGCCTTCAGTTTCAGTACTGCTATCATCATTGCGGTTTCAGAACCTGCTGTGATTCTGAAAACAGTTGACGCCGGCAAAACCTGGAAACTTGTATATGAAAACAAAAAACCAGGTATGTTTCTCGATGCAATGGAATTCTGGAATGAAGAAAGTGGCATCGTACTCGGAGACCCGATTTCCGGAAGATTTTTTATTTCACGCACATATGATGGAGGAAATACATGGAAAGACATTTCAGAAAAAAATCTGCCGGGTTCCGATTCGGGTGAGGCCTGTTTCGCTGCCAGCGGTACCAATATACGCAAGGTGGATAAAGACGAGGCGTGCTTTGTGAGCGGGGGAAAGAAGTCCAGACTTTTTTTAAAAGGAAAGCCAATTGATTTACCGATCATTCAGGGAAAAGAAAGTACAGGCGCAAATTCTGTGGCTGTCAGGGACTCTAATAAACGATCGGGAAGCAAACATCTCGTTATTGTAGGAGGTGATTTTGCTGCGGATTCTTCATCAGAAAAGAATTGCATCCTTACGCATGATGGGGGTAAAACATGGATTGTTCCTTCGAACCCTCCTCATGGATATCGAAGTTGTGTGGAATATATAGACAAAGAAAAGCTCATTGCCTGTGGAACTACCGGGATTGATGTTTCCCTGGATGGTGGCATCAACTGGAACCTGATCGGCAAAGAAAGCTATCATGTCGTGAGAAAGGCAAAAAAAGGAAAATCAGTTTTTTTAGCTGGAGGAAGTGGAAAAATCGGGAAGCTGATCTTATAATTTTTCAGGCATAGTTCTAATAATGAAAAATTAAAATGAAAAATTAAAAAAGGAAAATTTAAAAATCA
>DATLDA010000413.1:0-15335 GCA_035526135.1 Flavitalea sp.
TCTTCGCTTACTGCAATCTCGTAAGGAATACTGACTGTTTGTGTGTCGATAATAGTTATTTGCCCATACCACATGCCCGTAATATCTTTCTGCTGGGCAAATGACATTACCGGCAACAGCCAGCACAGTATGAATAAATAAGTATTATTTTTTTTCATGATTGTTATATCATTTTGATTAAGCAGTTATCTTAAACAATTGATTTGCAGGATTTAAGACATGCTGCATGATCACTCTACATTAAACGATTTCTTGCATTTTTGATTGTGTTGCCTTTGCTTTCGGCATATCGTGAAGTTGTCTCACTCTGTACTGGATTGCAAGTGAACAGGAAAAGTAAAATGCTGTTAAGTTGAGTAAGGTGACTATTTCCCGATACAAAACTTACTGAAAATATAATCCAGCTGGTCTTCATTTGTGATCTCGCCGGTGATTTCTCCGAGGTAATGCAGGCACCGCCGGATATCAAGCGCCAACAGATCGGAAGCGATCTGATTATCCATCCCTTTGTTGATATCCTCCAATGATTTATTCACTTCCTGCAACGCGTGATAATGACGTGCATTGGTGACAATGGTATCATCAGCGTCGACATCCCCTTCCCATACGCTATCGACCATAATTTTCTTTAACGACTGCAGATGTGATCCGTCTTTAGCGGCAATGAATACAATACCTGGAATTTCGCCGAATTCTTTATGTGCCTTTTCCAATCCCATGATATCGGTTTTGTTTGCCACCAGGATATGTTTTATCTGTTGCCGGTCGAAATCAGCGGAGATCTTCCGCATCTCTTCTTTTGCTGTTTCATTCACATCAAATAAATACAACACGAGATGTGCCTGGCGCATTTTCTCGAGACTTCTTTCAATACCGGATCGTTCAATTACATCTGTCGAATGTTCGCGAATACCTGCCGTATCGATCAAACGGAAAAGAATTCCGTCAATATTCAAAATTTCTTCGATCGTATCCCGCGTAGTTCCGGCAATATCACTGACGATCGCCCGAGACTCATTCAGGAACGCATTCAACAAAGTTGATTTCCCGGCATTGGGTTTACCGATGATTGCTGCCTGCACACCGTTGCGGATCACATTGCCCAACCTGAATGATTCTATCAATTGTTGTGTGGTGATAAAAGCACTTCTAACGAGCTCGTATAACCGTGTACGGTCAGCGAATTCCACATCTTCCTGAGAAAAATCCAGCTCCAATTCGATAAGCGCGGAAAATTGTAATAATTGTTCACGCAGGTCCTTCAATACGTTTGAAAATCCTCCCCGAATGGCATTCAATGCCGTACGCCGTGATGCTTCTGTGTTGCTGGCAATGAGGTCTGCTACTGCTTCAGCCTGTGCCAGATCCAGCTTGCCATTCAGGAATGCGCGTTGTGTGAATTCCCCCGCTCGTGCAGGACGGGCGCCATAGGCAATACATGCATCGATCACCTGTTGATGAATAAATGGAGAACCGTGACATGATATTTCAATCACGTCTTCACCCGTATACGAATGCGGATTTTTGAAAAGCGAGACAACCACTTCATCGAGTGACTGATCGCCATTTTTGAGAAAGCCTACATGGATGGTGTGAGATGGTTGAATGGATAAATCCTTGGCAGGAAACAATGCATTGATGATCTCAAAAGATTTTTTTCCACTCAAACGGATAAGGCCCAGCGCGCCAATGCCCGGTGGTGTCGCCAGGGCAACGATTGTATCATCCCATCCGGAAAGTTTTCCAAGCATAATACAAATGCAAAATGAAAAATTAAAAATGCAAAAGGGTCCCCAAATTTCGGAGACCCTTTTACATTTTTAATTTTTACTTTTTAATTTCTTACCCTTCTGTCTCTAATTTAAATACGATAGGTTGTTTTTTATAAGACTTCACCTGGCGACCGTTTTGTACCGCCGGTGTCCACTGTCCGCTTTTTTTGATAACACGAACCGCTTCATCACGCAGTTCCTGGGGACCGCTCACTGCTTCCACATCACTCACCATTCCGGCTTTATCCACAATGAACTGAACGACGACTGTTCCCTGGATCTCATTATCCTGAGCTTCCTGCGGATAACGTAATGTTTTGTACAGGTAGCGGATCCACGCGGCTGATCCACCGGGATATTCCGATTCGATCTCCACCTTCGTGAAAGTTTTATCCCAGTCTTCTTCTTCTTTCTTAGGAGCTTCTACCACACCTTTACCATCATCAGTTACGGGCGGTGCCACGATACCTTCATCTTTTACACCTTCCTGGTTGATAGTACCGATCTTGGTATCTTCCAGTTTTTCTATTTCCGGTGGTTTTTCTTCTTCTTTTACCTCTTCATCCTTCACGATTTTGGGAGGCGTGAATTTAGCCATTTCCACTTTTGGAGGATCGGGTGGTTTCGGCGGAGGAGGCGGCGGAATTTCTTTCTTTTCTTCCTGCTTTATGTCTTCCAGTTGTGTATCCCGCACGACCAGAGCTTTATTGTCGTCGGCACTGACCTGGTTGGCAAGGATAGATCCCAGGAACAGTAAGATGCAAAAGAGGGCCATTCCACCAATTGCAATCAATAGACGCCTGTTATACGTTTTACGCAGTTCATAAGCACCATAATCCTTGTTTCTTCCCTCGAAGACAATGTCAAGAATGTCCGCACTCATAATTTTATTTGCTTCCATCGTTCTCTGTTTAATATTAGATGCAAAAATGCCTGAATTCCATACAAATTATTTGCCTTCTGTGGCACCAATCAACTTCAATTCAACATCAGAAATGTCGACCATTGCATACCTTTTTACATCGTTGATCTGCATTTCATCGAGCATATCTACAGTGTTCTTATAAGTCGCTAAGGGACCGGGCTTTATGACCACCATAAAATCCTTTGGATCCGTACTGCGTTTCTTATTGATAATGATCGTACGGACTTCCTTGAAATTGGTAGACTTAAAATTACTGCCATCGGGGGCCAGTATGCCCTCATAATAATAAACCGTATTATCCTTTGCCAGCATGACCGTAAGGGCACCGGATTCTTTCAGTTTATTTTGCTCCTCCGGTTTTTCTGTATCCTTCGGTAGGAACAGGTTCATGGCGGTAGGCTGGCTCATTGTGGTTGTAAAGATAAAAAACGTTATCAACAGAAATCCCAGATCCACCATGGGTGTCAGATCCACGCGGGTTGATAATTTTTTCGCCTTTTTAACGCCTGGTCCTTGTTTATGACCGCCCCCGCCTGAGGTATTCATTTCTGCCATATCGGTTCAGTTTAAATGTGATAAAAATTATGCAGGCTTTCTGATGCCTTGAAGCCGATGCATTTCAGTACCCGCGGGCACGCCTTCCGGATCAGTGATCAATTGGAATTTCAGGATATCATTCATTTTCAGCGCATCGATAACCCCTTTGAATGAAGGATATTTTGCATTGTTATCTCCTTTGAGCATGATCTTCATTTTTGTACCCTGGAATGCAGTAGCTGCAGCACGGAACCAGGTCACCATTTCATTGCTCGCTGAATCCTTGATCGGGATTCCTTCCTGCGCATATCCTTTGATCTGGTCCGCCGTTAAATTCAGATATCCCTTCAGTTTGCTGAAAGGAACACCCACATAGGATCCGCTTTTTGCAAAGGCAGCCTTTTCCTGTGCAGTCAATCCAAGGCTTTTCAATTGATCTACAAGGTCGATAATTTCCTGCTTCTCACTTACATTTTCATCAGAAACGGAGAAATATACTTTTCCGTCCTTGTCCATAGTGATCAATACCACATCTTTTGCTTCAACCGTTATTGAAGAAACAGACTTCGGAGTAGTCACAGACAATGCTTCGGCAGGCTTGAACTTGGTGGTAAGAATGAAAAATGCAAGCAACAGAAAAGCCACATCACACATGGCAGTCATATCAATCGAAGTACTCTTTCTGGGAACTTTTACTTTAGGCATAAAACTATAAAATTTCTGTCCGTTATAAGATGCTTAACCCATCAATTTCCATAATCAGTAATTCCAAAAATCACTGCTTATTTGTAAAGTGAGGCGAAGCTCTGCGTTAAAGTAAAGCCTGATTCATCAATACCATAGGTGATCGAGTCGATCTTCGTAGTAAATATATTATAGCAAATGATTGCTATGGCTGAAGTACCGATACCAAGCGCCGTATTGTACAAAGCTTCTGAGATACCCCTTGACAATTCTGCTGCCGCCTGACCTCCACCTTCTTCTCCGAGTGCAGCGAAGGAAGTGATCATACCGAGTACTGTTCCCAACAGACCGAGCAATGTAGCTACAGATGCAATAGTGGAAAGAAACACGAGATTTTTTTCGAGCATAGGTAGTTCGAGTGCAGTAGCCTCTTCCACTTCTTTCTGAATGTTCAATACTTTTTGCTCCGTATTCAATTCATTGTCGGTGATCATTTCTTTGTACTTACGTAATCCTGCTTTCATTACGTTGCCTACACTTCCTTTCTGCCTGTCACATTCCGCAATCGCCTGGTCAACATTTTTGTTGGCAAGATGGTATTGAACTTTACGAATGAATTCTGCAATGTTTCCTTTGCCCGTAGCCTTGCTGATTGTCATCAAACGTTCAATTACGAAAACAACTACCACAAGAAAACACGCGATCAGGATCGGTACAATGATTCCTCCTTCATACATTCTCACAAATCCCCCGATAGGTCCTTCATGCTTCGGCCAAAAACCACCCGAAGGATCCGGCTTGGTAAAATTGGAAGCGTCGCCCAAAACAAAACGCCAAATTGAGTATCCGGCCAGGATACATACTACAGGTGCAATCCATGAAATCGTGTTAGCTTTTCTCTTCGGTTGTACAGATGTACTACTCTTCGCAGCAGTCGCAGTTGGTCTTGTTTCAGCCATGATTGATTGTTTTTTTGAGTTTAAAAATTTTGGATCTACGGGTAGTTGAAAAATGAGTGCACAATGCTACACAAAAAATATATTTCTTTTGTCAATTTGAGCAAACAAAAATTTTTTTGACAGGGGACACAAGATAAGGAAATTATTAAATGACAAAATCTATTTGCCCTTCGTCCCCATTGCATTAGCAACCTGTCTTTTAAAGTCGATATACGACCCCGTCATATGCGCTAACCTTTCTTCCGTAATCACCGAATGATACAGCCTGATTTACCTATATTGCCTGTAAAATTTTCAGCATGTATTTGATGTACCGTGTGAAGACGATCGCTTGTTTGCTTATTGCCATTATCTGCCTTTCCAATACACTATCAGCCCAGGAACGTAGACCAAACCCCACGGTTACCCCGCCGTCGAACGGATCATTGCCTTCTCCCTTCAATTCACGAACCGGACCAAAACCTTACAAAGAAGTCATCACCGAAAAAGCAATAACCCGGAAAGGGCTCATCAATATTCATAAAGTAGAAGACCGATGGTTTTTTGAAATCGGAGATACGCTGTTAAACAGGGATGTACTTGTCGTGAACCGGATCTCGAAAGCTCCGGTGGATACGCGTTCGGGTTTTTTCGGATATGCCGGCGATGAGATCAATGAAAACGTGATACGGTTTGAAAAAGGCCCGAATAATAAAGTTTTCCTCCGCAATATCTCCTTCAGTGTTTATGCTAAGGATTCGACAAAACCCATGTACAAAGCCGTTATGAATTCGAATATACAGCCGATAGCTGCAGCCTTCGATATCAAAGCATTTTCAAAAGATAGTACGGGTTCTGTTCTTGATGTTACAGAATATATTAATGGTGATAATGAAATTTTCTTTTTTGCTTCTTTTATCAAAATGGCGCTGCGGGTGGGCTCGATACAGTCGGACAAATCCTATATCGTAGACATTCGAACATACCCTTTGAATGTTGAGATCAGAACAGTAAAGACTTATACCAAGTCAGGTTTTTCGTTGCCTGGAATTCCTTCTACTGGTCCGACAGGGAATGCCACTTTCGAATTGAATACATCGGTTGTCCTGTTGCCCCAGGTTGCCATGCGCCCACGGTTTTATGATGACAGGGTTGCCTATATCACGACGGGTTATACAGATTTTGATGCAGACCCGCAGGGCGTGAAAGATGTCAGCATGATCACCCGGTGGAAACTTGAAGTGAAACCCGGAGATGAGCAAAAATTCGCAAAAGGTGAGCTGGTGGAACCGGTAAAACCGATCGTCTATTATATTGATCCCGCCACTCCTTCCAAATGGGTTCCTTACCTTATTCAGGGTGTCAACGATTGGCAGAAAGCTTTCGAAAAAGCCGGTTTCAAAAATGCAATCGTTGCTAAAATGGCTCCGACAGAACAGGAAGACTCAACCTGGAGTCTGGAAGACGCACGCTTTTCTGCCATCGTATATAAACCTTCCGACATTCCGAATGCCACCGGCCCGCATATACATGATCCCCGCAGCGGAGAAATTCTTGAATCACATATCAACTGGTATCACAATGTGATGCGTCTGTTACGTAACTGGTATATGGTGCAGGCAGCAGCCAGTGATCCGCGGGCGCGCAAAGCAAAGTTTGACGATGAACTGATGGGACAACTGATTCGTTTTGTTTCGTCGCATGAAGTGGGCCACACACTCGGTCTGCCGCATAACATGGGATCGTCCTCTGCCACACCCGTGGAAAAACTTCGCGATAAAGCATGGGTAGAAGAACATGGACATACATCCTCGATCATGGACTATGCCCGTTTCAATTATGTTGCACAGCCCGAAGACAAGATCGGACCTGCAGGATTGTATCCGCGCATCGGAGATTACGATCTCTGGGCCATTGAATGGGGATATAAACCCCTGCCAGGAAAAACCGAAGAGGAAGAAAAGAAAATATTGAATGAGTGGGTCAAAAAAAATTATGCAAATCCACGCCTCAGGTATCTCCATATCGACGGACAAGATCCACGTGCCCAAACGGAAGATCTGGGTGACAACGCGATCCTCGCCAGTGAATACGGTATAAAGAATTTAAAAAGAATGATTCCCGAGCTGCCCACCTGGCTGAATGAAAACGGAGAAAATTTTGAAAGCCTCAATGAAGTTTACAATGAAGTGATTGGACAGTTTGGAAGATACCTGGGGCACGTGTCCATGGCTATCGCAGGGATTCGGACAGATTACAAAACGACTGAACAGGAAGGTGCCGTTTATACAGTGATACCAAAATCGCAACAACAGGCTGCTGTTTCATTTATTCAGAAAAATCTTTTTGAAACGCCGCGTTGGTTGTTGAATAAAGAGATCCTTGAAAAAATTGCTTCACCATCAAGTGACAGGATATCAATGATGCAGGACAATATGCTTGGTAACCTTCTTGGAAACGGCCGTCTGCAACGAATGATCGCATCCAATAACCGCGACGCGAATGCATACCGGATCGATGAGTATTTCGATGATCTGAAAAGAGGTATCTGGAGTGAACTGATCACAAAAAAACCCATTGATAATTACAGGCGTAACCTGCAAAAATCTTTTGTCGAAAGACTGAGCAGCATTATCGCACCCTCTAATATTCCGTCTGCCGGTACCGGAGGTATCATCATTTCCTTCGGACCCACACTGGACGTGAAGAAATCTGATATCCTCTCTGTAGCAAAAGGAACATTGCGGAGTTTAAAAACAGAGATTCAGGCGGCATTGCCATTATACACCGATCGCATGAGTCGGTATCATTTACAGGATATGATTGAGCGGATTGAAAAAGTTTTTAGTGTTAAGTAGCTGAAAGCTGTAATCAAGTACAATTTTGGTATCGGGTATCAGGTATCAGCGATCCCAGATTAAGAAAATGGTGGATGATTAAATTCTCGGAGTCAGGTACCGGTGATCCAGGATTAATGGTAGATAACTAAATCTTTGGTAACAGGTATCATCAATCCTGGAATAAGAGATGGTAGATAAGAATTTCTGTTAATAAGATAATTAGTTGTTTTTATAAAATAGCCGGATCTCAATAAAGGGATACCTGATACCTGATACCTCACACCTACTCATACCGCAAGGCTTCAATCGGATTCAGCTTCGAAGCTTTGAATGCAGGATAGAGACCTGCAACAAGGCCGACGATTGAACAGATAAAGATACCGAGTGCCATCCAGTCCCATGGGATAACGAAACCGGTATTCAGCACAAGTGCGAAACTATTACCAACGATCACACCCAGGACTACTCCGAAAAGTGCGCCCATGAGACTGATGATCATGGCTTCGAAGAGAAATTGTTGTCGGATGTTGGCTTTCTTTCCTCCGATTGCTTTGGCTAAACCGATTTCTTTTGTTCTTTCCGTAACAGCAACCAGCATGATATTCATCAATCCTATCGCTGCACCAATGAGTGTAATAAATCCAATCACAACTGCTGCACCCGTGAGATAACTCAGGTTGTTCAACAGCATTTCAACAAAACTATCACTCTTGTCTACAACAAAATTTTCTTCTTCTGTTGTAGATACTTTTCTGATCGGGCGAAATGTTCCGGTGGCCTGACCGATTGCCCCTTCCATCATTTTTAGTTTATCCACCTTTATCTGAATATTGAAAGATGCATTGGGATTGGAATTGAAGAAGCGGCGGACGTTGGAATAGGAAGTAACGATGATATTATCCCAGCTGAATCCTAGTGTCGAACCTTTTTCCTTCAATGTTCCCACGATACGAAATGGTATGCTATTGATCTTGATTATTCTTTCTATCGGCCGCTCCAGGTTATCGCCAAAAATTTTTTTAACCACTTCACTTCCGACAAGACAGACATTCCTGCCACTTTCAACATCAATATTATTCAGCGTTCGCCCGTAAGCAAGTTCAAATCCATTCTGGTCGACGAAGTTTTCATCGCTTCCGTATATACGAATAGTGGGATTTGTTTTTTTACTTCCGAGTGAAACGACAGCGTCACGCGAACCGAATAAATTCAGACAAACTTTCGCAGGATATTCAAATTCCTGTTTGAAAGTTTCTGCCTGGAACATGGTGATCGGTTTACCCGTATTGGATTTCTTTTCTTTCTTCTGGCCTTTTTTTTCCTTTTGAATATCATTGCCACCCCCGAAATTTCCGAAGCGAGGTTCCTTATAGCGTATGGTGAAACCGGTTGCACCCATCGAAGAAAAGCTTTCAATGAACTTTTGCTGCATCGCGGTGATCGCGGTTTTAATACCTACCAGCGCCATGATACCAAAAGCAATAATCGCCACGGTGATGCCCGTACGCAACTTATTTCCTCTTACCGTGCGGAATGCCAGCAGAAAAGTGTCCAGGAACTTCATGATAACTAAATTACAGATTCCTTCGTTAGGATGGTTATGAAATGGATGAACGGAGGGATTCGGACTGTCGGAAGTACTTATATCAACATCTCTTCCTACGGGAATGATGTATGAAAGATTACAAATTCACAAAATAATACAGCTTATTCAGTAACCATTCGGGGAAAATTCCGAGCAGAATAATGATGCCCGCCATGGCCACAAGCAGATATCGAAAAGAGGGCGTAGCCATGATTTCCTGTTTTTCACCGTCTTTAAAATACATTGCCTGGATCACACGGAAGTAATAATAAACGCTGATCGCTGCACATACAATTCCCACAATGACCAGCCAGAAAACATTTCCATTCCCGACGGCGGCTGACAACATATAAAATTTCGCCATGAAGCCGGCTGTGGCGGGAATACCTGCCAGCGACAAGAGAAATATTGCCGTCGTCAATGCTAAGGTGGGATGATGCTTTGATAAACCATTGAATCCTTCGAACGTGTAATCCTTTAACCGAATCAACACGGCAAAAACACCGATGGTTGCCAGGCAATAGGCGGCAGCATAAAAAAGAAGTCCTTCTCTGGCCTTGTCATTCAGGGTTACAATCGCAAACATCATAAATCCGGCTTGTGCGATGCTCGAATAGGCAAGCATTCGTTTAACACTCTGCTGGAATATCGCAGTGATGTTCCCGATGATCAGGGTAGCCGCTGTAATGATTGCCACAACCAATTGCCATTGCGGTTGCGTGTCACCGAAAGACCCTTCGAATAAGCGGATGAACCCAATGAAGGCAGCGGCCTTTACAATTGTTGCCATGAAGGAAGTAAATACGGTTGGCGCCCCATCGTATACATCGGGTGTCCAGAAATGAAAAGGCGCAGCTGAAACTTTGAATGACATGGAAAAAAGCAGCAGCAGGAGTCCTGCCGTTATCATTGGCGAAAGTGGGCCCGTACCAAAGTGGATCACATCCGTGTTGAAACTGCCTCTCGCTCCGTAGATCAATGCAATACCCATAAGCATGAGGCCTGTAGAGAACGAACCCATAAGAAAATATTTCAAAGAAGCCTCATTGCCTTTCAGATTTCTTTTATCACTTCCTGTTAGAATATAAAGTGGTATTGAAATAATTTCTATACCGAGAAACAATAGCAATAAAGTATTGAACGAGGAAACAATAGCGGCACCGCAGAGTACAAAAAAGATCAGCGCATAATACTCGGCTACGTTCACACCAACTTTTGCAATGTCCTTTCCGGAAATAAGAAAAAAGAAAAGCGTTGAAGCAAACAATACGGTATTAAATAAAAGTCCGAAGGTCTCGAACGTCAGCATATTCCGTGCATCAAAATCGAAGAACCTGATTCCGTATAATTCGAAAACATTTGCTACGAGAAGAAACATCATCGATACAATGGCAGTAATGCGGATTACTTCCCTGTTGTTGCTTGCAATTCCCGCAAACATCATTACCACTCCTAAAACTGCTGAAATTACAATTGCATTCATGCGTTTTTATTCTAAATCAATTTTGCACGAACATCCGCGCAACAATATTTTGCACTGTATCTATGGTCATACCGAGAATGGGTTTTGGAAAAACTCCCGTTACCAGTATCACGACAACCAGCATCGACAAAACCCATTTCTCATTCCACCGAATTTCTTTTCCATTCGACGTAAGGCTGTTAGTATTTCCATAAAATACTTTTTGAATCATGTTCAGTGTGTATACGGCAGAAAGTATAATACTTAGTCCTGCGACTGCAGCAAACGCAGCACTGTACTTTGAAGCACCAGATGTGAATACCCCGGTGAACATGAGGAACTCGCCAACAAAAGCATTTGTCAGAGGCAGGGCAATATTTGCCAATGCGATCACGACGAGCAGGATTGCAAGTACGGGTGCCTTTCTTGCCAAACCGCCCAATTCGGAAATTTTTCTTGTGCCGAATTGCCTTTCGATCAGATCCACTACGATCCACATTCCCGTGATATTGATACCATGACTAAACATCTGTATCATCACACCCTGCATGCCAGTCTGATTCGTTGCAAAAATGGCGAGTGACATCAACCCGATATGTGCAATCGAAGAATATGCGACGAGTCTTTTCAAATCATCCTGCCGCATAGCCAGCAATGAAGCATAGATCATCCCGATAATGCTTAGCAACGATACTGTATCGCCCCATGCCCAGGTACCATATGGCAATACGGGAGCAAGCCACCGGAGCACACCAAATACACCCATCTTAACCATCACACCACTCAATACCATCGTAACAGCGGTGGGAGATTGTTCATACGTATCAGGCTGCCAGGTGTGAAAAGGAAACACCGGCATCTTCACGGCGAATGCAATGAAGATGA
The DNA here is from genome assembly GCA_035526135.1 of Flavitalea sp. Taxonomy (GTDB): domain Bacteria; phylum Bacteroidota; class Bacteroidia; order Chitinophagales; family Chitinophagaceae; genus Flavitalea. The sequence continues at coordinate 11,629 of DATLDA010000413.1, forward strand.
GCCAGAACAACCAGCTCTGGGTTTCGAAGGACAATCGTACATTATAAAACGAAGTGAGTGCAAAAGATCTATCGGCCGTATGCATATAGATGTAGATCCAGCCGACAAGCATAAATAATGAACCGACGAACGTATAAATGAAAAATTTAAATGTTACGGCGATACGTCTTTCTCCTCCCCACACTGAACATAAAAAGTACGCCGGTATCAAAGCAAGTTCCCAGAAAAAATAAAATAATAAAGCATCGGCAGCAATGAATACGCCGATAAGTCCGGCCTGTGCAAGCAACATCAGACCATAAAATTGTGGTGCTTTCGAATAAGATACATGCCAGGTGGCAATGAAAATCACGGGAAAAATTATTGCCGTGAGAAGACATAATAACCGGCTGACACCATCCATAGCAACGGTGAACCGGCTTCCCAATGCCGGCATCCACGGAACATCCGCGTGCAGGTGTTCGTAATTTCTGAAAAAGATAAAACCGCTTAATGATACAAGCAGTGTCACCACTGTTGCAAGCAATGACCAACTCCTTGCTGCTTTTTCACCCGGAAGGAAAAAACAAATGATTCCGGTAAGTAAAGGAACAAGCAGAAGCAGAATGGGGATCATGTTGTTTTAAGTGTTACTTCTGATTTTAGATTTTAGATTTGCGATTTTAGATATGGTTTCACCAAAGGAAGAGGCAAATGAATTTTCTTTTATTGCTTTCAAATCTGAAATCGCAAATCTAAAATCTACAATTATTATTTAACGAATAGCTGCACTACAAAAAATACCAATATGCTCAACACCATTAGCAAAACATAACTTCCTACCTGTCCACTTTGGATCCATCGCACCTGTCTGCCACTATACTGAACAAGTTTGCCGGCACCGTTTACAATTGAATCGATGATTTGCCTTTCGAAAAAATCATTCAGCCATTTTGAAAATAAATTCAATGGACGTATAATTATCGTGTTATATATTTCATCGACATACCATTTATTGGCAACCAGTTTAGCCAGTGGGTTTTTGGGTTCACCATCAAGTGTACGGCTGTACCTGTTCCACGCAAGGATTGACCCCGCGAGCGCAACAACTGTCGAAGCAATGACCAATATCCATTCTGTCTGATGACTGAGTTGATGTTCCGCAGCAATTTCATTTGACTTTGCAAATACAGGGGCAAGAAAATTTCCCAGCGCGTGTCCTCCTTCCATAAATATTGCCGGGACTCCAACCCATCCACCCACAATGGAGAGAATGGCAAGAACGATCAACGGGATTGTTATGGCCACCGGGCTTTCATGCACATGTTGTTTTTTTTCTTCAGTACCCCGGAATTTTCCCAAAAAAACAGATGCGTACAACCGGAACATATAAAATGCAGTCACACCCGCTGTTAACACACCGATGAACCAGTAAATTTTATTATTGGCAAAAGAAGCAGCGAGAATCTCATCTTTCGAAAAAAAGCCCGCAAATGGCGGAATTCCCGCGATTGCTATACAACCGATAAGAAAAGTTGCGTGAGTTACCGGCAGGTACTTTTTTAACCCACCCATGTTCCTCAGATCCTGTTCATGATGAAGCGCATGAATTACAGATCCTGCACCGAGGAAAAGCAGTGCTTTGAAAAAAGCATGCGTCATAACATGAAATACTGCTCCTGTATAAGCGCCTACTCCCAATCCCAGAAACATGTATCCGAGCTGACTCACGGTTGAATAAGCCAGCACTTTTTTGATATCCTGTTGACGAAGCGCAATGGTAGCAGCCAATACTGCCGTTGCAAGGCCCGTAATCGCAACAACTGTTTGTGTAACCGGCGCAAGCGTATACAATACATTACTTCTTGCGATCATGTATATGCCCGCGGTGACCATTGTTGCAGCATGAATGAGCGCCGAAACAGGAGTCGGGCCTGCCATGGCATCAGGTAACCAGGTATACAGTGGGATCTGTGCTGACTTACCGGTGGCTCCAACAAATAACAATAGAGTGATCCCTGTTATCGCCGCTGCAGAAGCAGCCGGAGCTTTATTGAAAACGTCCGTAAAATTTACAGAACCGAATTGCCCAACCATCCAAAAGATTGCCAACAAAAATCCGAGGTCACCGATCCGGTTCATCACAAATGCTTTCTTTGCCGCACGATTATAATCCTGGTTTTTGAACCAATAGCCGATCAACAGGTAAGAACAGAGGCCCACTCCTTCCCATCCGATAAACAGGATCACATAGTTTGCACCCAATACGAGCAACAACATGGAAAAAACGAACAGATTCAGGTATGCAAAGTATCGTGCAAAGTCAGCGGGCGTTTCTTCATGCATGTAAGCAGTAGAATACAAATGAATTAAAAATCCAACCCCTGTTATGATGAGAAGAAATAATGATGAAAGCTGGTCAACCTGAAATGCAAATGGAATGGAAAGTTTCCCGACCGATATGAAATCAAACAGAACTACAGGTGTAGAAGACAGGTTATGATTTGCAACCTGAAGAAATAAATAAACACTTATCAAAAAAGCTACAAGCAGCACACCACAACCGATCACTGAAGTGACTGTTTTGGAAAATTGGTTCCTGAACAGCCCATTCAGTAAAAAACCGGCCAGTGGTAATAACGGAACCAGGTAAATTAAATAATTCATCAGTATCAGTGTTTCAACCGGTTCAGGAAATTAATATCAACCGAATGCGTATTCCTGTACATCATTACTATAATGGATAAACCCACACTTACTTCCGCGGCGGCCACCACCATGATAAAAAAAACAAACAGTTGCCCGTCAATGCCGGCACTCGCATCAGCAGCTTTGCCGGCGAGGTGATGCATCTTTGAAAATGCGACCAGCAACAGGTTTACCGCATTTAACATCAGCTCTATGCACATGAATACAATGATTGCGTTGCGGCGTGTCAACACGCCTGCAATTCCGATACAAAATAGTGCGATCGAGAGGAATATGTAGTGTTCTATTGTCATTCAGTTCAGTTCTTAGTTCCTGGTTCTTAGTTGCTGGTTGCTTGTTGCTGGTTAGTGGTTCCTGGTTGCTGGTTGCTGGTTGCTGGTTTTTAATTTTTAATTTTTAATTTTTTTTCCCGATCACCACTGCGCCGACCATTGCACTCAAAAAAAGAACACTACTGATCTCAAATGGTACGACGTAATCCGTAAACAGTACTTTTCCAAGATTATCAATCAGCCCGATATCCCCTCCCATAGTCTGAACCACCAGGCCTTTTTTTTCTGCATCTTTCAGGGCAGCAACAAGAACAAGCATCAGGCAACCGCCTGCAACAATTCCTGCCAGACGCAGCCACTTGTTTTTTAGTGGCTCTGTCTCCGCATTCAAATTCATCAGCATAATAACGAAAAGAAAAAGTACCATGATGGCACCTGCATATACAATCAGGTTTACAATACCCAGGAATTGTGCATTCATCATGATATAATGGCCCGAAATGGCAAAAAAAGTAACGATCAGCCAGAGTACACTATGAACGGGATTTTTGCTGATCACTACCATCATAGCACATCCCAGTGCAAGGGCACTGAGAAAATAAAATAGTACTTCAGTTACATTCATAAGCAGCAGTAAGGGAATTACTAATTAATAATTAGTAATTAGTAATTCGTTATGGTAAAGTGTTTCGTTTTTTCAAATGATTTATATATTAAATACTCTGATCAACAATCAAGCGCCCTTTT
>DATLDA010000414.1:0-5198 GCA_035526135.1 Flavitalea sp.
GAGTCTTCAAAAAATTGAATCGAAGATCGATGAAATCCAGATCCTCAAAGGTGAGTTGCCCATGGAAGTGAGTGATTTGGAAGATGAAATTACGGGACTGAATGCACGACAAACAAGGATTGAAGAAGAGATCAACGGGATCCAGGAATTCATCAACCAGAAAAAAAATGCAATAAAAGAATCGGAAGCCCTCACGAAGAAGTATGAAAAGCAGAGTGAAAATGTAAAGAACAGCCGCGAGTTCGAAGCGATCAATAAAGAAATGGAAATGCAACAGCTTGAGATCAAACTGGCTGAAAAACATATAAAGGATGCAAATGAAGAGATCGCTGAGAAAGTAGTAGTGCTAGAAAAAGCGAAGAAGAACCTGGGTGCGAAAGAGGGTGTTCTTACAACCAAAAAGGGCGAGCTGGAAAAAATCATTGCTTCAACAGAAAAAGAAGAAAAACATTTTGCTAAGTTTTCAGATGAGGCACGCGAAAAAGTGGAACCGCGGTTACTGCACTCTTATGATCGCATCCGTAAGAATTACCGTAATGGGCTTTCTGTAGTTCCTGTGGAGAGAGATGCCTGTGGCGGTTGTTTCAATGCAATTCCTCCTCAAAGGCAAAGCGAAATCAAACAAAGGAAAAAGATCATTGTTTGTGAGAACTGCGGCAGGATACTTGTTGACCGTGATCTGTTCGATGCAGTGGCTGTTAAATAATTACTGCTAAATTTTTTTGAAAGGTGTTCTCAGAACACCTTTTTTTATGCCACTGCGATCAAAAAGTGATTACGCGCCGTTATTTTACTGACTGTATGTGAATATTTTTACTGTCAAAAGGAAAGTGAATTCGTGTACTTTCCATCTTCAATTTATTCAAGCTGTTAAAACGACTTCACATACAGAACTATGCTATCATCGATGAGATTGAAATCGATTTTACCGGAAACCTGAGTGTGATCACTGGCGAAACAGGAGCCGGTAAATCAATTCTCATGGGGGCTCTATCTCTCATATTGGGTGATCGTGCTGATACGGCTGTTCTACTCAACAGAGAAAAGAAATGTGTTGTTGAAGGTTCTTTTTCAATAGACGATAACCTTACCGTCAGATCGTTTATTGAAGAAGAAGGGTTAGATGGTGATAATGAGGTCGTGATCCGAAGGGAAATTGCCGTGAGTGGAAAGTCGAGGGCTTTTGTGAATGATACCCCTGTCAATCTTGAACAGCTTCGTCGTCTGAGTGGATTAATGGTAGACCTGCACCGGCAATTCGATGTGCACGAACTCGGAGATAAAAATTTTCAGCTTGAAGTGCTTGACGCGCTCGCCGGTAACCGCGAGTTATCAGAAAAGTACAATAGTATTTTTTCCAAACTGAAAGTTGTCACGAATGATGTGAATGCTTTGGTTGATCAAAAAACTGTATTTGAGAAGGAGGTGGGTTATAACCAGTTTCTCTTCGACGAATTAAATGAAGCCTCTTTCCAGCCCGAAGAGCTGGAACAACTGGATCAGGAGTTGAAACTTTTGACAAATTCCGAATCGCTGAAAGCGGCATTGACGAAAACCGGTTATGACCTTACCGAATCCGATGATGCGGTGATTCGTAATTTGAAATCGGTGCAACAACAGTTGATTCCGTATTCTTCCTTTCATCCTGTGATCCAAAGTGTTCTTGATCGTGTGCATTCCACACAAATTGAGTTAGCAGATATTGCGAATGAATTGGAACAACTGAATAATCACCTGCAGTATGATGCAAAACGAATCGAATCAATTGATGAAAGGATTTCAACAGGTTACCGGCTCTTAAAGAAGCATGCGGTTCGAACCACTAACGACCTGATCAAAATTCATGAAATACTGAAGCATAAACTCGAAGAAGTTTTTACGATCGATGATTTGATCGCCGAAAAGCGTAAGGAGATGGATTTGCTTATGACTGAAGCAAGATCTATTGCAATGGAATTATCGGTTAAGCGGAAAAAAGTTTCATCAGCATTTGAAAAGAATGTAAATCAATTATTGGTGCAGGTAGGGATGCCAAATGCACAGATCAGGGTCGTCGCTACACAAATTGAAATGAACAGATTCGGGATAGATGCTGTGGAATTTTTATTCGATGCAAACAAAAGCAACCGGTTTGAGTCGATTCAACGCGTGGCGTCCGGAGGAGAATTAAGCCGCCTGATGCTTTGTATCAAATCACTGATTGCAGAAACGGTCAACCTTCCGACATTGATCTTCGATGAAATTGATACAGGGATTTCTGGTGAAGCTGCAAGACAGGTAGGGTTGATCATGAAACAGCTGGCCGCGTCCAGGCAGGTTATTTGTATTACGCATCAGCCTCAGATTGCGGGCAAGGCGTCCTCTCATTATTTTGTTTATAAAGAAATAAGAAAAGACAATATTCATACTGGTATCCGTCTACTAACGCAGGAAGAACGGATCTTTGCCATTGCAAAAATGCTCAGCGGAGAGAAGCCTACCAATGCTGCAATTGAAAATGCACGTGAGATGGTGATGAATTGATTGGGTATGGGCAATCAGGTATGGGGTATGGGGTATGGGGTGTAAAGCATACTAAAAAATAATCTTCTCAGAAACCTTTGTTGATTCTTATTCCATATTTATGGGTACTCGCCGTTTCAGTAGTATTGAGTATTCCTTTTTATTTTTTTAATCGATGGTTGATCGGGGTGCTTAAGCCCAGAAATACATTCATCAATTTTCTTCTCTATTTTATTATAATGATTGCTGTGGCTTTCCTCTATATGACTGGAGGAATTTATATGATACTGAAGGTGCATCAATATTTGAATAACAAGTAATCAATATATTTACACGCTTTTAATAATTATAAATCGCTTCATACTATGGCGTATAATCTCCTGAAAGGTAAAAGAGGAATTATTTTTGGTGCATTGGATGACAAGTCGATTGCATGGAGAACTGCATTGCGTTGTCATGCAGAAGGCGCGCAGATCGTTTTATCCAATGCTCCTGTCGCTTTGAGAATGGGCGAAATTAACAAACTGGCGGATGCAGTCCAAGCGCCAGTGGTAGGAGCTGATGTTACGAATATGGATGATCTGAAAAAACTGTTTGAAGAATCTCAAAAACATTTTGGTGGTGGTATTGATTTCATTCTGCATTCCATTGGAATGAGTGTAAACATGCGGAAGGGAAAACATTATACAGAGATTGATTATGGTTTCAATCAGAAAACTCTTGATATTTCGGCTATGTCACTACACCGTGTATTGCGTACCGCGTGGGAAATGGATGCACTGAATGAATGGGGTAGTGTTGTCGCACTAACTTATATCGCTGCCCAGCGTGTGTTTCCTGATTACAATGAAATGGCTGATGCAAAAGCATTAATGGAAAGTATTACGCGGAGTTTCGGTTATCATTATGCGATTCGTAAAAAAGTCCGGATCAATACAGTTTCTCAGTCTCCCACAAAAACAACAGCGGGAAGTGGTGTGAAAGGTTTTGACGGATTTATATCCTATGCCGAAAAAATGAGTCCGCTTGGAAATGCAACAGGCGATCAATGTGCTGATTTTTGCGTCACACTATTCAGTGATCTGACGAGAATGGTTACGATGCAAAATCTATTTCATGACGGCGGCTTTTCATTTACCGGCGTTACCGAAGCGGTCATTAATCAAATGGAAAAATAATGCAGTGGATTGATTACGTTGGATTATTCGGAGCTTTATTATCTGCACTCACTTTTGTTCCGCAGGTTTATAAGGCATGGCAAAGCAGGTCGGTAGGTGATCTTTCAATATGGATGATCCTTATCCTGCTGGGGAATGTTTCTACCTGGTTATTTTATGGGATTGTAAAAAACGATATGGCTATCATCATTGCCAATTCCATTATACTTTTTTTGTCTTTGTTGATGTTGTATTTCAAACTTACATTCAAAAAAAATGTTTCACGCTCCCACGTCTGACGCGGCGGAACAGGCAACGCTTTATAGAGAACAAAGAAGGGAAGGAAATACACTAACTATTTATCATGCTGGGATAGCTGACTGCTGATAGCCGACCGCCAATTGCAATTAGCTCAATATTCATCCTCATTGAAAAAGAAATCATCCTGACTGGGGTAGTCGGGCCAGATGTCTTCGATACCTTCATAGATCTCTCCTTCATCCTCCAGTTCCTGTAAATTTTCAACAACTTCAATCGGCGCACCGCTTCTGATTGCATAATCGATCAACTCGTCTTTCGTCGCAGGCCAGGGAGCGTCTTCGAGGTACGATGCGAGTTCTAGTGTCCAAAACATTTAAAGCCGGTTTAATGAATCTGTTGAATAAAAGTCGTCAGGTGGACAGGCCGGGTGCCTGCGGATTTTTCGCAAAAGTAAATTTTCAAATGGAATAACCAAATCTATCTTTGACCCCCGGCAGAGCATTCGTCTTCCGGGTGTTCCGCAAATGCAGCAGGAATGACATAAGCGGATGCTTTGTAGTAACTTAACGCGCTCAGACCATATGCTACAGGCACATAATATTCATAAGAACTACGGCAATTTACATGTATTGAAGGGGGTGGATCTAACGATCAACAAGGGAGAGATCGCCAGTATCGTAGGACCTTCGGGTTCAGGAAAGAGTACTCTGCTGCATATTCTCGGTACGTTGGATCATCCTGATCAGGGAGAAATAGTGATCAATGGCAGCCGGGTAAATTTTTTGAATGACCGGTCGGTCGCCTCTTTTCGTAATACACATGTTGGCTTCGTTTTTCAATTTCATCATCTCCTTCCCGAATTTACCGCTCTGGAAAATGTTTGTATCCCGGGATGGATTGCCGGAAAAAAACGGAAAGCTGTTTTGGAAGAGGCGACAAACCTATTAGAGTCCCTTGGGCTGGAAGATAGAATGGAGAATAAACCGGGCGCCTTGTCAGGAGGTGAGCAGCAACGGGTGGCAGTAGCGCGTGCACTGATCAATAATCCCGATATTATTTTTGCTGATGAACCGACGGGAAATCTTGATTCGGCCAATGCGAAAGATCTGCATGATCTTTTTTTTGATCTCCGAAAAAAATTCAAGCAGACATTTTTAATTGTCACCCACAACGAAGAGTTGGCGCAGATGAGTGACCGGATCTTCCACATGCGTGATGGAAGACTGGTGGATGGTGTTTAATGGCTGTTCATGGCCGACAACTACGGTAGTCTTAAGA
>DATLDA010000417.1:0-11498 GCA_035526135.1 Flavitalea sp.
GCATTGCTCACGCTTTCGATTATGCGTTCCGCAATTGATCATGGGATGATATTAAAAGATGCCACACCATTAAACGTTCAATTTTATAAAGGGAAGGCCATTTTCATAGACACGTTGTCCTTCGACCTGTATGATGCCACCCAACCGTGGGTAGCATATCGACAATTCTGTGAATGTTTTTTATTCCCATTATATCTTGAGTTCTATCTGAAAACAGATGTCCAAAAAATCATGAGTACTTATCTTGATGGTATTCCCGTTGAAGTCACTTCCAAATTGCTTCCCATCAAAAGCGGATTCAACCTCGGCGTATGGTTGCATGTACATCTGCAGAACAATGTCAGAGCAGGAGATAAAAGCCAGCGGGAAACAACGGCAACTTTCGATCGTCGAAAAATGCTAAATCTTATTAGTCACCTGGAAAGTATTATTCACCGCTTCACATCCACTAAACCAACTCGCTCTGCGTGGAGCACTTACTATGAAGAAACGATACTTGGCAAAGAATACCTGAAAGAAAAAGAGCGGATCTTTCTTGATTTCATAGCAGATATCGATGCCCATTCAGTTCTTGATATAGGTGGCAATGACGGATATTTTTCGAAACTGCTGGCAGACCAGGACAGGCAGGTGATCACGATCGATACCGACAGCCAGAGTATCAGTAACCTTTACCAGTATACGGCAAAACAGAATGTGGCAAACATTCTCCCTCTGATCATTGACATCAGCAATCCATCGCCTGCGCTGGGTTTCGATCAGCGGGAAAGACAATCATTCAATGCCCGCGTGAAAGCAGATCTTGTACTTGCACTCGCATTAATACACCATCTCGTAATCACCAGGAATATTTCTCTCGAAATGATTGCCGAATATTTTCATTCTATTGCGCCGCAACTGATCATCGAATTTGTTCCGCGTACAGACGAAAAGGTGAAAGAAATGCTTTCAAACCGGCGCGATGTCTTCAGCGATTATACTATCAATGCTTTTGAATCAACATTCAGTGAGCTGTTCACGATTGTCCGGAAACAATTGATTCGTGGGACCAGTCGCGTTTTATACTTTATGCGCCGAAAATGAAAACCACCCCAGAAAGTACATGAAGATGATTACAAATCTCAGAAGGCTTCCTTATCATGTTCTACTGGTGCCGGTCTTCTTTGTTTTACATGGGTATGTCGAAAATTTCGGATTTATCAGTGGCTCCGATGCATTATTTCTTGCATTGAGATATTGTGCATTTGCGGCTGCAGTTTTTTTATTATCACGGCTGGCATTCAAAAACAACAGAAAGGCTGCATTGATGACGACAGCCTGGATTGCGCTCTACCTATTCTTCGGCGCCGTATTCGATTTCATCAAAGCCCACTCCCCGATCAAGTTACTTTACCGGTATGTTTTTCTCGGACCATTGTTCATTTTATTGCTGGTGGCATTGTTCGTATATCTGAAAAAATCAAAACGTGAAATTTATCAGATCACCCTATTTCTCAATCTCCTCTTCCTGATATATATACTGGTTGATTTGGGACAGGCTGCATGGATGAATACAAGGCCGCGTGAATATAAACTCGCGATGTACAATTTCGGTTCGATGAACAAATTCAAGATTCCGGATAGCTGTGCAAAGCCGGACATATATTTTTTGTTATTCGATGAATATGCAAGCAGTATTTCATTAAAAGAAAAATACAACTTCATAAACAATCTTGATACGTTTCTTCTTGCAAGAAAATTCAGCATTCAAAAACACAGTACCTCCAACTACAATTACACTCCTTTCTCGATGTCATCCACCCTGAATATGAAATTTCTAGACTGGCTGAATGTCGAAAAAGGAATAACCCGGGATGATTTCTTAAAAACAAACATTGCCATCGCTCAAAACGAGGTGATCAGTTTTTTCGGGCACAACGGATATCAGATTGTCAACTATTCCATGTTTGATCTTGTCAGCGCTCCTTCGATTATAAAACAGGAATTTCTTCCGGTAAAAACAAAAATGATCACTGAGGGTACACTTTTCTCAAGGCTTTACAAAGATTTCGAATGGGTATTTGTAGAGATCAGGCATATCGATAACAATGAATTATTCATCAGGAAGGTTAAAGAAGCTTCGGCAAGCAAACACAAGCTTCCGCAGTTTATCTATGCACATTTTTATATGCCGCATGAACCCTTCTTCTTTGATAAGAATGGACGAAGAAAAGATGATGAAACGGTTATGGCGGAATACAAGATCCGGTCCATTCCTGCTTATCTTGAATATCTGCAATACACGAACACGCGGATCCGGGAATTGATTGATACGATCCTCTTAAACACAAATTCCAGCGCTACGATCATCCTGGCGAGCGATCATGGCTTCCGGAGTGTTACAACACTTCCGCACCCGAAATTCCATTTCCAGAATCTGAATGCCATATATTTTCCATCCGGTAAATATGACAAGCTGTATGATTCACTATCCAACGTGAATCTATTCAGGGTTGTACTCAATAGCCTCTATGATCAGCATTTGCCCCTTTTGAAAGATTCGACCATTTTCCTTGAGCATGCAGGATGGCTGGAAAATCAGAAAAAAATAGCACATTGAGATATAATACCCTGATTACGCACTTCAATCAGTAATTGTATCCGAGCATATCAATCCGAGCAAAGATGATTCGACATTTCAGAGCAATCCCGTGGCATGTTTTATTGTTGCCATTATTTTTTGTTCTTCATGGCTATGTGGAATATTTTGGTTTTATCAGTTTCGTGGACTCCTTCACCCTTGCTATCAATTTTATCGTGATGGCATTGTGTATATTCCTGGTATCGTGGCTCATCTTTCGTCATTTGCGGAAAGCCGCTGTTATGACTACCAGTTGGATGGGCTTATACCTTTTCTTTGGAGCTTTTTACGATTTCATGAAAGCAAATTCTCCCTGGGAAATATTATGGAAATACCGATTTCTGGCGCCCTTTTTCATTCTCCTGCTTCTGGCGGTCTTCCTGTATCTGATGAAGACCCATAAAGATTTTTCCCGGACTACCCTGTTTCTGAATCTACTTCTCCTGATCTTCATCACAACCGATATTTTCAAAGGTGTCTGGATTGTCACTCATCCGGTACAACATCGGAGATCCTTTTATGATTTTGACAAGACTACACGGGTAACAATCCCGGACACCTGCAAAAGACCGGATATTTATTTTCTGTTATTCGATGAATATGCAAATTCACTATCATTGAAAGAAAGATATCATTTCGAAAATGATCTTGACAGTTTTCTGCTTCGGGAGAATTTTTCCCTTCAACACCACAGTACATCCAATTATAACAGTACACCATTTTCTATTGCATCTGTTCTCAATATGAATTATCTCGAAGGCGTGAGTGAGCAACGGCCCGTCAATAGAAAAGACTATCTCGAATGCAATCCAAAAATCCGCGATAGCAGGTTGGTAGAAATATTGGGAACAAATGGATATGAAATTGTAAACCTTTCGATGTTTGATCTTGGCGGCCATCCTTCGAGAATCAAACAGGCATTTCTCCCGGTAAAAACCAAAATGATTGCAGAGAGCACTTTATTCCCGAGGCTTTACCGTGATTTTGACTGGCTATTCAAGACAAATAAATTACTGGCTTTTTTTCTAAGGAATGAAGATGTTTATCAGCACAATAATAACAACCAGTTATTTTTCCGCGAAGTAATGATGCATGCTCAGAAAAAAGAAAAACCAAAGTTTATATACGCCCACTTTTTTCTTCCGCACTTACCATATTTCTACGATGAAAAAGGAAACCCCCGATCATTGAATGAGCCGGCGACCGTTGAAGCTTATCTCAATTACCTCCGGTATACAAACACACAGATAAAGCAATTGGTTAAAGGGATAAAATCAGGCACAAGTTCTGAGGCGGTAATTTTGTTGCTCAGCGATCATGGGTACCGTTATCCTTCGCCTGTACCGCATCCTGTCTGGCATTTTCAGAACCTCAATGCAATTTATTTTCCGGGACAGCAATATGGAAACCTATATGATAGCATGTCAAATGTAAATGTATTCAGAACTGTATTGAATTCGCTGTTTGCACAAAATTTACCGCGGCTTCCAGACAGTACCATATTTCTTTTTGATTTGAATCCCGATGAGATCCGGAGGAAATGATGCACCGATAAACTTGCTCTTCGAATATTATTTTAAAATATTCACTTAACACTTTTTACTTAGGTTTGTCATATGGAAAGTCTCACAAATAAAACAGTTGAAGAAATTGAATTGATCTATAATTCTCCATTATTGGATCTGATTTTTCGTGCAGCAACTGTTCATCGCCAATTCAATGAACCAGGTGAGGTGCAGGTTTGTACTCTGCTATCCATCAAAACCGGAGGTTGTCCGGAAGATTGCGCATATTGTCCGCAGGCCGCACGATATTCGACCGGCGTAAACGTCCATCCTCTTATGCAAAAAGAGGAAGTGTTGACCTATGCGCGCAAAGCGCGTGAAGCAGGTTCAACAAGGTTTTGCATGGGTGCTGCCTGGAGAGAAGTTCGAAATAACCGTGATTTTGAACGTGTACTGGAGATGGTAGAGGGGGTGAATGAACTCGGAATGGAAGTATGTTGTACGCTTGGCATGTTAAGTGAAGAGCAGGCGCACAGACTTGCAGCTGCAGGACTTCATGCGTACAATCATAACCTTGATACATCCGGTGATTATTACAATGAAGTGATCACCACAAGGACTTATGCAGACCGCCTGGAAACACTCGATAATGTACGTAAAGCCGGCGTCACAGTTTGTTGTGGAGGCATCATTGGTTTGGGAGAAACCCATACTGACCGCATCAAAATGCTACATACACTTAGCACGATGCCAACGCATCCTGAGAGCGTTCCCATCAATGCTCTGATGCGAATCAAGGGAACACCATTAGAAAGTAATCCAAAAGTAGATATCTGGGATATGGTGCGGATGATCGCTACTGCACGAATTCTGATGCCGAAAACAATGGTGCGTTTGAGTGCGGGACGTTCGGAGATGAGCATTGCAGAACAAACACTTTGTTTTCTTGCAGGAGCAAATTCAATTTTTGCTGGCGAAAAATTACTTACAGCTCCCAATCCATCACTTGATGAAGACAAACATTTGTTTGAATTGCTGGGATTGAAACCCAGAGAGGCTTTCAAAGAAAATTTTCAACCAGTATAAAAATGAAATGATTATTTCAAATCCGCACTCAGTCCAATTTGATGATAACCGCGTTGATTCCTGAACCAGGCCTTCGCATACCGTAATTGTAATTTTCTGAACAATACACCTGTACCCAACGAAAAGCCATTCAATCCATTCCCCCCGTTGCCGATATTCAATTCTTTTCGCCGGAGATGATTGTAGCCCAAAGAGATTTCAACATGATCGGCCAATGATATTTGGCACGCTAATACAAAATGACGGAAAAGCTTGTCAAAAAAAAATGACTTATCCGAATTGGTTCCGGATTCCTGATCGAAGAGCGTATCGTTATAGCGGATATCGAAATGATGGAGATGATGCGCTGTTAAAGAAAATTGAAAAGGCGCATTCTCAAGTTTTTTTGATACGCCCAGTTGAATATCAAAAGGAAGATCACCTGGCGTTGAACCTTCAAATGCTTTGGACTGAAAACCCATATTTTTCAACAACAACGAACCTTGTAACAACCGGTTTGAGTCGGCATATAATACGGAGGCATCCAGCGCAAAACCCGACGAAGTATACCGGCCGTAATCCGAATGAATAAATTTTACCGTAGCGCCGTAATAAATGTTAGTGGTGTAAGCACGTGCGCCGCCAATTTGGAGAACAAAATCTGTTGGACGGAAATTTCCCAACACATTTCCCGAAGCATCCGTTTCCATTACCTGTCCATAATTAAAATAATTTATTCCACCTGAAAATGTTGTCTGCCAGTTTTTTTTATAGTACGCTGCCTGGACTGAGTAATTCCTGATGCCAGCAAAAAAAGAATTGTAAACAAGATTTAATTGTGCATGCATGTCGGGTACAAGCAACGATGGATTGTGAAAAGCCATTCCCACATCGTTCGATCGGTTAGAAATGTTGATTCCACCCAAAGCAGTCAGCTGAGGTGTATTTGATAAATTGATGAAAGAAAAAACGGTTTCTCCCCCGATAGATTGAGAAAATGCTGCGTATGACAGGAATAATAATATGGAAAGGAGCCAGCGCATCCTGTAAAATAAGCAACCTCAGGGCAGTGAACTAAAACTTATTAATCTGCTTTGATTACTGCCTTGTGCCGGTACACCTGCCATGCGGCCCCACCGGTTAATATCGCTCCGTAAATAGCCAGGTATAAATTCGGGTCTTTATACAGGGGATATACAGTTCCTACAATTCGTGAGATTGCATGTATCAGGATGATCAATCCAACAATAAACAGAATTATATATTTTTTTTGGATTTTTTTTCCTTCAGCTACTTCCATATGAATAAATTGCAAACAACATACGCAATCTTCCAGAGAAAACAGCATTTTAGGAAAGAGGGATTACTGAATCAATGGATCCTGTACAACAATTTCAGGTTCATGAGGAAAGCAGGTGCAACCGAGTTTACGTTCGGATCGAGAAAAATTCCTCCACTACGGTTATAACAACTATTCCCCTCCCTGAAAAAACCCTGTGTTTTCCAACGAAGTCCAATTCCGCTGCTCAATTCAAGCCAGAATCGTTTCTCCTGGTCAAGAGCGCCTTTTACACCACCCCGTAGATGAAATCCATAGGATTGCTTCCTGATGCGAAAGATGGTGAATTCATCATAGGCCGGTACATTGTTCACACAATCCCTGCCCACCCAGTCTTCAATTTTATACATTACGCTTTTGTAATGCAATTCCATTTCAACAAACCCCCGGCCATTTTCACGGGGATATAATCGGATGGACGGACGTACAAGAATGCCATTAGCTCTTTTTGACTGGCTGAAATATTCCGAGTGAAAAATCCATCCCAAATCCAATGCCAGGGAAGCATGTTTTGTGAAGAGCCGCTCTACTCCCATCGTAAAATTAAAATCGAACGGATCAACCATTCCCAGGAAATTAAAACGCAAATAAAGAGAACGATCAGAATGTTCCTTTTTTTCCTGCGCGAAAGAAATAACGGAACAAATAACAAGAACAAATAACAGGGACGGTCTCTTTCGCATCAATTGATTTTTGATAACAACAAAGGATTTTTATTATCTGAGATATCGTAAATAATCACGCCTCCTTCCACCCAACAGATCAATACACCACCATAAGGTATCACGTCAATATATTTTCCATCCTGAATATATTTTATTTGTTGAGGGTGATACGCATCGGATATATCAAAGAGGATAAGGCCCATCACCCCGTCACACACATACAATACATCATTCGCATATCCCAATCCGAATGGCTCAGGCAGAACGAACGTACTCTTTTCAACGGGGTGAGTGACATCCCGAATATCAATTGAGGATAGTACACTTTGTACCCCGCCGCAGGGACCATTTGACCGAAGGGTTGCATAGGCTACGGTGTCTTTTGCTACAACCGGATCACAACGCCTTATAACGGTAGGTGATACAGCTTCACTTAATTTAACAGGGTTCACAGGATCGGAAATATTGAAAATGTGAATCATACTTGTAGACCCGATAAACAATTTGTCTTTGAAAGGAAAAATTGTTTCAATTTCAAATCCCACATTCAGTTTATTTCTGCTTACAGGCGCTCCGGCATTGGTGATATCAAAAACCTGGAGATAATTTTCATCCACTGCATACAGGTAATTGCCTACAATAGCAAACCTCGCCATTGAGCCACCTGCGCCGACAGTCTTGGAAAATCCATTTGATAAAGCAGTGTCCTTTTCACAATGCAAGAAGCAACAACTGATTACCACCAATGTAAAAATTGTCTTTTTCATAATGGACAGTTTAAATTATCGTTTGCAATGAGGCACTTTGATTCTTTTCAGGTCCCATCTTACAACAAGGCCCTTCGATGGATCCGCGCATTCGAAGTAAACATTGTTCACGGGGGGATAATCCTGTTGAACGGGCGGAAAAACATCTTCCAGTCTTTTTACAAGTTGAGGATTTGTAATATTCGTAAGGTCGAACACCACGATGTCATCATAATTGTTACTGTATAAATGATTCCCTTTCACAGCCAATTCTGTACTGAGCGGAATTTTTATAAATGCAAGTTTTTTAGGAAGGCTTTTATTGGAATTGTCAATGATGTGTATGCCCTTATACAGGTCGTTTTGAAAAAGATAATTTCCATACACATAAATTTTACCAGCATGTTCGACCGGTTGTGCTGCTTCGACTGTTATTTGATTGATGTTTTGAGCGTTTGCGTAAACAGGCACATAGGCATCAACCTCCCCCTCAAGGAGTGTTGACTCCAGGGGGTCACACGAAGAGAGGAAAAAGAACAATCCTGGTAATAAATAAATTACTTTCATGGCATTGCTTTCGAACAGGACAAGATAAGTGGGCTGACCGTTGCGCCATAAGGAACAAAAATTGAAAACGTGTAGTTAGTTCTTAGTTCTTTGTTTTTAGTTCTTTTTACAAGCAACCAGCAACAAGCAACAAGCAACCAGCAACCATCAACCATCAACCAGTTGAACTTCTTACATTCGCAGAATGATCATCGACCTCAGATCTGATACTTTTACCAAACCCACCGCGGCGATGCAGGAAGCAATGTGGAAGGCGCCTGTAGGGGATGATGTTTTCGGAGAAGACCCCACCGTGAATAAATTGGAATCTACGGTTGCAACATATTTCGGAAAAGAAGCCGCACTATATTGTCCGTCAGGAACCATGTCTAACCAGATCGGTATTAAAGCACATACTCAACCTGGTGACGAGGTGATCTGTGACCGTTCAGCACATGTATATCAATACGAAGGAGGTGGGATTGCTTTCAATTCCGGTGCACAAGTGAAATTGCTCGAAGGAGAACGCGGACTTGTAACGGCTGTACAGGTGAAAGAATCGATCAATCCGGATGATGTACATAAAGCCCGTACCTCACTTGTTTGTCTGGAAAATACAGCCAATCGTGGCGGAGGAAGTTGCTATGAAATGAGTGAGATCCGGAAAATCCGGCAGGTATGCGAGGAAAATCATTTGCTCTTACATCTCGATGGAGCGCGCCTTTTCAATGCACTGGTAGCTAAAAAACAAAAAGCGAAAGAGTATGGACGCCTATTTGATAGCATCTCTGTTTGCTTCAATAAAGGAATGGGGTGCCCTATTGGTAGTGTTCTGACAGGGAATTCAGCATTCATTCAAAAATCGAGGAGGATACGAAAAGTTTTCGGCGGCGGAATGCGTCAGGCAGGCTTTATGGCCGCTTCCGCACTGTTTGCATTGGAACATCATATTGAAAGACTGGAAGAGGATCACTTGCATGCAAAACTCATAGCGAATGCACTCTCCAAAAAAGATTTCGTAAACGATATTCTACCGGTGGAAACGAACATCGTGATTTTTTCAACAAAGGTGTCGCCACCTCTCATTGCAGAAAGATTTCTGACAGAAAATATACGGGTTATACCGATTTCATCAACGCAGATCAGAATGGTGTTGCATCTGGATATAACAATCGAAATGGTGAAAAAAACCATTCAGGTTATTGAAAAAATGGAAACCGCCCTTCAGCATTCATGAACTATTACTGACTAATCATTGTAATTCATCCATGTTACCTAAGATAAACCCCCGCAAAACCCAGGAGTGGAAACTGTTGACGGACCATTTTAAAGAGATGCAGAAAACACAATTGGCTGAATTGTTTTCTGCTGATAAAGAAAGGTTTTCCCAATTCTCGCTGCGACTTGAAAACCTTCTGTTCGATTATTCAAAAAACTACATTACAAAGCGGACACGTTCACATCTTGTCGCACTTGCAAAAGCATGTAAGGTCAAAGATGCAATCAATGCACTTTTTGCAGGGAAGCATATTAATGAAACAGAACAAAGAGCTGTACTGCACACCGCTTTAAGAAATTTCTCGGGTAAACCAATTATTACGGATGGTGAAGATGTGATGCCTGCCATACAGCGTGTACAAAATCAGATGAAAGACTTTTGCCAAAAAGTACATGATGGGACATGGAAAGGCTACTCCGGGAAAAAGATTCGATTCATTGTGAACATCGGAATTGGCGGAAGTGATCTGGGACCTGTGATGGTAACAGAAGCCCTTAAACCGTACTGGAAAGAAAACATCCAAACTTATTTTATATCAAATGTAGACGCTACCCACATTACAGAGACATTGAAAAAGATAAATGCAGAGGAAACACTTTTTCTGGTTGCATCAAAAACTTTTACCACCCAGGAAACCATGACCAATGCTTTTACCGCACGGGATTGGTTCCTGAAAAAAGCCGGAAATCCTTCAGCCGTTGCAAAACATTTTGTAGCGTTGTCGACCAATGAAAAGGCAGTTGTCGAATTTGGTATTGACAAAAACAACATGTTTGTTTTCTGGGATTGGGTAGGCGGCAGATATTCTATATGGAGTGCGATCGGCCTTTCCATCGCATTGACGATTGGATATGAAAATTTTGAACAACTACTTCGAGGTGCGTATACGACAGATACGCATTTCAGGGAAACACCGTTTGATAAAAACATTCCTGTGATCATGGCTTTGCTGGGAATCTGGTATACTGATTTCTTCAGATCGCAAACAGAAGCCATACTTCCTTACGATCAATACTTGCACCGTTTTGCCGCATATTTACAGCAGGGAAATATGGAGAGTAATGGAAAAAGCACAGACCGTAATGGAAAAAAAGTAAATTATTCTACCGGCCCGGTTATCTGGGGTGAGCCTGGTACAAATGGTCAACATGCTTTCTACCAATTGATACACCAGGGTACTGTATTCATCCCCTGTGATTTCATTGCGCCAGCAATCAGTCACAATCCATCGGGCGACCATCATGTAAAATTATTGTCGAACTTTTTTGCACAAACAGAAGCGTTGATGAATGGTAAAAATGCTTTGACGGTAAGAAAAGAATTAGAAAAAGAAGGAAAAACTCCTGAACAAATCAAAAAGCTTGCTCCTTATAAAATGTTCGAAGGCAATCGGCCTACGAATTCAATTTTGCTTCGGGAAATTACCCCGTACTCACTTGGACTTCTGATTGCGTTGTATGAACACAAGATCTTCGTGCAGGGTGTGATCTGGAACATTTATAGTTTCGACCAATGGGGAGTCGAGCTCGGAAAACAATTAGCGGGTACCATTTTGCAAGAAATAAAAGATGACCGGCCTGTGAACAATCATGACTCTTCCACCAACGGTTTGATAAACGAGTTTAAGAAAATGAGAGGACTTTGAGGTACAAAGATAGACCATAGACCATCGACCACCGATCACGGACCACAGACCATCGACCACATATTAATTTTTAATTTCTGGTTTATCT
>DATLDA010000012.1:0-11494 GCA_035526135.1 Flavitalea sp.
TAACAATGATGTCTGCTTCCTGTACAGCATCAACCATCTTTTTTACTTCAAATCCATCCATGGCAGCCTGCAGAGCGCAGATAGGATCGATTTCAGTAACGATTACCCGGCAGCCTGCCCCTTTTAAAGATGCTGCTGATCCTTTACCGACATCTCCATAACCTCCCACAACAGCCACTTTTCCTGCCATCATTACATCAGTGGCCCTACGGATCGCATCAACCAGTGATTCTTTACAACCGTATTTGTTGTCAAACTTGCTTTTGGTTACTGAATCATTCACATTAATGGCAGGCATTGGAAGGGTGCCTTTTTCCATACGCTCATATAGCCGGTGAACGCCTGTGGTTGTTTCTTCACTCAGTCCTCTTACATGCTGGACGAGTTCAGGATATTTATCAAGAACGATATTAGTCAGGTCACCACCATCATCGAGAATCATGTTTAATGGTTTGTCGGCACTTCCAAAAAAAAGCGTTTGTTCAATGCACCAGTCCGCTTCTTCTATCGATTGTCCTTTCCATGCAAATACACCAATACCGGCAGCAGCTATAGCCGCAGCGGCATGATCCTGGGTGGAAAAAATATTACAGGAACTCCAACGCACTTCTGCTCCTAATTCTACCAGGGTTTCAATCAACACGGCAGTTTGTATGGTCATATGCAGACATCCCGCAACACGTGCGCCTTTGAGCGGTTTTTGTTTACCGTATTCTTCACGGAGCGCCATCAGTCCGGGCATTTCAGCTTCAGCAAGACGAATCTCTTTACGTCCCCATTCAGCCAGGCTCATATCTTTTACCTTGTATTTCAGGCCGAAATCAATGGCAGTATTTGTCGCAGTAGGCATATTGTAAAAAATTTTCGCAAAAGTACGGTTTTCTCGCCAATGAATCAAGGGAAGTCGTCTTCTTTCACCAATCAGATTTATGTGGGAAACTGCGACTAATTATCGGATGCATGACGTACTGAAAGTTTTTCCACCATGTCACTGCTCAATGAATCGGCTGTGTTGCCGTAACCATTAACTATGACGCCTTTCTGTCCATGGCGCGATTCGATGGCATATACAATTGCTTCATCGGCGGGATCCGAATCACCTTCAAAACGATGTACTTCGGAAATTTCAAATTCAGAAGGATTCAGCCGGAGTGGATGTTGCTGGCAAACCAGACAATCGAAATCTATATTGAAGTCAAGATTGTAGCCGCGCGCATGAAGATCATTCACCGCTTCTGAAACTGTATCGTAAGATATAACCATACAGTAAGTTAATCAATAGAACGCAAGGGCGTTGTTATTACAACTGAACTTTTATACGGTATTGTTCCAGTATTTGCGAGGCGACGATCTTGTCGATTGGTAATGTGACACAGCTTTCATCAAACTCGAGAAGCGATATAAAACGAAAAGTTTCCGTTTCCCCATTTTTTCTATATAGATCAAGCTGGTTCTCGTCGAATTCAAAAGGTTTATCACGAAGAGGACACCGGATGGGTTCAAGCGCCTTCACATAATAATAGATGGAAATGATCTGGTGATCAGGATGAAAAGCGGATAATTGAAAATAATCTGTGGTATAAATGTGGCTGCCTGTTTCTATAATGAGATCCATTTCTTCTTTGAATTCTCTTTTCAGGCAATCCCTTGTGCCTTCACCGAATTCAAGACCACCGCCAGGGAATTTGGTATAATATTTTCCACGGATGAATTCATCGCTAACCAGCAACTCCTGTTTTTCGTTGATAAGGATTCCATAAACCCGGATATTAAATTGAGGCAAGGGATTCAAAATATTCTTTTTCTTATGAAGTAAAACGCAATGCTTGCTACAATGGCAAAAGAAAGGAAGGATACGATATAAAACGCGTAAGGAGATCTCTCAAAACCACTGGGCACATTCATACCGAATAAACCAGTGATGAGAACAGGAAAGGTGACAATGATCGTTATGATCGATAGTCTTTTCAAAACCACATTCTGGTTATTGGCTATAATACTGGCAAATGCGTCGAGGGTACTGCTGAGGATATTCGTATAGATGTTTGCCATTTCAAGCGCCTGAGAATTGTCGACAATCAGGTCATTCAAAAACTCTTTTTCATCTTCATCCAGGACGAGGAACTGTGTTCGTTCCATTTTCATCAGGAGCAATTCGTTCGAGCGAAGGGCTGTAACAAAATATACCAGGCTTTTTTGTATGCGCATCAATTGCAGCAGCTGTTCATTCTGGCTGGAAGCATACAGTTTTTGTTCGAGTACATTCCGCCGGATATTGATCTCTTTCAGGTAATCCATATATGCCTGAATGATCTTTTCAATGATCTTCAGGATCATCATGTTATTGTTGTCCGGATGCCTGTTCTGAAAGGAATTAAGGAATTTTTTGATCGCGCCGTTATCAAAAGAATTGACAGTAACGATCTGATCGGCGGTTAAGATGATACATATTGGAATGGTGATATAATAAGCATCGCTTTCATTAAATGAATTATTCTCCGTCGGCGTTTTTATTACAATCAACTTTACATTGTCTTCCTCTTCAAAACGTGAACGCTCGTCGATATCGAGTGAATCCGTTAAAAAGTCGAGTGGAATATTCAGTTTGACCGATAGCTCCGAAAATTCCTCCTGTTTTAGTGGAGGAAGTACATTGACCCACGAACCGTTTTCGACCTTATCGATGGCGACGGTTTTATGGTTAATATTTTTAAAATACTGAATCACGAGGCCGCAAGTTAAGGAAGATTCGATTTCAGATTTGAAATAGAGACGACAGACCAGAGCAGTTTCACGCAAAGACGCAAAGGAAGCAAAGACGCGAAGAAATTTCTATGTGTACCTATGTTGGATTTTAGATTTTAGATTTGCGATTTTAGATTTTGAAATAATGGACTCAGAACTAAGAACTAAGAACTAAGAACTTAGAACTAAGAACTTAGAACTAAGAACTTTGAAGTGGAAGTTATTCAAACAAAAAAGCGATGTGCAGTGACATCGCTTTTGAAAAAAGTCAGAAGAAGAATTGCTCTTTGACGATCTTGCCATCCTTCACTTCATACACTGCAATTTCATCCATTTGCGATCGGCCCATGCCTTTCATCGTTACATCCATGCCCATAGCCACTGCAAAATGTTTACCGGCTACAATAGGTTCATTGACGTAGCCGCCGTGCATTTCTTCTACCATGTTGTTGAAAGTAACGCCTTTCTTTTTGATCTCATCCAATCCTTCAACGGAATACAATCCGGGAGAATCGGGAGGTTCAATACTCACCGCATTTTTGTCATACAATTCATCCTGTGCACCTTCCCAATTGTAGGATTTGCATAGTTCATAAAACCGGTCAGCCACTTCCTGTGTGGTCATAACCGCTGTTTCTGTAGTTGGCATAAAAGGGGTTTTGATTTAAATTAAATTGGAGATTATAATTTACATTTATTCCGGCTATTATTTCTTCCTTTAGTACGAATCAGGAAAAGTCCAGGATGAAAGGGCAAAATTCCCTGACAGCTTCCCGTGACAGGATCTTCCTCCTCAGGCAGGCAATGACTTCACCATCAACAGGTTTTTGATGAAAAAATTGGCGCCGGTATTTTTTATCCTTTTCATGTCCTGCATCAAGGCTGATGGCATCTTTGTTTCCAAAAAAGTAGTGATTGACGAAGTCATTGAACATACTTCGCTTGCCATTAAAAATAATACAGATAAATCGATAGATCTCCGAAACTGGAAGCTAACCGAAGTAATTGACTTTATTACCGTAAGAAAATCAGATTATATCATTCCCCCTGTTACGCTATCGCCGGGATCCACCCGCATATACAGTTCCAATACACTGGGTTTTGTATTAGATAGAGCGGATACCCATGTTTACCTGTATGATGCTTCCGGAACACTTGTAAGTGAAATTGGAGGTCTTCGTTTCAAATAACAGTTCCGCCTTATCCAAGTAACATAGTTTGTGCTTTAATGCCTTTCAGATGATGTGCCGTGTGGAACAGGGTAAAGTAACAAAGTTCGCGAAGAGTTATCCTGCCAAGAAGGGGATGAGGAACCTGATAGGAATCTAATTTATTGTCCGTCCACTTCCTGTCAACTACGTGCAGGTAATGGGAGGCAGCCAGTTTCCAGCTTTGCAGCACTTCTTTTCCGGAGGAACGAGAAATATTTGCGGGCACATATCTTCCGCTTGCTTTACCTCCGGCATTTAATTTCATTTGATATTTTTCCGTGAGTTCGTCGAATGTTTGTGAGGAACGCCCGGGTCGTCCGCCAATCAGGCGTATGAAGAATTTTGGAATTGCGTACGCGGCCGTCGCTGTTTTTGTGGAAATCACAAGGTGTTGCACGTGTTGCGCGATCGTCCATTTCCCTTCTATTTCACCAAAAAAAATATTTTCAGGTAGTTGGTTGCAATAAAGAGTCAGTTTGTCGAATACCTCTCCTGATTCTGCCAGCAGCTCACTTTTAGCAATGATTCGACCCATATCATCAATTGATGGTAGTTGTTCCTT
This sequence comes from Flavitalea sp., assembly GCA_035526135.1. Classification (GTDB taxonomy): domain Bacteria; phylum Bacteroidota; class Bacteroidia; order Chitinophagales; family Chitinophagaceae; genus Flavitalea. Next base: position 4,519 of record DATLDA010000012.1, read on the forward strand.
CAAATACTTTTTCGGCCGGTCCACACAACCATATATTTTCGTATCGATCATCGCCGCGGCGATCATATTCAACAGTTAGTTTTCCTCCCCTTGTTTGTACGGTAACATCATTGTAACCATTATCATTGTGGTAACATATTATGGCGGCAGCGGTGATACCTGTTCCGCATGAAAGTGTTTCATCCTCCACACCACGTTCATAAGTTCTCACATAAATTTCATCTTCACTGATCTGCTCAACGAAATTAACGTTGATGCCGTCTTTTTGAAAATTATTGCTGTTGCGGATTTCCCTTCCTTTTCTGAACACATCGAAATCTTTCAGGTTGTTTATAATTTTTACATAATGCGGTGAGCCGGTGTTGAGAATAAAATCTCCGTGGTATTCCCGTATATCATCAACATCTCTCATTTTGATGCTAATGATCTCGTCATCTATTTCACCCTCATGATCGCCATCAGATGCCATAAATTTGTATACAACCCTGTCAATGCCCAGACTGCGTGCAAATTTTACCAGGCACCTTCCTCCGTTTCCGCACATACTTGCCGGTTTCCCGTCTGAATTGAAATAAATCATTTCAAAATCATAACCTTCTTTTTCCTGTAAAAACATGAGTCCGTCCGCCCCAATCCCGAAACGGCGGTCACAAAGTTTTTTGACCTTTTCGGCAGTGAGTGTTTTATATCGCAGGTCGCGGTTGTCCATGATGATAAAATCATTTCCCGTACCCTGGTATTTATGAAAAGAAACTTCCATTGTGTATCTGTTAACGTGTGACCTGAATACTTGTTCGATCTTTTCAGAGTTCACTAATTCTCTCCAATACTTTCCGGATCATTTTATCTATTGTCAGGTTGTGATCGCGCGAAAAAGTTTTTAAAACCCGGTTGGCGACAATTGCACTGATGCTCAGGCAATGATGTCCCAATAGCTTTCCCAGTCCATAGATTCCTGCTGTTTCCATTTCAAAATTTGTGATCCTGTGCCGGCCCAAGTTGAATTGCGATAAACGGTCCAAAAGGAGGGGATGCTGCAAACCGAGTCGAAGTACTCTCCCCTGCGGTCCGTAAAAACCCGGACAGGTAACCGTAATTCCATGATGAAACCCGTCCACAAAATGTTTTAGCAATGAGGCGCTGCAACCGGTCACATAAGGACGGGAAATTTCCTGTTGCAGTTGTACCTGTGTATCAAATGCCTGCAACAGTTGTTTTTCTTCTTCGTTATGATCCCTACGGTAAAAATTCAAAAGGTTATCGATTCCCAAACCGTGTGTGGATGCTACGAAACTATCTACGGGAATATCACTTTGAAGGGCACCTGAAGTTCCTATCCGGATGATCTGATAAGTTGCCAGTTGACTTTTGATCAACCGTGTGTGAAAGTCGATATTCAGCAAAGCATCGAGTTCATTAAAAACGATATCAATATTATCAGTACCAATTCCTGTGGCCACAACGGATATACGTTGCCTTCCCAGTCTGCCGGTATGTGTTATAAATTCACGGTTGGAATTCTGAAAGTCAATGGTGTCGAAATATTTACTAACCTCAGAAACGCGGTTAGGATCGCCTACTGTAATGATAACGGGTGCAATTTCTTCCGGCAATAAATCAAGGTGGTAAATAGCGCCGCGCTTGTTCAGGATCAATTCTGACTCTGCGATGGTCTGCATGAATTATAGTTCTTGGTTCTTGGTTCTCAGTCATTTTGTAGTTCGAAGTTCCTGTATACTTTGAACTTTGACCCGGAACTCAGAACTATAAAATCCCTACTTTTGCACCTGCAAAATAGTTCGGTTCATTTAACGTTAATGGCAAATCAACCAAGAACTAAGAACTACGAACTGAGAACTGAAATGGTCCTGTGGCCGAGTGGCTAGGCAGAGCTCTGCAAAAGCTCCCACAGCGGTTCGAATCCGCTCGGGACCTCAGTCAGACCTATAAGAACTTCTTATAGGTCTTTTTTATACACCACATCATGAAATATTCTCAGTGGATCGGTATCGTGGCAATAATATTACTTATCGTTTCCTGTTTTTTACCGTGGACCTGGTATCCGGATCTTCAGAAACATTTCAATGGTTTTTTTTCGGAGAACAATACATATGGCCGGCCGGGAAGAGTATTCATTTTTTTAGCTATCCCCGCTTTAATTTTTTTTCTGATACCTAAGATCTGGGCGAAACGTTGGAATATTTTTGTTGGCGCTATCCTCTTTGCCTATGCAATTAAAACTTATATTCTCTTCTCTGCCTGTTATACCGGCATTTGTCCTGAGAAAAAACCCGGTCTATGGATGATGATAAGCGCCGCTGCTCTTACGCTTGTAATGACAATCATACCGGACCAGCAACATTTCAAAAAAGATACTACTCCATCCTCAAACACCGGATGATACTATGGTAAAGGGATCTCAACGGGTAGCAGGTTTTTTTCCATATGAAATCAGGTTGGCCAAAATACGATAAGCACCTGTGACCCCATTGGGTAGTTGACGATGAAAGGAATAAGCGAAATAGGTATAATTCCCTTTCCCGTATTTCGCCATCAGCCATCCGCCGCTTTGAGGAGACTGACCCCTGTCGTTCGTAGCAATCATTGCCGTATAAGCCGGGTTCCATTCAGAAAAGAATTTTGAGCCCCGCTGTTCAACCCAGTTTTCAAAATCTTTCGAGGTGATGAGATTTGGAGTCGTAAAGACCGGATGGCGCGGTTGCAAAATAGTTATGATTGAATTTTCCTCAGCAACTTCTTCAGGGTTTGCCGGTAATTTGGCATCGTACGGCGCCATTTGTGAGGGAATAAATTCAGGTGTTTGAAATAAAACGATCACGTGACCTCCCTCTTTTGCATAGGTGAGCAGCCGCTGATTATACATGGTAAGATCCTTCCGAACCGCATAAGCTCTTGTTCCTACCATGATCACATCGTATCCATTCAAATTTCCTGTAGCCAGATCATTCGTATTCAATAGTTGTACTTGTGCACCCAATTGCAAAAGTCCGGCAGGTACCTCATCGCCCACTCCCATGATATAGCCGATTCGCAGACCCGGGTGAACTTTTACATTGATGCCTTTGAGCGTGACATGCGCGGGTTTCAGATATAAAACATTATCCAGGTCGCGATATTTAATATTATCATATCCCTGAGAGTAGGAGATCCCATTGCTAATAGCTGTAGCTGTTATATCAAATTCTTTTTCACCTGTCGTTACCGGAAATATTTTAAATGAAAAATTATTTATTTCACCTGCTTTTGTAAATGAAAAAGGAATTGTTCCGGGCGTTACTTTCCAGTTGTAAGGTGTTGCAAGCTGAAGTTTTCCACTCACGGCAGTATCAGAATTATTTATCAGTTCAACATTGACCATGAAGGCTTTCAATGAAGTATTGATTGGAATCACCCCTGATCGAGGTGAAATATTCACGACGATTGCCGGCGCTGCTTTTAAAGTTCGCCGGTCGTATCCGAATGGAAGATTGGCGTGCCGGACCTGCACCGGCTGCGTGATTTGAATCTGTTCCTCGTCTACCACATAAGTCGCAATTGCTTCGATGAGAGAGGCAGATCGCGGCAGATTTTGAAATTTTACCTCGGTATAATCGTATTGACTTTCACGAAGTGAATTGCGGTAAAAATAAGGTGCACTGGGAGGTGTATTTTCTGCTATCGTTACGATGAATGTTTTGGCTACTTTTTCATCTGTGGCCGCGGGTTGTTCTTTGTTCAACTCTGTTTTCCATCCTGCAGGAGTATTCAATTGCAGCATGCGAATATTGACAGGATATGTGGCGTTGTGCAACAAAGACATTTCTATTTTGAAAGGTCGGCCTGGTACAGCAAAATCCATGGTGGGAGGGGGGGCAAAAAAACTTCTCTGTTCTTTTGCTGATACAGCCATTGCGGTTCCTTCAAGTCGAATCCCAAGAGTGAGATTGATCGCTTCGATAAATTGTTTTTCTTTAACCTGTAAAAGGAAAAGGGCGTCCCGTTGTGCGGTAACCAATGCCATTGCCTGCCGTATTTTTTTCAGCCCTCCTGTCAGGTAAGGAAGGATTTTCACAGGTTGCAGTACGTTGAACGCAGCAACAGCATTTTTGATATCGCTTGTAATTCCGTTAAGCAACGGCCGGATTTCTTCAGGGATTTTTTCTGCTGATAGTGTGAAGATGCCAGACAAGGTTGTATCAATCCCTTCAAAAAAACTATTTTCCTTTTCACTGCTATTCACTTTGCTTTCCACCCTCTCGTAATATTGAATGAATGATCCATTCCATTCATTTCGTTGACCTCCGGTTTGGGATCGGTGTAAACTATATCCAAGTGCAGCAAAATTTTTATACGACTCACCTAGCCACGGACAATTCATTCCTGTGTTCAGTGCAATATGCCATCGTTCGTTCTCTTTTACTCCACCGCGGTAAAGTTTTAATGGCTGCCAGGGTCTTAAACCTTCACTTGTGATTTGTTCGGGGAATGCGGTAGAATCGCCGGCGAGTTTGAAAGCCAATTGGGACACCTCCCCGGCGGCCTGGTGATTTCCATGACCATCACGGATGGATCCGTGAAATCTTGAAATAATAACGAGCGGCCTGTTAATCCGGATTACACGAACCATTTCAGCAAGTATATTTTGCTTTCCCCACTTTTCATAAGCCTCTTCTACATTTTTTGAGAATCCGTAATCAACGAGTCGCGTAAAATACAAGTCATCCAAACCATAATAGGACGAAGCCAATAAAAATTCTTCGGTCCGTAACAATCCCAATGGATCAAAAAATTCATACCCTAATACATTACCACCACTCTCACCTCTGTTCAATGATAATAGTGCTGTCCGTGCACCTACGCCTCTTCCAAGATATGTGAGCAGGTCAGCATGTTCATCGTCAGGATGCGCCTGTGTATGCAGCACACTGCCCGTTGATTGCAATTTCAAAAGACATTGCCACACGCCCGTCGTACCACGATCCTGCGGAAGGTCCGCAGCACCTTGTTTTTGACCTGTTAATGTCAATACTTTGTACAGTTGCTGATTTTTTTGCGACCGTGCAACCGGTGGAAAACAGAGCAGCAATAAAAGTGGAAAACATCTGAAGGATGTGTTACGTATCAGCATACGATTTGTAAATATCATGTCGCGGGATTAGGTGCATAAAACGGGAAACAATATAGTTTTTTCCAATCAACCTTACGGTAGACGAACCCATGAAAATCAGGCTCCGATCAGTTTTGCCACGGTGAAAGCAGCAGCAGCAGCAAGTGCACCAATCAGCGAAACGCGCAATGCACCCAACCACGGATTTATTCCTGTCACTTTACTTTTGAAATACCCGAACACAAAGAGACAAATGATCGTAAGCACTACGGAAATTCTCAATGCTTCTATTGGATTGTCAATAAAAAAATAAGGAGATAATGGTACCAGTCCTCCAATAATGTAAGACAGCCCGATATTCAAAGCGGATTTTGCCGCTCTTTTTGGGTCCGGCTTATCAAGTCCTAATTCATATTTCATCATGAAGTCAACCCATTTCACTTTGTCTTTAGAAATTTCTTCGGTTGCTTTCACCTGAACTTCGTGACTTAGGCCGATGTGTTCAAAGAATTCGCGCACTTCTTCCTTTTCTCTTTCTGGTAAGCGCTCCACTTCATCATATTCTCTTTTCAATTCACTTTGATAATGATCCTGCTCTGTTTTTCCGGCAAGATAACCTCCCAATCCCATCGCGATCGAACCTGCGGCAATTTCAGCAATGCCCGCAATCACAATTATAGAGGTTGAATCAACAGCACCACTAAGTCCTGCTGCGAGTGCAAACGGAACTGTGAGACCATCACTCATGCCGATGACGATATCACGCAAAGCATCGGAACTTTTCAGATGGTGTTCATGGTGATGATCATGGTGGTCATGTTTGTGGTGAAGGTGTGTATCCATAAATATCGTTTCACGCAAAGGCGCAAAGAAAATACATAAGCCGCAAAGTAAATACAAAGTTTTATGGCTTTGCTCTCTTAGCGTCTTTGCCTGTGCGACTGCGAAGATGGGCGTGCGTGAAATTCTATAGACTTTCCAGACTTTTCTTAATGATCTCCACACTCTCCAATACCTGTTCAGCGGAAATAATTAACGGCGGTGCAAAACGGATCTTATCACCATGCGTGGGTTTCGCAAGGAGTCCGTTTTGTTTCATGGAGAGGCAAAGCTTCCAGGCAGCTTCCTGATCCGGGTGTTTGATCTCGATTGCATTCAATAGGCCTTTTCCGCGAACGATTTTTATGGCAGGGTGATCGAGTCGGCTCAATCCGTCACGAAGTAAAGTGCCCATGTGAAATGCATTCTCGGCCATTTTTTCATCTTTCAAAACAGTAAGCGCACAAATTGCCACACTGCATGCGAGCGGATTTCCGCCATAAGTAGAACCATGTTCACCCGGCTTGATCGTTAACATGATCTCATCGTCTGCCAGTACTACAGAAACCGGCATCATACCGCCACTCAATGCCTTTCCCAGTAATAAAATATCAGGTCTTACCTGTTCGTAGTCACAATACAACAATTTTCCTGTCCTGCACAATCCTGTTTGTATTTCATCAGCAATGAACAGTACGTTCGCATCCTCGCAATATTGTTTGGCGGTGCGCAGATAACCTTCCTCCGGTACAATCACACCCGCTTCTCCCTGGATTGGTTCTACCAGAAAACCGGCGGCATTCTTATCTTTCAATGCCGCAGCCAATGCTTCTTTATCATTAAAGGGGATTACAATAAATCCCGTTGCGAACGGACCAAAATTGTTTTTCGCTGCACGATCAGAACTAAAAGAAATTACTGTGCTTGTACGACCATGAAAATTCTCGGCGCATACAATGATCTTGGCTTCGTTTTCTCGGATACCCTTTACTTCATACGCCCATTTCCGGCATAGCTTGATTGCGGTTTCCACAGCTTCAACACCCGTAT
>DATLDA010000019.1:0-8298 GCA_035526135.1 Flavitalea sp.
AAGTCCACACCCCGCGTTTATCAACATCCGGAAAGTTACCGTTTACACCCAGGTACAGTTTGCCTGTGGTGGTGCCGCAAATATCCATTTGACCATTATCAGATGAGGCGGGTAGTGTGCCACTAAATACAACATTCCATGAGGATCCTCCATTGGTTGATCTTATGAGTCTTCTGTGGCCTGCTATATAAACGTGCCCATTTGCCGGGTTCACAAATACCCGATGTACAAAATCAAATGGGTTATCAAAAACGTCGAGTGCTCCTCCGGGTATGATAGACGTGCCATCAATATCTGTCACCTGTAAAGTTAATTTTGTCCAGGTGAGTCCATTATCGATGCTTTTCCAAATGCCGAAACCAAGATAAGGGGCTACGTTGTCCGCACTTGCTGAATTGGAAATGAATTCTCCTCCACCCGCATACCACGTATCTTCATTTCCGGCGCGGGGATCCTGTGCAAGGCTGGTTAAGGAATGTATGTCATTTTCCGGACTTACTCTTGTCCAGGTAGCCCCGCCATTCGCTGAGCGCATGATTCCACTGCTGACACCTCCGGAAAGGATCACCTGGTTTCCGGCCAATCCATACCTTTTATCATAGGCGAGCGCCCGGGTCCTTCCTCCAATGTCATTTGGGCCGGCTGGTGTATAGGTGTTCAAATTGTTGCCGGACTGTATCCCGCTGATCTGATCATAGTTTTTTTGAGGGATTGTTCGGGCAAGTGCCAATTCCTGTTGCCTGATGTTATAAGGAATTTTCCCTGTTTTTGGATCTTTCAGAAGATCATATTCATATTTCCATCGCTCAATTGTATAAAAAGCCTTCAATTCTTTATTCTGTTCTTCTTTTTCCTCGTCTTCGTTATCCATATTGCTCAGGAAGTGAATCCGTGTTTTATCGGATTGATGTAAAGCATAATACCCCAACGCGACCACAAAAACCCCGGCAATTAACAAGCTTACAATCTGTTTTTTCATTGTACGTATTTCTTGGTAAATATCTCTTTAGAAGTATTTGCCAATGTAATGAATTTGGCATTAAAAACCGAACATTTCAACTGCGTATGATCTGGTAAACGGGTATCAATTACCGTGTACAGGTACGGCGAAACCACTGTTCCGGTTTGCTGTCATTGCGGATAAAAAAAGCATTCCTGCAGTCCATCAATTATCTTTGCAGGCGTCGTTATGAACCTGCAGGAGTTGCTTTCTAAATTTGTTGATGACCCCCGCCTTTTTCAAATCGCGGACAAGCTTTCTTTTGCCTCACCGGCAGGTATTTATCTGAAAAATTTAAGAGGGAGTTCTCCCGTTTTCCTTGTATCGGGAATTTTCAATCATCCAGCTTCAAGTCAGCTGAATCATGTCATCGTTTGTGAAGATGCCGAATCGGCCGCTTATTTTCACAATTCACTGCAATCCCTTACCAATGCACTTGACCTGTTCTATTTTCCTTCTTCTTTCAAAACAAGAAAAAATTTCCGGTTACTGAATAGCAGTCATGTTATGCTGCGCACCGAAACCCTTACACGATGGAGTGCGGGCGGTAATAAAAAAATGCTGATTACTTATCCCGAAGCATTGTTTGAAAAAGTGGTATTGCCGGAAACACTAAGCGGAAATATCATCCACATGAAAACCGGCGATGTATTGGATGTAGATGGATTAATTGTAAGGCTTGCCGGATATGGATTCAGCAGATCGGATTTTGTATACGAACCGGGTCAGTTTGCATTACGCGGAGGCATACTTGATATTTATTCTTTCGGAAATGAAAAACCATACCGGATCGAATTGTTTGGAAATGATGTGGACTCCATCCGGATATTCGATCCCGAAACACAGTTAAGCGAAAGAAAATTATTACAGGTGAGTATTATTCCAAATGTTGAAACCCATTTCGACACCGGTGATAAAATCTCCATCTTTGATTTCCTTCCTTCCAATACGATCTGCTGGTTACAAAACTGGGAAATTACCTATGAACGCGTGCTTACGCAGCAAGAAGATCTTGGAATTTTTCTTGACCTGATACCGCCTCCTGTACAAAAAGATGAAGAAGAAAAACTGGAGAAAATAAAAATCGGATTATCGGATTTCATTACAGCCGCAGATATTAAATCACAGCTTGCTCAGCGGCATATTATTGAATTCGGCGCATTCAGAACACTGGATGAAGGAATTTCTGCTTTACCTCATCCTGTATCAGAGATAGGCTTCCATACCCGCGAACAACCCGCTTTCAACCGGCAATTTGATCTGCTGATCCGGGATTTGACGCAATGGGAGAAAAAAGGTTTTGCTATTTACCTGTTTGCTGAAAATCCAAGACAGCTGGAAAGACTTCATAGTATCTTCTCCGACCTCAATGCTGAAATTCATTTTACTCCATTGGCTACTTCCATACATGAAGGATTTATCGATGAAGACAGGAAAGTAGTTTGTTATACCGACCATCAAATCTTTCAGCGCTATCACAAATACCGGGTTAAGCAAGCTTATAATAAAAACAAGGCACTGACACTACGCACCTTGCGGGAATTGCAACCGGGAGATTATGTAACACATATCGATCATGGGATCGGTCTATACAGCGGTTTGCAAAAAATAGAGAGTAACGGACGATTGCAGGAAGCTGTAAGAATTATTTATAAGGATAGCGATATTCTTTATGTAAACATCAATTCACTTCATAAGATCTCCAAGTATACCGGTAAGGAAGGAACGACGCCGAAGGTGAGCAAACTCGGAAGTGATGCATGGCAGAAACTAAAAGAAAAAACAAAAACTAAAGTCAAGGAAATTGCTTTCGATCTGATACGTCTGTATGCTCAAAGAAAAGCCCAAATCGGATTTGCCCATACCCCGGATAATTATATGCAGACAGAACTGGAGGCTTCATTCATTTACGAGGATACTCCAGACCAGAGCAAGGCAATTGCCGATGTGAAAAAAGATATGGAAGTCGCTTCGCCAATGGATCGTCTTGTATGTGGCGATGTCGGTTTCGGAAAAACAGAAGTTGCGGTGCGGGCAGCATTCAAAACATGTCTTGACGGAAAACAGGCAGCCGTACTTGTTCCCACCACCATTCTTGCATTTCAGCATTATAAAACTTTTAAAGACAGGCTGAAGGATTTCCCGGTCACGGTTGATTATGTCAACCGGTTCAAATCAGCGCGCGAGAAAAAGGATACACTGGAACGACTGGAAGCCGGAAAGATTGATATCATCATCGGCACGCATGCCATGCTTGGTAAACAGGTTAAATTCAAGGACCTCGGTCTCCTTGTAATCGATGAAGAACAAAAATTCGGCGTCGCTCATAAGGAAAAAATAAAAACACTGCGGACTAATGTTGATTGCCTGACACTCACGGCCACGCCTATCCCAAGGACGCTGCAATTCAGTTTAATGGGTGCCCGTGACCTTAGCATTATCAATACGCCACCGCCCAACAGGCAACCGATTCAGACAGAAGTACAGGTGTTCAACCAGGATTTCATTCGTGACGCAGTTTATTTTGAAACTGAACGGGGCGGTCAGGTTTTTTTCATACATAACAGGATTCACGGCCTCGCTGAAATGGCCGCATTAATTCAGGGTTTATGTCCTGACCTGAGTATCGGATTTGCACATGGTCAATTGGAAGGCCATGAACTGGAAGAACGCATTCTTGACTTTATTGACAAAAAATACGATGTACTGGTATGTACCAACATTGTAGAAAGTGGGGTCGATATTCCAAATGTCAATACGATCCTGATTAATAATGCGCACCAGTTCGGCCTGAGCGATCTGCATCAGTTACGCGGAAGGGTTGGACGAAGCAACCGGAAAGCGTTCTGTTATCTTCTCGCGCCACCGATCAGTACGCTGCCAAATGATTCGCGGAAGAGATTACAAACACTCGAACAGCACAGCGAACTGGGAAGTGGATTTCAGATTGCCATGCGTGACCTTGATATTCGCGGAGCCGGTAATATGCTCGGAGGAGAACAAAGCGGTTTTATGGCGGAAATCGGATTTGAAATGTACCAGAAAATTCTTGATGAAGCAATCCGTGAATTGAAGAGGACTGAATTCAAAAGTATTTTCAAAGAAGAAATTGCCCGGCAGGACGACTTTGTACAGGATTGTACGATCGATACCGATCTTGAAATCCTGATACCTGATTTTTATGTGGAAAGCATTACGGAAAGATTGTCTTTGTATACACGGCTTGACAATTGTGAAACTGAGGAAGACCTTGTAGCTTTCCATACCGAGTTGAATGATCGCTTCGGGCCGGTGCCGCCTCCTGTTGAAGATCTTTTCGAAACGGTACGGTCGAGGAAACTGGCCGTAAGACTCGGCTTCGAAAGAATGATCCTGAAAGATGATACACTGCGTTGTTATTTTATTAACCGTCCGGATTCTTCCTATTTTGAATCGGAATTGTTTCAAAATATCCTTCAGTATATCCAAAAAAGAACCAATAAGGCAAGACTGAAACAATCTGGAAAACTCTTCATGCTGGTCGTAGAAGATGTACGCACTATGAAACAGCTGGTGCTATTTCTTTCAAGGATGAGAGAAGAGGTTTTGGAAGGGAAGGTTCTTAGTACTTAGTTTATAGTGCCCGGTTCAAAGTTGCTTGTAATAATTTCTAGCTTTTATTTCATCAATATTAGTTGCAGCTATTCAAAAACCTGCTAGTTCGGTAGCTGCGATAGCTGACAGCTGACTGCTGATCGCCGGCCAGCTGATGCAACACCAAAATTTCCTAACTTTCATAAAACTACTGCTATGAATGAATCTTTTCTTGGAAAGGAGGAATCTTCTGGCTATTCACCTACTCCGGATGAAAGGACAGCGGCAACGCTTGCTCATCTCCTGACACTCGTCACCGGATTTATTGGGCCTTTGATTATTTACCTGCTGAAGAAAGATGATTCAAGGTATGTAGCGGAACATGCAAAAGAATCGTTGAATTTCCAGATCACTATTTTTCTTGGTTATATTATCGGGATCATAACAACCATCATTCTGATCGGTATCCTGATATTGATGGTGATCGGATTTGTACATCTGGTCCTTGTGATTGTTGCAACGATTAAAGCAAGTGAAAATAAAATGTATCGCTACCCGATTAATTTCAGGATTATCAGGTAGTTCTTGGTTCGTAGTTCTTAGTTCACAGTTGTTGGTTGCTTGTTATGATTTTAACTGCAACAAATGATACTGCCGACTGCCAACTGCCTACTGCCTACTGCTTCTCAAAGTCCCTTCTCCATGATATAATGCGGTAAAGTCACTTCTTCAAATTCCTTTCCGGAAACCTGGTAACCGAGTTTTTCATAGAACCCGGTTGCACTCTTTCGGGCGTGCATCACAATTTTGCGGTAACCGCGATCGCGGGCGATGTTTTCTGCAAACTGCATTAAAGCCCTGCCCACACCTTTTCCCTGCAAGTTGTTAAGAACAGCCATCTGCCTGAGTCTGACAGTTGATTTGTCAACTTTGATGAGCATACAACATCCAAGGATTTTTTCTTCTTCAAAAGCGCCGATAAGAATTTCATCTTTTTCTTTCTCCAATTCATCCGGCGTAAATTTCAGTCCTAAAGGCTTCCGCAGGATCTCATTGCGCAGTTGTACCATCTGATGGTATTCTTTAGATCCGTGGTCAAGGATTTTGAGGGCCATTCAGGTTTACAGTTTGGTTTGTTTTGTGCCTTGCAATATAATGATTTACCCTGTACGACTGGTAATTTTCACAGGTGGTGGATGTCGTTGTATGCGGACGAAAAACGCCTGATCAAGTTCGTTGTTCTATGAAGGTTGTTTGTGTAACTAATGCTGTTATCACACTAAAAAAACTTCGGAAGATATTTTTTTATGAGAAGAGACAGGGATACTTCTTTGAAAACTACCGGTGAGGCAGCCGCGAATAGTACAACAAAACGGGGTAAACAACAAAATTACTTGGGATAATTAAAAGTGAATGAATTGTTGTCATAATGTCAAAAATTATATTTTTGCAGCCGTAACTAAAATTTACAAAAATGTCAGACATCGCAACCAGGGTAAAAAAGATTATAGTTGATAAGTTAGGAGTAGAAGAGGCCGAAGTAACGAATGAAGCTTCATTTACAAATGATTTGGGTGCAGATTCATTAGATACAGTTGAGCTGATAATGGAATTTGAGAAAGAGTTTAATATTTCCATTCCTGATGAACAAGCAGAAACCATTACTACCGTAGGTCAGGCGATTGCCTATCTTGAAGAGCACGCGAAGTAATTCTGCCATGCAGATGTCATAACAATCCGCCTTTCGATAGCTTCCGGCTGCGAAGGCGGATTTATATATTCGGTTAACTCCTCCTATTTCATCCCGCCACACTTAGCTGTAGCATTGTATCTTGCATCATATTTTGATATGCCATCAAGGATGACTGGAAAAACACCTAATATTTTTGCATGAATCTTAAACGAGTAGTTGTTACTGGCATAGGAGCACTTACACCCATTGGCAATACATTACCTGAATATTGGAATGGACTGATCAACGGTGTTTCCGGCGCTGATCATATCCGGCAGTTCGATGCCTCGAAATTCAAAACACGTTTCGCATGTGAATTGAAGAATTTTGATCCGTTGAACTATTTGGATAAAAAAGAAGCGAGAAAAATGGACCGCTTCACACAAACGGCGCTCATCGCCGCAGAAGAGGCGGTCGCAGATTCGGGTATCAATGGTGATAATACCAATAAAGACCGGGTAGGTGTCGTCTTTGCCAGTGGCATTGGAGGACTGATTACTTTTCAGGAAGAAGTTTTGAATTTTGCAAAAGGCGATGGCACGCCTCGTTATAATCCTTTCTTCATTCCCAAGATGATCCTGGATATTGCAGCAGGTCATATTTCCATGAAACATGGATTTCGCGGTCCGAATTTCGCTGTCGTAAGTGCCTGCGCATCTTCTACCAATGCAATTATGGAAGCGTTTAACCTGATTCGCCTCAATAAAGCAGATGCAATTATTACAGGGGGCTCCGAAAGTGTCATTTTTGAGTCCGGTGTCGGCGGCTTCAATGCAATGAAAGCACTGAGTGAAAGAAATGATGATCCGAAAACTGCAAGCAGGCCATATGACAAGGACAGGGATGGATTCGTAATGGGAGAAGGTGCTGGTTCCCTCATGTTGGAAGAATATGAACATGCATTACGAAGAGGTGCGAAAATTTACGCAGAAATTGCCGGTGCGGGTGCCACGGCAGATGCACATCACATTACCGCCCCCCATCCTGAAGGACTTGGTGCCAAGAATGTAATGATTGCCGCACTCGATGATGCAAACATGAAACCCGGTGATATAGATTATATTAATACACATGGTACCTCTACACCACTGGGTGATATAGCCGAAGTGAAAGCGATCACTGATGTATTCGGAGAATCTGCCTATCGGCTCAATATCAGTTCTACCAAATCAATGACTGGTCATTGCCTGGGAGCAGCAGGTGTGGTGGAAGCCATAGCGTGCATCATGAGTGTGGTCCATGATATCATACCTCCAACTATTAATCATTTTACCGATGATCCGGAGCTCGATAACAGACTGAACTTTACTTTTCATACAGCCCAGAAACGGCAGGTCAATGCCGCATTGAGCAATACTTTCGGATTTGGTGGTCACAATGCATGTGTTATTGTGAAGAAATTTCAGACATCAAAGAATTAATAGACTTCTTATTTCTCCTGCAGTGCAATGCATTCGTGTGCATCTGCGTTCAATATTTTCTGTCATCTAAAAAAAATAGTAGCTTTCATTGTGGGATTCATTGGTAAACTTTTAGGTAAAGGCACGCATTCAGCCTTCAAGAGTAACCTCCGGAACGTACTCGGTTTTAAGCCGGGCAAAGTAGCGCTCTACCGGGCGGCACTTACGCATCGGTCGGTGAAGGATTCGGCTGATGAAAACAATGAAAGACTGGAATATCTCGGCGATGCAATTCTGAGTGGAATCATTGCCGATTTTCTTTTTAAAAGATATCCATATAAAGAAGAAGGGTTCCTCACCGAAATGCGCAGCAAAATGGTGAACCGGAATAAGCTGAATGAGATTGCTATCAAAATGGGTATGAAGAAAATCACTTTCTTCAATAAGTTTGACAATTCCCTAAAGATGAGCCAGATCTTCGGCAATACGCTTGAGGCACTGGTAGGTGCAATTTACCTCGATCGGGGTTTTAAGAAAACGCAGGCATGGGTGCTGAACCAGATCATCATCCCACACTTATTCATGGAAGACCT
>DATLDA010000029.1:0-10339 GCA_035526135.1 Flavitalea sp.
GGTTCCACGAAGATTTTTTTTGTTATAAGCTGCCCGTCTTGCGCACCAATAACAGGAAGCAATCCATCATCTCCTATGACCTCGTTGCGAAATACAGATAATTGACCTTGCCGGATTTCTGAACAATGGAAGTTATTTACAGTTTGGGTGGGAGCGGCGGTGACGCTGATGTGCGATTTGCCATTTTCAGCAACGAGTATTCCGTTGATCCACGTTTGGATATTTTTAAAGCCTTTCAGATCTTCAACGATAATAAAATCCGCCGGATCTCCAATCCGAAGTAAACCGATATCGAGTTTATAATGAAGAACAGGATTTATACACGCAGCCTTCAGTATATTATACAATGGAATTCCCGCGCGTACCGCTCGTGCGCAAAGCTGGCCGATATGTCCTTGTACAAGGCTGTCGGGATGTTTATCATCACTTCCAAACATTATTTCATCGGGATAATCGTGTAGCAGGGCGATAAGTGCTTCAAAATTTCTCGCCGCGCTTCCTTCACGGATGATAATTTTCATTCCGTATTCAAGTTTTTCCTTTCCCTCTGCTTCAGTAAAACATTCATGGTCAGTGCTGATACCGGAATCGATATAGGACTTTGCACTTTTTCCTCTGAGTCCGGGAGCATGTCCATCGACAGGTTTGTTATTCTTTTTGGCAGCGTTCAATTTGGCCATTACTTCCGGATCGTGTTGCAGTACGCCCGGAAAATTCATCATTTCGCTGAGGTATCCGATTTCTTTTCTTCCCAGCAGGTCAGCAACGGCTTTCGAATCCAGTGTCGCACCGGCTGTTTCATAACTTGTTGCCGGTACACAGCTGGGCGCTCCAAATGTGAATTTAAATGGTACGGTTTTGCCGTTATCGATCATAAATTCAATACCCGGGAGACCACAAACATTCGCGATCTCATGCGGATCACTGACAGTCCCAACGGTACCATGAGTCACTGCGATCCGGGCAAATTGTGCAGGTACAAGCATCGAACTCTCGATATGAACATGACTGTCGATAAAACCCGGCAAAATATAGCCGGGCCGGAGTGTGGCTGATTCATTCAGCGGCTCTACCGTATGAATTCGACCATCGCGGATATTTATTCGGGCCGGATAAATGGTTTGACTGAAAACATCAACCAAAAGGCAGGAAATATCAAATGATCTCATGTTGATGGATTGAGCCTGAATAAGGTGCAATTTATTTATAAACGGAACAGCTGGCTTACAACCTTCTGCTTACTTTTGGAATCTTACTTCATTCAATTCAGCTTTATGCGACTACATCAATGGCTACTTCCTGTCCTTTTTTTATCGGCTGTGACAGGCAGTTATGCTCAAACGGCTGAGGAAATCATTAACAAACATATTGAAGCCACCGGAGGACTTGAAAAGTGGAATGCTGTTAAGTCTTTATACATGGAAGGAGTATCCGTTATGCAAAACGGACAAGAGGTGACATCTAAAATTTATAAAATTCAGGACCAGTTATTCCGAAGAGATGTGGATTTCGGGATGGGTTCAATGACTATGCTCGTAACGGATAAAGGTGGATGGAGTTCGACACCAAGAAGTCAGGGTAAATTTGAAGCCATGCCTGCCGATATGTATGCCAGCCAGTTGACAGAACTTGATGTAGCCGGTCCACTGGTGAATTATGCAGCAAAAGGCCATAAAGCTTCACTTGAAGGAAAAACAACTATTGATGGAAAGGACGCGTATAAAATAAAGCTGACGCTTAAATCAGGAAGGGAGCAGACCTATTATATCGATAGTGCTACTTATTATCTGGTCAGGACTTCATTCAAGGATAACGGCATGATGGGTCGTGGACGACCTCAGGGCAGTGATGGAGAAATAAATCTTGATTATTCCAATTTTCAAAAAACTTCAGAAGGATTGGTATTTCCTTACACAGTTACGGTTGGCGGCATGGGTGCTGCGATGAACTATGAAAAAATAGAAGTGAATAAAACTATAGATCCAAAACTTTCAAAACCTTCATATTAATTTATCATCAAACAAAAAATAAGAACAATGAAATCAGTTCGCGGATTTTTTTTGGCAATAGCTGCCCTTTCTATCGGTATCGCCGGTTATTCCCAAACCATTGACGAAATAGTAAACAAGCACGTAGATGCCATCGGCGGAAAAGAGGCCTGGGGCAAAGTGAATAGCATTCGGCAGGAAGGTATTGTGAGTGTTCAGGGAACTGATGTTAACCTGATACTGACAAAGCAAAAAGGAAAAGGAATGCGTCAGGATATTTCAGTAATGAATATGAATGGATTCCAAATCGTTACTCCCACAAATGGATGGTCTTTTATGCCTTTCCAGGGCCAAACGGAAGTTGATTCTATTTCGGCAGGTGATTTGAAAAAATTACAGGACGGACTTGATATTGGTGACCCGCTGGTTACTTATAAAGAGAAAGGTTATACAGCTGAAGTCGCGGGGAAAGAAAATATCAATGGTTCCGAAGCAACCAAGATCGTAATTACAAAAAAAGATGGCGAAAAGCAAACTGTATTTGTAGACAACAAATCGAATTATATCGTAAGAACGATTTCAAAACAAAGTATGAACGGACAGGAACAGGAAGTCACCAATGAATACAGCAACTTTCAGAAAGTGCCCGAGGGAATTGTTGTACCTATGACGATTACGCTTCCTTTTGGCGAGCTTGTACTTTCAAAAATTGAGATCAATAAACCGGTTGATGAGAATTTCTTCAAACCGATCAAGTAAAATTTTCTTAATTCTTATAAAAAGGTGTTGAATTATTCAACGCCTTTTTTTGTGTGTACTATGAATAAGCCGTAGAAAATTGTTATACTGAAATTCGTACATTCCATTTTCAATTTGCATCATATGAGAAAATTGTTTGCCGTCGTATTTTTACTTGTCATTATCCAGGAACTGAATGCTCAGGCAAGGAAAGAAAAACTTCCCGTTATCGCCGATAATTCCGATTCTGTTTTGTTTTCGAAAATGCAGTACCGTTTGATTGGTCCTTTCCGGGGAGGACGCAGCGCTGCTGTTACCGGTAGCTATGCAAATCGTAATACTTTTTACTTTGGTGCTACCGGCGGTGGTGTATGGAAAACCACCGATGGAGGAAGTAATTGGAAAAATGTCTCTGATAAATATTTCGGAAGTACGATAGGAGCAGTTGCAATAGCCCCGTCAGACGAAAGTGTGGTATATGCAGGCGAAGGAGAGAATACAATGAGAGGGAATGTCAGTGAAGGATTGAATGGCATGTGGCGCAGCGATGATGGAGGACGGAGTTGGAAAAATATCGGCTTAAAAGACGGACGGCATATTGTCAGGATCGTTATTCATCCACGCAATCCGGATATCGTGTGGGTTGCCGTAATGGGACATTTATTCGGTCCGAATGAGGAGAGAGGTATTTATAGAACGACCGATGGCGGTAAAAGCTGGAAACGGGTTTTGTTTGTAAACAATCAGACCGGCGCTTCAGATCTTGTAATGGAGCCCGGCAACCCACGCGTCCTTTATGCCGGTACATGGCGATTGATACGAACTCCTTATAGTTTGGAAAGTGGTGGAGACGGAAGCGGGATCTGGAAGAGCACCGATGGAGGAGATACATGGATTAATCTCACCACATCTAAAGGGCTTCCAAAGGGAGTCTGGGGGATTACAGGGATTGCAGTATCAGTATCAAATCCTGAAAAGGTTTATGCTCTGATTGAAAATGCAAAAGGTGGTTTGTATATGAGCAATGATGGCGGAACAACGTGGACACTTCAGAGTAGTGATAATAATATTCGTCAGCGTGCATGGTATTATACAAAAGTATTTGTTGATCCAAAAAATGAAAACGTGGTATATGCTCCGAATGTGGGTTTCATGCGAAGTCAGGATGCAGGAAAAACCTGGCAGTCGCTGCGAACACCACACGGAGATCATCATGACCTATGGATTGATCCGACAGATCCAAACCGGATGATCGTAGCCGATGATGGCGGTGCGCAAATTTCTTTTGATCGCGGAGAAAACTGGAGTACGTATATGAATCAGCCCACAGCTCAGATTTACCGCGTGTCAACAGATAATGCTTTTCCGTATCGCATATTGGGCGCGCAACAGGATAATTCTACTCTACGAATCCGCAGCAGAACTTATGGCAGTTCGGTAACTGATCGCGATTGGGAGGAGACTGCAGGCAGTGAAAGCGGTTATGTGGTTGCGGATCCATTGAATCCCGACATTGTTTATGGAGGAAACTATGGTGGCTACCTTGCTCGTCTCGATCACAAAACCGGAGAGAACCGCGCCATCAGCGTTTGGCCCGACAACCCGATGGGTGCCGGAGCGGCAAGTCTTAAATACCGTTTTCAATGGAACTTCCCCATTTTCTTTTCACCGCATAATCCGAAGAAATTATATGCAGCTGGAAATGCATTGTTCATGACAGAAAATGAAGGACAAAGTTGGGAACAGATTTCTCCCGATCTCACTACCAATGATAAATCAAAACAGGGACCAAGCGGAGGACCCATCACCAAAGACAATACATCGGTTGAATATTTCTGTACAATATTTACGGCGAGCGAATCGCCTTTTGAAAAAGACCTGTTATGGACAGGAAGTGATGACGGTCTCATACACGTAAGCAGGGATGCAGGAAAAAACTGGGAGAATGTAACACCCAAAGACGCTCCAAAAAATATTATGTGGAATTGCATTGATGCGGATCCATTTAAAAAGGGGGCTGCTTATTTTGTGGGAACGCGGTATAAGTCGGATGATTTTGCCCCTTACATCTATAAAACTGAAGATTACGGCAAAAGCTGGAAGCTGATTACCAATGGAATTAACCGGATGCATTTTACCCGTACGTTACGGGCCGATCAAAAGAGGCCAGGCTTATTATATGCAGGTACGGAATACGGAATGTATATTTCATACAATGACGGCAACAGCTGGAAAAAATTTCAATTGAATTTGCCTGAAGTTCCTGTTACTGATTTAATAATAAAAAATAATGACCTTATAGTAGCAACCCAGGGGCGATCATTGTACGTTCTCGATGATTTGAGTTTATTACAACAGCTCGATAAAAATTATGTTGCTAAAAACCTGCATGTTTTCAATGTGAACCCTGCATACCGTATGGATGGAAGCCAGCAAACGGCTCCACGTAACGCGGGAATGAATCCGAAAAATGGCATACAGGTAAATTATTTTATAAAGGAAATGAACGATAGCGATGTGGTTCATATCACTATTCTCGACCGGAATAATAAACCAATAAAATTTTTCAGTACCACCGGAACCGGCGATACAGGAAAAATAGATGCGGGAAAAGGGTTGAATCAGTTTGTATGGGATCTGCAATACGCTCCCGCTGAAAGAATAGAAGGAATGATATTATGGAACGGGGTTCCCGGAACCATCAAAGCCATACCGGGAACGTACTCAATCAGGGTCAGAAAAGGAAATGACAGTGCAGATGTAACAGCAACAGTTTTAGCGGACCCGAATTATAAGATTACGCAGGCTGATTATGAAGCGCAATACGCATTTTTATCACAGGTGCGTGATAAATTCAACGAGATGCAGAAAACGATCAGGAATATTCGCAGCGCGAGGGATCAGATCAATGAATTCACTGGTAAACAGGGAAAAGATGTTCCAAAAGAAGTAAAGCAATTGGCCGATTCCATCAATCATCAATTGACAGCCATTGAGGAAACACTATATCAGACCAAGGCAAAAAGCGGGCAGGATGTTTTGAATTATCCGATTAAGCTGAATGATAAATTAAGCGGTGTGTTCGATGCTGCCAACAGCGGCTATTTCGCACCAAGCAAACAGGTGAAGGATGTTTATGCAGAACTTGCAACACAGATCGATGAACAATTGAAAAAGTTCAACCAGATCATGGCCACAGATATCAATACGTTCAATAAGTTGGTGAGAGAAAAAGAATTGCCGGTGATCCGGGTGAAAGAAAAATAAACTTACATACTGATCGGATTTTTGTTTTCACCCAGATCCGGGCGCCGTTGTTTTGTTCTCTGGACAGATAATTCATGGCGCCATTCATCAACTTTTTTCGGATCGCCACTGAGTAAAACATCAGGAACTTTCCATCCGCGAAACTCTGCGGGCCTTGTATACACTGGCGGGGCAAGAAGATCGTCCTGGAATGAATCTGTAAGTGCAGACGTTTCATCATTTAATACGCCTGGCAAAAGCCTCCCGACAGCATCAACGATGACAGCAGCAGCGAGTTCGCCCCCACTGAGTACGTAATCTCCAACTGAAATTTCCATGGTAACAAAATGTTCACGGATCCTTTCATCAATTCCTTTATAGTGTCCGCAAATGATCAGGAGATTTTCTGAAAGCGATAGTTTGTTCGCAATTTTTTGTGTGAAGCGTGTCCCGTCAGGTGTCATATAGATGATAGCATCGTACCGGGTTTTTTCGGAAAGGTTTTCAATGGCATTTGCGAGTGGTTCAGGCATCATTACCATGCCCGCCCCACCTCCAAATTGATAATCGTCTACCTGTCCGTGTTTATAATTTGTATAATCCCGCAGGTTGAAAACATTCACTTGCAATAATCCCTTTTCTTTTGCACGTTTCATAATGGAATGTGCAAAAGGAGATTCAAGCAATTCAGGAAGAACGGTGAGAATGTCGATTCGCATCCTGTAAAGATACGAGCAGTTGTGAAGTGTGGAATGAACTGCGAATTAACAATCGATCGATGGTGTACCAGATTGTTAAGTCATGCGATAAATCAGATTTAAAAAAGAGCCTTAACCAAATTACCGGAAAAAATCTCAGGGCTTAGGACTACAATCAGTATTCCTGCTACTGTTGCTTTCTGCAGGATGAATGACGCGAAAAGATTCGGACTGAATTGACCTTACATTTTTTTCTGTCCTTGATACGTTTCTTTCAGAGATCCATTCTTTAACAGTGGCGGGTACAAATATGCCTAGCCACGTATTCGTGAACAAGGGCAATATATACCTGGTTTTAATCATGAAAGATTTCATAGCCGTGGATTTAGGGTTAGTAACGAGTAACAGTACTATAACGTCAAAAATGGGGAAAGTATGACCCTAAACCCGACAAATATTCGTCTAAATGAAAGCAGTAGGTATTTCCTATTAGCAGGCCACTCAATTTCCTGTAAAATCCTCCAGATCACGGCGTTGCTTCTTGGTAGGCCTTCCCACCTTACTCAATCGTTTGCCTGTATGAAAGCTGGCGGCCGAAAATTCAAGTTTTTCTTTTTCTTCTGCAGGTGTGATATCAATATAATACTTCACCGCTTCACTGTATGCAACGCGGCTCGGAAGTAATCCTGTCACCTTGATCACCCATTTTCTTGACTCCGTCTTTACTTCATATTCGTCACCGGGGATTACCGCTTTTGACGCTTTCACCGAAATTCCAAGCAATTTTACTTTGCCTGTGTCACACGCAACCGCTGCCAGTGTACGAGTTTTGAACAGGCGTATCGCCCATAGGTATTTATCGATGCGAAGTTTCTCCATTGAAAATGAAAAATTCAAAATTAAAAATTAAAAAAGTTTTCAGTTTTCCTTTATTTGTTCATTTTGCATTTCGCTTTTTCAATTTTAATTATTTCATCTCTGCAAAGTATTTGTGGAAGTAAGGGATCGTTTCTATCCCTTTGTAAAAATTCTTGAGGTCAAATTTTTCATTAGGTGAATGGAGGTTATCACTATCGAGCCCAAAGCCCATGAAGACGATTTTGATTCCCAGTTCTTTTTCCAGGATCGAACAAATAGGGATGCTGCCGCCGCCACGAAGGGGTATGGGTTTCTTTCCGAACGTCGTCTCAATAGCTTTGGCGGCTGCTTTATAAGCAGAAGAATCAATTGGGGTCATGTACGGTTCTCCACCATGAAACTCGATGGTTTCAACTTTTACACCGGCCGGTGCAATTTTTTTGAAATGATCCAGTAATAATTCGGTAATTTTTTTTGAAGATTGATTCGGAACAAGCCTTGCAGAAATTTTTGCACTTGCTTTTGAAGGAAGCACGGTTTTCGATCCCTCGCCGGTATAACCTCCCCAGATACCATTTAATTCTAGTGTCGGCCGGATGCCGGTTCTTTCATTGGTGGTATATCCTTTTTCACCCCATAATGCGGAAATGCCAAGATCTTTTTTGAAATCTGCTTCACTGAAAGGTGCTTCCGCCATCAATTTTCTTTCGTCCGCTGTTGATTCAATGATATTATCATAAAAACCGGGAATAGTAACATGATTGTTTTCATCGTGACAGGAAGCAATCATTTTAGCGAGAATCGTGATCGGATTTGCAACCGCCCCACCATATACACCACTGTGAAGATCCCGGTTTGCTGCGGTTACTTCCACCTGGATGTAAGCAAGCCCTCTCACACCTACATCAATGGAGGGCGTATCCAAACTGAGCATCGAACTGTCACTGATCAGGATCACATCAGCTTTAAGCATTTCCTTTTTTTCTGCGACAAAAGCTGCCAGGTTCGGAGAACCGATTTCTTCTTCTCCTTCTATCAGGAATTTAATATTAGCAGGAAGTGAATTTGTCTTCGAAAAAATTTCCAGCGCTTTCACATGCATATAAAATTGTCCCTTATCATCGGCGGATCCACGCGCATAGATCCGGTCCTCTTTGATGACCGGATCAAATGGGCCACTATTCCACAATTCCAAAGGATCCGGTGGCTGTACATCGTAGTGACCATATACAAGCACCGTCGGTTTGCTCTTGTCAATCATTTTTTCTGCGTAAATCACCGGGTGACCTGCAGTTGAAAAGATTTCTGATTTGTCGGCGCCGGCTTCGAGCAACCTTTGTTTCACGACTTCCGCACAGCGATTCATGTCGCCCTTGTGTTCACTCTTCGCGCTAACGGAAGGAATGCGCAAGAGGTCAAGTAATTCATCAAGAAATCTTTGGTTGTTTTTTTCCTGGTAATCTTTCCAAGCCTGCATTTATAAAAAATTAAAAATTAAAAATTAAAAATTTAAAATTGAAAAGTTAAGATCAAAAAAATCAGGATATGAAATCACAGAAAAATCAAAATCAAGGAGTACATTTTTTTAATTTTGCATTTTTAATTTTTAATTTTCATCCTCATCCCTTCTTCTCCGATCAACCTGTGTTTTTTGTTCGATACTACGTTTTCTGCGCTCCAGGCAATTCTTTTTTCGAAAATTTTTTGTCTTACGTTGCAATTCGTTTTAAAGCACAGACTGCATTGAAAATCCAGGCAGCCGTCGGAATGCACAAAAAATTCAACCGCATCGCCAAATTCTTTCCTTATGAGCCATACCAACTCTTCAATTTCGAGGTGCGCTTCATGTACGTTAAGGTACCACGGAACGGTGAGGTGGCAATCTATGTGTAGTTTGCTGCCATATTTTATCACACGAAGATTGTGAAGGTCTATCCAGTTTTCGCGTCGTTGTTTGTCGGCAAGTTTTACCAGTTTTGCAATCAGTTTTTCATCCGCTTCATCCATAATACCTGCTATGGAAGAGCGGACGATTCTGTATCCGGTGTACAGGATGATCACCGCAAATAATAACGCGATGGTGCTGTCAAGCCAGCCAAGACCCGTAAAATACAGGATGGCCAGACCGGAAATTATTCCGAGAGTGGAATATGAGTCAGTATACAAATGTTTTCCGCTTGCAATAAGTGCGGGCGAATGGTTCATTCTTCCTTTCCGTATGCACACATATCCCAGGATGAAATTGATAACAGCTGTTATGGCGATGAGTAGTATTCCGAAGTCAAGCTGCCGTATCGTTTGAGGGTGAAGCAAATTGCTGACAGCCTCCACGATAATAAAAATACCGGCAACGAAGATGAGGGTACCTTCTACGGTGGCGGATAGGAATTCCGCTTTGCCATGACCATAAGGATGATTCACGTCGCTGGGCTTTGCTGATAGATACAGGCTGTACAACCCAATAAATCCGGCCACCACATTTACAGTGCTTTCGATCGCATCGGTAAGAATGGATACAGAGTACGTAAGAAAGTAAGCCAATACTTTGACAGCAAATAGGAGTATTGCAATGGCCACTACCCATCTTTGAATGCTGAGATTTTCTTTACTTGAATCCAAGTTTGAAATTAAAAGAGATACAAGATACAGGTGAAAATTAACTTCCCGATGTCTATACAATTCTGATGTAGGAACGTAACACAACCCCGATTTACAAGGATAATAAAAAAAGGGGGCATGCATAACATGCGCCCTTAAAATCCGGAAACAGAATTATTGCAATTACTGCTTCACCAGCTTGAAGGTTTGTTT
>DATLDA010000051.1:0-2047 GCA_035526135.1 Flavitalea sp.
GGTTCCAACTGCGGTACCTCCCAGGGCCAACTCCGATAAATGCGCGAGGGTATTTTTGATAGCCTTTAAACCATGATCAAGTTGTGAAACATAGCCACTGAATTCCTGTCCAAGTGTAAGCGGAGTTGCATCCATGAAATGAGTGCGGCCGATCTTTACAACGTGCATGAAGCTTTTGCTTTTTTCTGCAAGCGTATTCCGGAATTTTTCAATACCTGGTATTGTAGTTTCCACCAGCATTTTATATGCGGCAATGTGCATCGCTGTTGGAAAAGTATCGTTCGATGACTGGGATTTATTTACATCATCATTGGGATGTACAAATTTTTCCTTGTCGGATAATTGTCCTCCATTCATCACGTGTGCACGGTAAGCAATTACCTCGTTCACGTTCATATTACTTTGTGTACCGCTACCTGTTTGCCATACAACAAGCGGAAAATAAGCATCCAGTTTCCCTTCCAGTATTTCATCTGCTGCTTTTGAAATCAGGTCAAGCTTTTCTTTGGGAAGTACGCCAGCTTCGAAATTTGTGAGTGCAGCCGCCTTTTTCAGATAAGCAAAAGCCCTGATAATTTCTTTAGGCATTTTGTTGATATCCTGGGCGATTCTAAAATTATCTATACTTCTCTGGGTTTGGGCCCCGTAATAGGCATCTCCGGGAACCTTTACCTCTCCCATGGTATCTTTTTCTATTCTGTATTCTGGCATAGGTTTTCTTTGTGGTGGCGCAAAGTTAGCCCGAAAATTGCACTGGTATCCCATACAAAGATGAGTTATGAAGCAATACCTCGTTGTACTGGCATCCCTTCTGTTTCTTACCTCCTGTGAGGTGCCTGAAGATAAAAATGAGGAGGGAACTATCAGCAATTCGGATAGCCTGGAGGCCTTTGGAGATACTATGACAGTTATCGAACCTTTGGGCGATACTTTAAAACCAACAGCTGCAGCAGAAAAATTTTTTTCCGGGAAAGAAATTGATACTAAAAATGTACAACCTGGCCAGGTTGTGGAATTCGCAAAAACTTTAATTGGAATACCTTATAAATATGCCTCCATAGACCCCGCCGCGGGTTTCGACTGCTCCGGTTTTATAACTTATGTATTTAAACATTTCGACATACTGGTACCCCGTTCTTCAATTGATTTTACCATGGTGGGGACTGAAGTTCCTGAAGCATCCGCCCAGCCGGGTGATCTTGTTTTATTTACAGGTACTGACAGTGCTGATAAATTTGTTGGTCATATGGGACTGGTTGTTTCGAATGAAAACGGACTTATGAGTTTTATACATTCTACCTCGGGCAAACAGCACGGTGTTACCATTACACCAATGAGCGAATACTATCGCGGAAGATATATGAAGACGATCAGGATCTTCCCGCAAAACAAATAAGAGACTTGTTTTGTTATTGAATGCACTTGTACTTAATCAGCAATTAAATTGCCGCAGGTGATGATCTGTATGTTTATACACAAATAAGCCTACCTGTTCTTTTGTCATCTTTCCAAAAAACCAATGTTCAAAATCATCGTTTGAATATGATCCATATTCTTTCATAAGGGATATCCACTTTAATTTTTCAGCAGAGAAATCGCCATCCGGTTCGTCTATTTTAAAATGAGGGCTGGTGGGTTCGTTTATTTTTAAAGGGGTATCATTTTTTAATAACTTCTTCAACCCTATCCTGCCAAAAATGTATCCTATGAATGCGCGTTTGTATTTTCTTTTACCGAGATACATTTCTTCACATAAAACACAATGCTTTACCATTTGATAAGCATTCATTTTGCCCCATTCTCGTTTACTGTTTTCCTGAAGTGATTGAATCCTGTTGATCAATTCATTCCTGTTTGCTGTATCCATTACTGTTTTCATGCTTATGTAAAATAATCAGAAAAAGTTAAAGGGGTAATGTCTGCGATTATTGTTGGTGCGAATGCCTAACAATGATCATTTTTTTAACCGCAAAGTGCGCAGAGATATCGCAAAGTTTCGCAAAGACGATCACAGATTACACGGATTGCACGGATGAATACAGAATCG
>DATLDA010000056.1:0-11657 GCA_035526135.1 Flavitalea sp.
TAAATCGGCAAAACAAAAGGCGCAAAAGTAATTTACTCTGCGCCTTCTGAAAAAAGATGAAAATTCAATTTACCAGCCGGGGTTCTGTCCGAGGTTGGGATTGATCACCAGTTCGGCCTGTGGAATTGGATAGTAGTACATTTTATCGTCCCAAACCCTCGGAATATTATTCAACCAGGTGATTTCACCAAAGGTGTCATTTTTCAATCTTTGAGAATTTGGTTGCGTACCAATAGTGGGTGAAACATTTATATAAGTAACGCCGGATACGGCGGGTGACGGCATAGTTTTATAAAATGCCACATCCCGGACACCATCTTCATTCAGATCTAAAGGCGTATTAAGAAACGGTACATACATACCATTCCATTCCATCGTCAACAGCGGACCTCTTTTCCAACGCATAAGGTCATAATAGCGGAAACCTTCCAATGTTAATTCAATACCACGGTCTCTTCTGATTTCAAGTATTACCGGGTCAGTAATACCAGGAAAATAATTAGTCTGCAAATAAGGGTCAGCGACTGTTGGTTTCGTAGTCAGTCCACCGGTAATGCCGGCACGTTTGCGTAAAGCACCAATGGTCAGTGCCCAGTCCGCATCTGTAAATGTTCCAACTTCAGCTTTTGCTTCTGCATAATTCAGCAACACTTCGGCATACCTGAAAATGGAAACAGCATTTGTATTAAGGTCGCGCGTATCAAACAACACATCATCCAGACTCCATTTTATAGGCATATAACCTGTATAGGTATACGAAAACACAGGAGGCGCCGCAACTGAAACGCCGGCATTCGTTCTCTTGTAAGGTCCCATGCGGATCGTTTGTTCGAGTCGTTTGTCTCTTCCTTTTACTTCATTTGCAAACCACATGGTATCATATCCGGGAGTATTCGTAAAAGGGGTGCCGTCAATCTTCAGGTAGGTATTGATAAAGGTGCGAATGAAACTAAATCTTACTGCTGTTGTAGCACTCGTCATGTACCAGTTCGCCGCATGCAATGTTGCTAATGCCGGGTCCTGTACAGCCGCAAGCATTACTTCTTCCGGAACCGGTGCGGTGCTGGTAAATACCCTGCGGTACGACAACGATGTTCCTGCGCCTTCGTATAATTTGAATCCTGATTTATCCATGATCTCTTTCGAAGCTGTGACTGCGCGATCTAACCAGGTGTTTGCAGTCCCTGTTAAATTCAATTCTGTATGATATTTCCGGTATGTGCCTTCATATAAACAAACTCTTGATTTGAAGGCAAAGGCTACCCATTTAGTTATCAATGTCCGGGAGGCATCACTGGTGGTGCGGATATTCTGACATGCATAATCAAGATCGGCAAGCACGGAATCCATCACCAGTGTGCGCGAATCCCTTCCTTTATACATTGCTGAATCGCTTACATCGTAGGGTATGCTCACCCAGGGAACATCACCGAATCTTTTTACTTTTTCAAAATAAAAGAACGCGCGGAAAAAACGGGCAATTCCATTATAGTGACGACGCACATCTTCCGGAACTGCGGAATTCGTATTGTACTTAAGAAAATAATTTATGTTCCTGAGCGAACCCCAGCCCCAATTCCAGTCGGGTCCTAACGCCACTAATGCATATGCGGAGGCAGAAGTATTATCGACTGTATTCGCACTATATGCTCCGGCACGCAGAAAGGCCGGTGCATCTCTTCTGGCTCCATAGTCCGAGACGTAATCAGCCGTATGGATATTGTTAGCATTGGGAAGGATCTGATAGAAAGAGTTTGAATACAATTCAAGTCCCTTTTCGCTGCCAAATACGGCTTCACGCGAAACCGTAGCCTGGGGAAGTTGTTCCAGTTTTTTACAGCCTGTAAAAACCGCTGCAATTGTCAATAGCATCAAATATTGTTTCATATTACCTTTCATTGTAGTTATTAAAAAGTCACAGACAAACCGAAGGTGATTCCTTTCATCATCGGATAATTGTAGCCATCTCCTGCATTACCACCCGGGCTGAATACCTGATCGGAGGGACCTGTACTTTCCGGATCCAGGTCCTTCGTGAGTTTGTATAAGGGTGACCAGGTCCAAACATTTTCTGCGGAAATATAAATCCTCGCGGCTGTCCCGGCAATTTTCGAAATCACGCGCTGTGGTAAATTGTAACCCACCTGAATATTTTTCAACCTGATATAAGCGACATTCTGGAGGTATCGTGTTTGTGCTTCGCGAAGGATACCACCGGGACGATTAGCAAGGCGCGCAACATAACGTGGCATGTATGCATTAGGTGTTTCAGGTGTCCAGTGATTGTCCAGATGCCACCTGGGTAATTTATTATATGGTCTGTTGTATTGTCCCCAGAAAATGCCCGCTTCCGAGCTGGGCCACCAGTCCTGTTTGCCAACACCCTGAAAGAATGAAGAGAAAAAGAAGTTACTCCATTCCGCACCCAGCATAATGCCATAAGTATAACGGGGTGAACTGTTGCCGATGATGCGCCTGTCTCCCGGATCACTTACCCTGCTTGTTCCGGGATTTACAAACCCATCGCCATTGAGATCTTTCAGTTTTATATCACCGGGAAACGTTTGTCCGGAAGATGTTGAAAGGAACATTTTCTGATCAGCATGCTTTGCAATATCGTCTGCGGAAGTAAAAAAACCTTCTGTTTCATAACCCCATATTTCACCAATCTTCATTCCCGGGTAATAATCTGTCAATCTTTTATCTGCATTATTATATTTTGTAATCACTGCTGTATTATCGGCCATGGTTAAACGAACATCATAACTAAAGGGTTTGCCGCCCGCCGTGAAATTATCTTTCCAGGAAAGTGTTGCTTCCCATCCTTTTGTTTTCAGGTCCGCATAATTTCCCCGGGGGGAAGTGGCACCGAAAACAGCGGGCAATGTCACACCAACCGTGAACATGTCTGTGGTTTTTCTTATATAAGCATCTCCGGCAAACCGCAGCCGGTTGGAAAGCATCGCGAAATCAAGGCCTATGTTTTGTGTTGTTGAAGTCTCCCAGGTTAGTCCTTCAGGTAATACACTGGGCCGACTTGTAAACTGGGGACGGGTACCATTCAATATAATACCCAGTTGCGAAATGGCGAGTTGCTCCTGATATACATAGGATCCGATATTCCCGTTTCCGAGTGATCCGTAGGATGCGCGAATTTTCAGATCAGATATGAGGTTGGGTGAAACATTCCAGAATCGTTCCTTCGAAATTCTCCAGCCGGCAGATATGGAAGGAAAGAATCCAAACCGTTCATCAGTTGGAAATTTTGATGAACCGTCGTATCGGGCATTTACTTCGAGAAGATATTTGTCTTTGAAAGAATAATTCAGTCGTGAAAATCCACCAACGATCGCCCATTGCTCATATCCCCCGGCGGTAGTGATGGACTGTCCTAGTGCGAGGTTGATATCGTTTGCATTTTCAAATATGAGACCATTGCGTTGTGTCTGTAGTGATTTGAAAGTTGATTGTTCGTAGTTGTATCCCACCATCCCTTTGAAGTAATGGTCATTTCCAAAAGTATTTTCGTATTCAGTATAAATATTTGTTGCGAGGTATTGTGTGGTTTGCCTGGTTTCGCGAAGGTCGTTTGTAGTTGAGCCCAGGTAAGCGATGACGCCCGGTTTGGAACTGTAAGGCAAAGGAACCTGCTTACGCGTTTCATTATTATTGGTCGTTTGAAAAGTAAAATCTCCTTTTACCCTGATGCGATTGTTCAACACTTGTGCAGTAAAACCGGTGGTATTCCTGAATATCGCACGGGTGAAATCAAATCCGCTTTTACCATACCAGAAATCTCCGACTGAATAAGCGGAGGAAGCACTGAGTGTACCATCCGGATTAAACATCGGCGCGAGCGGATGTCCTTCGTCTGCAATATTCCGGAAGATTCCTCCCCCTTCCCCTACATTGAGCGGGTTATGATATTTTGTACTGGAAATATCAGAATTGTTTTCTATCCTCAGCCAGGGATAAACCTGCACAGATCCCTTGCCACGAAGATTCAATACACGGTAATCATCTGAATTATATCTGAAGAGTCCTGCCTGATTAAAAACCCGACCTGTCAATAGGAATGAAGTTTTATCACTGCTGCCTGAAATGGTCAGGTTGTGTTCATGTGCACGTGTTTCTTTTTTATACAATTCATTATACCAGTCAGTGCTTGCATAATAAACAAATTCACCGGTTACCGGATCAATTTCTGTAGTAGGTAATCCGGGAATCTTTGACCTTCTTTCCAATTCAGCGAGGTATGCTGCAGAAAATTTCAAGGTTTTATTCACCGCCTGCGGGAATTGATTTTCCCACGCAACCGTTGATTCCGCAAACATTTTTGCAAAGATGTACCCGTTATTTTCAAAATCAGGAACATTCGTTGGTGCTTTAATCGAATAATTGGCAGAATATGTTACACTCGTTTTTCCTTTTGAAGGGGATTTGGTGGTGATCAGTACTACACCAAAAGCTCCTCTTGCACCATAAATAGCAGCCGAGGCAGCATCTTTCAAAATAGAAATACTTGCGATGTCGCTCGGGTTGATGAGACTTGGATCACCTTCCACACCATCAATAAGGACCAGTGCATTTCCTCCCTGCCCAATGGATGTAGCGCCGCGGATGTTGAATCGTGGCGCCTGGTTGGGTTTACCATCCTGTGGGCGAATGTTTAAATTAGGAACAACACCCTGCAATCCCTGATTCAGATTTGTTATCGAACGATTTTCCAGTACTTCACCGGTAACCTGGTCAACAGCTCCCGTCAGGTTTGCCTTCTTCTGTGTACCATAACCTACGATGACAACCTCGCCGACTGAAGCACCTTCAGGCACCAGTTCAACATTGATTGAGCGCCTGCCGTTGATTTTTTCAATCACCGTACGCATACTCACGTAGGTAAAAATCAACTCCTGCGCATTTTCCGGTATGCGTATATTATAAAAACCCTGTGCATCTGTGCTTGTTTTTACTGTTGAATTCGACACTGAAACAGTTACACCAGACAGCGGTGCCCTGTCTGTTCCAGTTACTTTACCGGAAACAGTAATATCCTGACCAAATGAAGTACCAGCAAATAAAAGCAGGGAGAAGAAAAAATACATCTTTCTCATAATGGCAGATTTTGGCGAATCGTAAACGGCAATGATGATACAGTCAAATATAAAAAAAGAAAAAAATTAACCGAAAGATAATTTCTGTTCTAAAAATTATTACTTAAATACATTTACCGGAGACAGTTCACGAACCGGGATTGCTGCATTGATCCCGGGAAACAAATGGAGGAGCTTTAATCATTTATCGAATTTGGAGATACAGCTAACCCCTTGTCGAGTAAACCAAACAGATCCACACTACAGGAGAGTAAAAAAAGAAATGCTTCCGGACTAAAACTGTATCCTTTGGGCCTGCCGATCGAGATACCTTTTGCGATCAAGATTTTGCTTTCTTCATCTGAAAGCTCGCGCAATCTTCTGGAAATTAGTTTTACAGGAAAAGGCTTTTCCCGGAAGCTTGTTTCCACTATTTGTCCGCTCGTTGTTTCGGTAAAACAGGAATTTGAATTCACCCCGACGAGTTTACCAAAAGTAGTATTACAACCAATATATAGATGAAAATAATCTTCAGAGTTCATGTTGAATAATTATCAGTTATTCTACCAATCAGTAATCCTAAATATCAATTCGGTCACCGCTGAATTTTTTCAACTGCTTCCTTTAATGCATTTAGTTGTTTCCGGATTTCTTCATTTTCATTTTTCAGGGTGGTAATCTGTTGCTGTTGTTCTTTGATTGATTGAATGAGATAAGGAGTAAGTCCCGAATAATTGACTGCCAGCATACCCTTCTCATCTTTTTTG
Source organism: Flavitalea sp. (assembly GCA_035526135.1). Classification (GTDB taxonomy): domain Bacteria; phylum Bacteroidota; class Bacteroidia; order Chitinophagales; family Chitinophagaceae; genus Flavitalea. The sequence continues at coordinate 5,858 of DATLDA010000056.1, forward strand.
ACGAGTTCCGGAAATATTTTTTCCACTTCCTGTGCTATGACTCCTGACTGAAGCGATTGATCATTATTCTCATCCTTCCAGTAATAGTGATATCCGGTTAATTGCGTCAATTTTTCCAGCGCGTCATCAATCGGTGTTATATTTTTTTTAAATCTTTCATCAGAAGTTAATACCACTCCATTGGCCGTCATTGTACCTAATAGAACGGCATTACCATCTCCTTTAAGTGAAAGGACATCGCCACGCCCTGAAAAATAAAAATTCATGAGTGAGGTAGGATTTGTAGTGTTGGGACTGGCTGCAATATCCCAATAAGCTGTTGTATTTGTATTCGTCATCGTGATCCTCGCATAATCATTTGCGCTTTCATGTAAATGCAACTGAACTCTTCCCCCCTGAACACTATTTGCATTGATGCGCAAGGCGCTGGTCGGATTAGTAGTGCCGATCCCTACGTTTACATCATTTGCCGCAGAATTATATCCCGCTACCGACCCTAGAACCAGACAGGAATTACAATCTGCCTGTGCATTTGAGCCGATGGCAGTTGCATTGAAAAGGTTTACGGCTCCAACATTTGCAAGAAAGCCGATGGAAGTATTATTACTGCCTGTTTGATTTGTCCAGAGGCCTAACAAACCAACCGAAGTATTTCGGTAACCAGTAGTATTATTCGGTAAACAAGAAAAACCCATAGCCGCATTTTCAAAGCCACCTGTATTTTCAGGGAGTGCTTGTCGCCCCACTGCGATATTGTTATAACCGGTCGTATTTTTTCTTAATGAAAAGAAGCCGGTGGCTGTATTTCCAGATCCGGTGGTATTTGAAAATAGGGAGCCGGATCCGATGGCAGTATTGCTGCCGCCGGATATATTTTGCATCAGGGTTTCCATCCCGACTGCTGTATTGTTGGAACCTGAATTATTACTCACCATCGATCTTGCACCCATTGCTGTGTTGCCGGTTGTCCCAATACTATTTGCCATCACATCCATACCCATGGCGGTGTTGTCATTGCCACTGCCATTTGAATACAATGCACTCGTGCCCACTCCTGTATTTCCAATGCCGGTTGAATTCTGTTGCAATGCGCTCATGCCAATGGCTGTATTACTATTGCCGAATGTATTGCCGTTCAATGCGAAATATCCAACACCAGTATTGAAACTTCCGGTTTGATTCAATGCCAAAGCATTTGCACCCATACCCGTATTCGCAGTGCCGGAAGTGTTTACTTCCAAAGCATGATATCCCAGCGCACTATTGTAAGAAGCAGTATTTGCATATAAGGCACGGCTCCCTACCGAAGTATTGAAACTCCCGGTGATATTGCTCATAAGTGCCTCTGCTCCCACCCCGATGTTATCTGTTGCATTCACCGTATTATACATAGCATTTGCGCCTAATGCCGTGTTCCTCGAGCCGCCAACCAGGACACGAAGCGCAGAATATCCATATCCAGCATTCGCTGCGCCGGATGGTTCCGCAGCACCAGAAAATTGTCCCATAAAAATATTTAATAACGTCGGATCGATTTTCCCGGCAGGAGTTCCAAATACTTTAAACCGTAAAGGTTTATTATCATTCGTGCCAAGAAAATGATTGGATGCATCGATGCCGGTATTTCCCCCGATCAACCAGGGGCTGGTTTCATTTCCATTGTCAACGATCAGCCTGTTCCAGACACCCAGCCGGTAATAATAAAATCCGGGACTTACCGCGTTTGCTCCACCGGCGGTTGCTGTATTATAGAGCAAAAGACCTTCAACAGGAGACACTATAGAACTATTATCGTTGATTCCCGTTAGAGCAATGCGTGGTATGAGTAAGCCTTTGGAAGTACTTTTGATATCAAGCATCGCAGAGGCGGCGGGGGCAGATCCATCGGTAGTGATGGCAACCTGGGCAGATATCAAATAAAATGAAAGGAGTGCTGTAAACAGCAGGCACATCTTTCTCATAACAGGCAATAGTTTAAAAGTTGAAAAGTTGTTGTAATCTGAAGGATAATGAATCAGCGATTATTCCAGGATAAGCATTTCAATATCATTTTTCCGGACAGTCCTCTTTTATATACGAGCTGAAATTATTCCGTTGATACTGTTACAATACAGATTACAGTATCCTTTGAGGCAAGCTAATTTAATAAAAAATATGATCTTATTGATAGTCATTATCACTCTCTTCGTGCTGGCGGTTTATTATTTTATCAACCAACCAAAATTCGGAAAGGCACCTTCAGGAGACCGCATGGAAAGAATTCGTCAATCACCTCATTTTAAAAACAATCGTTTTCAAAATCTCAGTAATACACCGGCGCTTTCGGAAGGCGTTAGTTATTATGCAGTGATGAAAGAATTCTTTTTTGAAAAAAAAGAAAGAAAATACCCAAAAGAGAAGTTGCCCTCAGTGAAAACTGATTTAAAAAACCTGAACCCGACCGAAGATATCCTGGTTTGGTTCGGGCACTCTTCTTATTTTATGCAAATAGACGGCACAAAGATCCTGGTCGATCCTGTTTTGAGTGGCAGCGCTTCACCGGTAAAATTTACTACACGAAGTTTTAACGGCACAGATATCTACACAACCGATGATCTTCCTGAAATTGATTACCTGTTTATTACCCATGATCATTGGGATCATCTCGACCACGATACGCTTATCAGATTAAGGCTCAAAGTGAAGAAAGTAATTACCGGACTTGGTGTCGGCGCACATCTCGAAGCCTGGAATTATGAAGCGGAAAAAATCGTGGAGGCAGACTGGAATGATGAATTGAAACTGGAGAAGAGTTTTACTGTACATGCCGCGCCGGCACGACATTTTTCCGGCAGGGGATTAACAAGAAATGGGTCACTGTGGATGTCTTATGTAGTGATCACCCCTAAATTCCGATTCTACTTAGGAGGCGATTCGGGGTACGACCATCATTTTAAAAAAATCGGCGCACAATTCGGGCCTTTCGACCTGGTAATATTGGAAAACGGACAGTACGATAAAAGTTGGAAATATATTCATATGATGCCGGAACAAGTGGTACAGGCGGCGGAAGATCTTCAGTCAAAAAAATTGTTTCCGGTACATTGGTCAAAATTTTCTTTATCCAACCATGCGTGGGATGAACCCATGATCCGGTTGATGAAAGAAGCGAACAAAAAAAACATGCCGGTTTTAGACCCTATAATCGGCAGTAAGGTGAATCTCCGTGATACCATAACGAAGACATCATTATGGTGGGAGCATGTAAAATAGCATACCAGTAGAGTCAAAAGCTCGCCTGTAACAACACCGAACGATCTTCATTCAATTCCAATAGATGTAAAAACATATGGTTATTAAAAAGCAGATTTCAGTCATGCAAAATTCTTAAGCTTGAAGAAGCTGGTAATCTCCTTAAGCTGTTCAGCAGGCATTAGTTCGCAAAAGGTTCCGTCCTTAAAAATCGTTTGAGCAGTTTTTCATTTAACTTTTCAGGACTGCCGTACCATACAATTTTATTTTCTTCGTCAATCAAAACAGTTCTGGGTAAAGCCATCGTGCCATTGTAATCGATGCGCAATTTCCTGTGCGTTTTTCTGGTTGTGTCGCTTACCACTATTGTTTCAAACTTCACCTTTTTTATGCTTCTGCAGCTTTATCAGGATTTTCATAGGTAAGGATAAGAATACAATATGCTGTCTTTGAATTTTGCCTGTAGTTTATTAAGGTGAGGAACGGCCCTAAGACAAGGCCTGCACCAGGTAGCCCAAAATTCCAGGACTTTAAATTTACCTGTGAAGTTTCTTTGCGCAGGTTCATTCCGGAGATAATTGGATATATGAATGGTATCAATTTTTGTATTCAATAAGGCCATCTGAGCGTTGAACAAGTCCGATTGAGCCAATACTGCAAATGGCAGAAAAACAAACGCAGTTAGAAATATTTTCTTCATCAAGAAGGGATTTATAAAATAATCGTGAGAATCCTTCCATCAGGCGAAACATGCTACAAATTGAATACAGGAGCACAGTGCACATAACGAACCACAGGATATAGCGTTAAATCATCAGCAAAATCTTTTCAGCAGGTCAATCACAGACAATAAACAATCGTGGTAATCATTCAATCAGGTAAATGAAGGTTCCGACAAATAAAAATCACGGTTAACAAAGCCTCAAATTACAGCGGAACTTTCAGGAAAAGGTACACCGCTGATCTGTTCACAGAGGGTGAGAAATTTTTCCTGCAGATCTACATTACGCGCGTCAGGTAAAAATTGTGCTTCTTTCTTATGAAAAAAATAATGGCCACTCACTTTTGCTTCATCATCGTTGCTGACTGCGAGCCATACTTGTGTTTCGACACCTTTGGATAGATCATCAGGTGCACCTGGGCCGCCCATTTTTGTAGGCACCCATCCCGGGTTGACAGAATTTGAATAGACGTTCGACCATTTGCGTGCTATCGCCATTGACAATAGTAACACATGCAGTTTCGAATCAGAATAACTATACTTCGTCATGTCCATCAATAAATTCTGCGGACGTGAATCGCCCTGCATATGCATGCCCGAACTGAGGTAAACCAAACGTTCCGGCTTTCGGATCAAACAAGTCAATATATAGGGAGCCAGACTGTTTACGGAAAAAATCAGTCTGTTTGAAACCTGGTAAACCCCCGCATTATGAATAATTGCATCGAAGCGGCCGATGGCGTTCACCTCAGCGGCTAAGTTTTTTGTTTGTTCGATATCTGACAAGTCGGCTACCAAAACTTTTTGTGCGCCCGGTACTTTGCTCAGCGCCTGTTGTCCTCGCTCGGCATTCCGCGCATGTAGTACGACGTCGTGACCTGTATCTACCAATGATTTTGCTGCCATTAGTCCCAACCCATCGGCCGATCCTGTGATAAATATTCTTGCCATTCAATATTGGAGTTTAACTTATTTTATAAACATCCGCTCCTTATCTTTTACTGAGTTCTTCTGCCAACCCGATGAGAAGTCCTTCGGGTCCACGGATGTAGCAGAGCCGGTAGGAGTTCTCGTACTGAACTATTTCACCGACGAGATGGGCGCCGGATTTCTGCAGCCTGACGACCATTTCATCGATGTCTGCCACAGTGAACATGACCCGCAGGTAGCCGAGAGAATTTACAGGTGCATTCCGGTGATCGGAGATTACTGAAGGGCTGAGAAAGCGCGAGATCTCAAGCCGGCTATGACCATCGGGGGTGACCATCATAGCGATCTCTACGCGTTGCATTTCTAGTCCGGTGACACGCCCTGCCCATTCTCCTTCAATCATAGCACGCCCTTCCAGCTTCATCCCAAGTTCCGAGAAAAACGAGATCGCGTCATCGAGGGATTCTACCACGATGCCTACGTTGTCCATTCGTAGTAGTTTATTTTTTGCCATTGGCTTACTGTCATTATGTATTAAAATCCTTACTATCTCAATTTGGTTACGTCAATGCCTGTCTGCCATAAATTGCTTACAAATTTCAATTTTCAACTAACATATCCAAGTGTCGCAAACTACTTTTTTGTAAGTGTATCTGCAAGTTTGATTGTTTCTTCTTGTCGTTTGATGTAGCCTTCCAATGACTTTGTGTTTGGTAAATTGTCCCGTTGATATTTTTCAATTAATGGTAAAGTCTTTACAATTTTCAAAATGTTATGAAGGTCATAAATTGTCAAATTTTTAGATTCAATGATTTTTAGTAGTTCGTTATGCCTTGTAGTTGATGATTTATACTTTGACAAATTATTAGCGATGAGAACTTTCATTTTATCTCTCAATAAAGAATCCTTTATTTCTGA
>DATLDA010000078.1:0-25303 GCA_035526135.1 Flavitalea sp.
GCTGTCCCTCTCTAAGAAATGCAAAGAATCAAAACATCGTACACCATACATCGTACACCATACATCGTACACCGTACATCGTACACTGTACATCTTACACCGTACATATCTAATTATTGCATTTGAATGAGTTCCCGATACGATTAAGTTCTTTCCATACTGCATGTCCGGAATTGCGGGGGGAAATCTCTATAAAAACGCCTGTATTATTTTGCGCATCACAGTTTTTTATATGTATGGAACAATTTAATACGATTGGCGTCTGCGTAAAATAATTCAACATGTTGATTGTTCCGCTATAGGTTTCGAGATCGCCCGTTGATGTTTTTTCTTTTTTGATTGTTGCCTTCGTTGGAATAACTTTTTCCGGAGGAATATTCCTGCTTATAATATTCCGGCCTACCAAACCTGCATAATAACCGGTCAGGTAATTTTGTAAAGTGGCTGCATCAAGCTTTACTTTTCCATCCAGCCACCATAAAAAAGCATAAGTCCAATGTTGTTCACTGGCCGTATCTCCCCAGCCTGGTGCAAACCGGATCTCTTCCACTCCTTTGTAAGGTATTTGTGGGGCGAACTCAATGGGAATACCAAACCGTTCGACCTCCCATCCATTTGGAATTATAAGCGTGTATGGAGGTTTCCAGGTTTGCAAATCAATAATGCCAAGGGTTCTCCGGATCCATTGAATACAGTCTACTTCGTCAACAATTGAAAGTGCAGAAGGATTTCTGATTCCGTTACTCCGCATTCCTGGTTGTCTGGCGACCATAAATTCAGCATTCTCATTTCCCAATAGCAATAAACGGCTGATCAGTTCTGAGCCATCGGGGATATTGGTATCGTAAAATCCGGCGCGTTTATGTTGCAGTTGCCAATTGATATCAGTATCATAATATAACCGCACAGCAACATCTTTAAGGAATTTTTCATTTCCTACTGATTCAATTTCCCTGTTCAATGGAGAAAGCATTTTATACCGACCAGGATTATTGACAATTGTACCATTGTTCTTTGTAAGATTTTCAAGAATGTATTTCGCCGAGCCAATGTCATCCGCATTGTAATTTTTTTTGATCTGTCGCTCTGACCAATGCCATAGTCCAAACAGATCAACGGTACAATCGACACCAAAAAAAGCTTTTGGACGTATAGGAAATTTCGTGGGATGTTCATAGGTGAGTTCTGTGTATCGGACAATGCTATTTCCCGGAACCTGGAAACCTGCAAATACAAAAGCAGATGTATCAGCGGAATATTTCTTTGTTAGGTGATTCAGGATTGTGTTGATTCGATCGATAGTACTCGTATCAGCATAGAAACTCTCCTTCAGTGTAGCATACACTGTAAGCATATCGTTTCCATACGTAACATTATGAAGTTTTGTTTGCGTGATGATGTCTTCCAATTGATAAAAACTGGAGAAGACAACCAAGGTTGCTTTGATCAGATTAGAACGCGGCGGGATGGCAAGGTAATAACCGGTAGCGCTATCGCGGGCATCGAAGAATACTTTCTCAACGAATTGACCGGATGCGCGCTGATTGAAAGAAATACTTGAAATAAAAATTACAAGAGGGAGTAAACATTTTCTCATAGAAACTTAATGAGGGACAATGCTACAAACTTCTGCGTTAGGGGAATGTTAATGAAACGTCCGCAAAAGTGAATGTTGATGAAAATCGTCTGTCTTCAAATAGATTTATTTACCGCAGCACTTACTAGAAAGGAAATGTGGAATTTGTGAGAACGCGAAATCAACCAAAATATAAAAACGTATGACTGATTATTTCTTTGCTCTGCTCCAAAGAATAAAATCGGTTCCTGGTATTTTATCTAATCCTACCTGCCGGAACATATTCACCAGTTGCCCGCGGTGGTAGGTAGCGTGATTGAAAACGTGTAGCAGTACCTGGTATACCGGTTGTTTAAACTGCTCCTTCTTACTGTTCCTGTAATGAAAAACATGATTGATGGCAGACTCTGTTGCATTGTTCACCCAGCTTTCCCACAATTTGTTCTGGTGAAGAAGTGCAGCAACAACATCTTTTGCGTTGCCTTTAAAATTAGCGCTCGGAGATGTGATGACTTCCTGCAATTTCATTCGTTGCCACCAGATGCTTTCGGCATCCCACATGTGGAGTAATGTGGAATGAATACTACTGAAACTACTGGGTATTTCCTTTTCGAGCAATCCCATTTCCAGTGGCTGAATAAAATCACTCATGCGCTGATTACTCCAGCAATTGTAGGCAGCATATTGCTGCAGGATTTCTTTCACCCGAATAAATTACATTTGATCATCAAACGTACACGAATTTGGCGATTTTTAGCAGTCTGTTCGGAAATGTAATTTCTATAAAACAGGCAGCATACGAATTTTGTTGAAAAAGCTCATTTTACATTTTGTCCATAATGAACGAAGAGAAAAAAAACAGGTTGAATGGATTTGCATCACTTGCCATTCACGGAGGCCACAAACAGGATCCGCTGTATGCACATTTGACTCCGATTTACGCGTCTTCAACTTATGTTTATGATACCACCGAACAGGGGATGCGTCGGTTCAGTGGCAAGGAAGAAGGTTTCATTTATTCCCGTTGGGGAAATCCTACCATGGCGGAAGCAGAAGAAAAAATTGCATCGCTTGAAACTTTTGGCATTAAAGACAGTGACGCAAACCTTGAAGTAAAAGGCATCCTTCATGGATCTGGAATGGGGGCCATCACTACCCTCTTATTATCCACCCTGAAAAAAGGTGATAAAATACTCTCACACTTTTCCCTGTATGGGGGAACGCAGGAACTCGTCGATAAAGTGTTACCCGACCTGGGGATAGAAAGCATTATCGCTGATTTACGGGATCTCAATCTTGCAGAAGATCTCCTGAAAAAAAATCCTTCTGTGAGGATGGTATACATCGAAACACCTGCCAATCCAACCATTCAGTGCGTCGACATCACTGCACTTACGGCTTTGGGTAAACGATACGGCTGCATCATTGCCTGCGATAATACTTTTGCAACACCTTACCTGCAACAACCGTTTCGATTTGGCGTAGACTACATTGTTCATTCAACCACAAAATTCCTGAACGGACACGGAACATCTATTGGTGGAATTTTTCTTGGTCGCGATGTTGAATTCATGAAGACGAAGGCTACCAAAACGCACCGACTACTTGGAGGAAATAGCAATCCATTTGATGCATTCCTATTGATCAATGGTATGAAAACACTGGAAGTACGGATGGAAAGGCATTGCTCAAATGCCATGAAGGTCGCAGAATTCTTAAGTAATCATCACGCTGTCCAAACTGTACATTATAATGGACTTCCTTCACATCCTGATCATGTTGTGGCTATGAAACAAATGCGACATCCTGGTGCCATGATGAGTATCGTTTTGAAAGGCGGATTGAAGGCGGGCATACATCTGATGAATCACCTGCATATGTGCACGCGAACTGTTTCACTCGGCACCTGCGACACTTTGCTTTCACATCCTGCTTCCATGACACATTATGGCGTTCCGAAAGAACAGCGGGAAGAATACGGCATCACAGATGGATTGATCAGGATGAGTATTGGCATGGAGAGTATCGAAGATATCCTGGCGGATCTTGAACAAGCCCTTGCAGGTGCTGGTTCCTGAAGAAGCATTTGCTGAATCGACACTCTTTCCAAAAAATAATATGCAACTAAAATTTCTGCTTACCATTGTTATCACACTGGTTATTTCCTGCACTACTCAAAAAAAGTATGACCTGATCATTCGAAACGGAATGATTTACAATGGTTCCGGAGGCAATCCTTTTCGCGGAGATATTGGTATCAATAAAGACACTATCGCTTTCATCGGAGACCTTTCAGATGCGAACAGTGAATCGGTCATTGATGCGGCAGGACTTGTTGTAGCTCCCGGATTTATTAATATGCTGAGTTGGGCTACAGAATCATTGATCACCGATGGAAACTCGCAGAGTGATATCCGGCAGGGCGTAACGCTTGAAGTGATGGGTGAAGGCGACAGTATGGGACCATTGAATGATTCACTGCGAAAAATGATTGTAGAAAGTCAGGGAGTCTTCAAGTATCCAGTTCAATGGACAACCCTGGGAGAATACCTCACCTATCTTGAAAAAAAAGGGATATCATCCAATGTGGCTTCGTTTATTGGCGCTACCACTGTTCGTATGCATGTAGTCGGCGAAGACAACCGCGATCCCACGGAATCAGAACTGGTCAGGATGAAATTGCTGGTCAGGCAGGCTATGCAGGAAGGCGCAATGGGTGTAGGGTCTTCTCTGATCTACCCACCTGCTTTCTTTGCAAAAACAAATGAACTGATTGAATTATGCCGTGAAGCCGCTCACTTTAACGGCATGTATATTTCTCACATTCGAAGTGAAGGCAACCGGTTGTATGAAGCGCTTGAAGAACTGATCACAATATCAAAGGAGGCCGGGATACGCGCCGAAGTTTACCACCTTAAAGCAGCAGGGCGCAATAACTGGAAAAAAATTGACAGTGTGATCCGAAGGATTGAACGTGCGCGTAAGGAAAAACTTGACATAACCGCAGATATGTATAACTATACTGCAGGTGCCACCGGATTGACAGCTGCATTTCCTCCTTCATTGCAGGATGGAGGTTTCCACAAACTCCGGATGAGACTGCAGAATCGCGCTATACGCGCGCGAATGTCTGAAATGATGAAAAGCAATCCTGCCGAATGGGAAAATTTATATTATGCGGCAGGTGGTGCTGAAAATGTTCGATTACTTGGATTCCGGCAAGACAGTCTTAAAAAATTTTTAGGAAAAACATTGGCAGAAGTCGCGGCCATACGAAATAAAAATCCGGAAGAAACAGCTATGGATCTGATCGTACAGGACAGCAGCCGGATTGAAGTCGCCTATTTTTTGATGAATGAAGAAAATGTGCGCAAACAAATTGCGCTACCCTGGATCAGTTTCGGATCCGATGCCGGGTCTTACGCGAATGAAGGAGTATTTCTGGATTTCAACCCACACCCGCGCGCTTATGGAAATTTTTCACGATTGCTCGGTAAATATGTAAGGGAAGAAAAAGTAATTCCACTTGCAGAAGCAATTCGGAAACTCACTTTGCTTCCTGCCACTAACCTACGTGTGAAAAAAAGAGGAATGCTCAAAGAAGGTTATTTTGCCGACATTGTTGTTTTCGATTCTGCAGCAATTGCTGACAATGCAACATTTGATCAGCCACACCGCTATGCATCAGGAATGAAAGATGTTTTGGTAAACGGGGTGCGTGTTCTTTCCAATGGAAATCATACAACAGCAAAGCCGGGTAGATTCGTGAAAGGTCCCGGCTTTAAGGGCAATTAGCAATTTATTATTAGTAATTAATAATTAGTAATGGATACGGATCGTTTCATTATTTATAGAACAAACATGCTTTATACTTTGATTAGATAGATTAATTACGAGTATTCCCACCTATTGACCTAATTACAATTCACATTTTTCATTTTTAATTTTTAATTTTTAATTTTTAATTATTTAGGGCATTTTTGCTCCCTTAAAGGTTAAGGCTTATGAAGCATGCTTATATATTTCCGGGACAAGGCTCTCAATTTCCGGGAATGGGCAGTCAACATTACCAGCACAGTGCGTTTGCAAAAAAGCTTTTTGAACAGGCAAATGAAATTCTTGGCTTTCGTATATCTGATATCATGTTCACAGGAACTGAGAAAGATCTCAAGCAAACGAATGTTACTCAGCCCGCGGTTTTTCTGCATGCAGTTATTGCTTATAAAAGTATCGATGGCGTTCGTCCGGATATGGTCGCAGGCCATTCACTTGGTGAATTTTCTGCATTGGTCGCGAATGGCGCATTGAGCTTTGAGGATGGCCTCCAACTCGTTTCGATCAGAGCAGAATCCATGCAAAAAGCTTGTACGCAAAATCCTTCAACGATGGCAGCCATTATCGGACTGGAAGATGAAGTAGTGGAAAAGATCTGCCAGCAGGTACAGCAGGATACATTGGAAGTCGTTGTGCCTGCGAATTATAATTGTCCCGGGCAACTGGTTATCAGCGGATCGCTGAAAGGAATTGACGCCGCCTGTGAACAGCTGAAAAAAGCAGGAGCAAAAAGAGCCATGGTGTTGCCGGTGGGCGGTGCCTTTCATTCGCCGCTGATGGAGCCTGCGAAAGATGAACTGAAAGCTGCAATTGAAAAAACAACTTTTTACCAGGCGTCAAGTCACATTTATCAAAATGTTGTAGCAAAAGCCGTTGCAGATAAAGAAGAGATCAAGAAAAATCTGATCGACCAGTTAACAGCTCCCGTACTTTGGTCACAAAGCATGCAGGCGATGATCAAAGATGGTGCAACTAAGTTCACGGAAGTTGGGCCCGGCAGGGTATTGCAGGGTCTTATACAAAAGATCGACAAACAGATGCAGGTTGACGGTGTGGAATAAATGTTTCTACACACCCAAAAAAAATCACACACTTACCCCTCCAACCTTCCGTTCTTATTTTCCACACTGACACATTAAATTATATGGAAGCAGTTATCCGCAAAGCAGTAAAGGAAGATTGCCGCCGGCTATTGGATCTCATAAAAGAATTGGCAGTGTATGAAAAAGCACCGCAGGAAGTTTCAGTAACGATTGAACATTTTGAAGAAAGTGGTTTTGGAAAAAATCCTGTCTGGTGGGCATTTGTAGTAGAAGCTGAAGGCCAGATCCAGGGATTTGCTTTGTATTATATCCGCTATTCCACCTGGAAAGGCCAGCGAATGTATCTTGAGGATATCCTCGTAACGGAAAAAATGCGGGGAAGAAAATTCGGACAGTTATTATTTGACAGGTTAATTGAAGAAGCAAGAGAAAAAAAATTCAGCGGCATCGTGTGGCAGGTTCTTGAATGGAATGAACCTGCCATTCATTTCTACAAAAAGTATCCAACCATTTTTGATTCGGAATGGATCAACTGCAGCCTGCCAGTGTGATTATTCCTGAAATATGTATCAATGCAGGTGGGATGAGATCAGCTTGGTAAATTCACTCCTTGTTTCATTTTTCTGAAATTCTCCAAAGAACGCCGAGGTGGTGGTAACTGAATTTTGTTTTTGTACACCACGCATCATCATACACAAGTGGGAAGCTTCGATCACCACGGCAACACCAAGAGGATTTAATGTATCACGGATCGCATCGAGTATTTCTGTTGTCAACCTTTCCTGCACCTGAAGACGCCTGGCGTAAACATCAACCACCCTTGCGATTTTGCTAAGGCCTGTTATCCATCCGTTCGGAATGTAAGCAACATGTGCTTTCCCAAAAAAAGGAAGCATATGATGTTCGCACATGCTGTATAATTCAATATCCTTTACAATAATCATTTCACTCACATCCTCATGAAATTTTGCGGAATTCAAAATAGCACGCGCATCCAACTGGTACCCTTGTGTGAGATATTGCATCGCTTTTGCTATTCGTTCGGGAGTTTTTATCAGCCCTTCTCTCTCCGGATTTTCGCCAATCAAGGAAAGGGCTTCTTTGTAGGATTGGGTCAGTTTCGAAGTCACTTCTTCATCAAACTGTTCAATTTTTTTATAGGCCATTCGAAAATATTTTGATAAACAAATTCATGCCGGATATTCTACGAAGTTCCGGGGAGTCTCATATAAACGCACCTGCAATTCGAATTTAGAATCGAGCTTTTCACGCAGGATATCATGGATCACAATACAGATATTTTCTGCTGTGGGATTCAGGTTTTTGAAAAAAGGAGTATCAAGATTCAGGTTTTTATGATCGAGTCTGACGAGGACGTGTTCTTTGATCAGATCACTCAATACCTTCAGATCAATCACAAAACCGGTAGCAGGATCTGTTTCGCCAACAATTTTTACTTCCAGTTCATAATTATGGCCATGAAAATTCGGATTGTTGCACTTACCGAAAACTGCATCATTGTGCGACATGTCCCACGATTCATTGAACAGACGGTGGGCTGCATTAAAGTGTTCCTTCCGGTAAACCGCTATCTTTTTCGCCATAAAACAAACTTTTGGCATGCTGCCGGTTTAATTTAGTCGGGGTAATGCTTCAACAACAACCGGAATTGCAGAAGGTTCATCTATCCCCGTACACGAGTAAAAAAAAGAAATTTATTCCCCGAAGTATTCTACATAAATTCTGGGCGTTTCGTACAATTTAATACTGTGAAGCTGAATTTCAGCAGGAAGGGCCGGGTTCAGTTGCTGCCAGATAGCCATAACCAGGTTCTCTGTTGAACACATCTGACCGTGCATAAAGTCTACATCCACATTGAGATTTTTATGATCCAGCTTTTCTATGACTTCAGTCTGAATAATCTTGCTGAGTTTCTTTACATCTATCAAAAATCCCGTGTCATGATTCGGACGCCCTTTTACGGTAACATACAGCTCATAATTGTGTCCATGCCAGTTTTCATTGGCGCATAGCCCGAATATTTCATCATTTTGTTCTTTAGTCCAGTGAGGATTATACAATTTATGAGCAGCGTTAAAATGTTCGAGCCGCGTGAGGTACACCATTTGAATGAATAGATTTGATCAAAGGTACGCGGCATCTGCTGAATTGACAGAGAGGATTCGGTTTACATTGCCGAAATTTGCCCAATGCATATTCTCGTTACTTCCGCCACCCTGGCTGAAATCAAACCGTTTTCCACCTGGTTGCAACAAAATAAACTATTTACGTTGCATGAAATCAATTTGCTTATTACAGGTGTTGGTTGTGTACAGACAACATATATGCTCACGAAAGAAATTGCAAACACCAAACCAGACCTTGTATTACAGGCAGGCATTGCCGGTAGTTTCCCATCAGGGCCGACGCCTGGTTCTGTCGTTGGTGTAAAAGAAGACTTGTTTGGCGATGTTGGCGTAGAAGAGAACAACAAATGGCGAGATCTGTTTGACCTTGGACTGGCGTTGGGAGATAATCCTCCTTTTGCAAATCGTCTTCTGATAAACAATAGTTCCGGCCGTTTTCGAACGATCTCTTCCTGGGTACGGGCCATCACGGTAAATGAGGTCACTACATCCGAAAAACGGATGAACATGCTAACGGAAAAATATAATCCGGCAGTTGAAACTATGGAAGGTGCGGCCTTTCATTTTGTATGCCTTCAGGAAGATGTTCAATTCCTGCAACTGAGAAGTATCTCAAATACGATCGGTGAGAGGGACAAATCGAAATGGGCAATAGAGGAGGCTATTGATGCATTGAACAGATCAGTAATTTCAATCATTCAGCATACAGGTATATGAAATATACGATTGGCTTTTCTCCCTGCCCCAATGATACCTTCATTTTCGATGCATTGGTAAATGGCCTGATTGATAACCATGGAATTCAGGTAGAACCTATTTTGGAAGATGTACAAACATTGAACGAATGGGCTATACAGGGTAAACTTGATATATCTAAAATCTCCTATGGTGTATTGCCTCAGGTATTGGATGAATACAATTTACTCGATGCAGGTGGCGCCTTAGGCAAAGGAGTTGGACCGCTCCTGATCAGCAAATCAAGTAAAGCTTTATCTGAAGTTGAAAATTATCCCGTAGCACTGCCGGGAAATCAAACAACTGCACATATGCTGTTTGCGCTGGCATTCCCGCAGGCGAAACAGAAGATATTTTTGCGGTACGATAAAATAGAAGAGTATGTGCAAACACACCCGGAAGCGACCGGTGTGATTATTCATGAAAACAGATTTACGTACAAACAAAAAGGACTATTTGAATTAATGGACCTCGGTAAATTCTGGGAAGAAAGAACAAAGGGCCCTGTTCCACTGGGTGGAATTGTGATCAGGCGTTCCATTGATCATGCCATTCAGGTAAAAATCAATGATCTTATCAGCAAGAGTCTTCGTCATGCTCAAACGAATTATCCGTTCCTGTCTTTTTATGTAAAAAAACATGCGCAGGAAATGAGTGAAGATGTGATGCGCCAACACATAAGTCTGTATGTAAATGAATATTCCCTATCGATTGGAACAGAAGGGAAAAATGCCGTTGAAACTTTGTTAAGAATTGCCAAAAGCCATAATGTACCAAGTCCTAACCTGAAAGAGCCGGTATTTTTGTTACCGTAAAATGCTGCCATGAGAAAAATTGTGCTTACGATCTTATTACTTAACCTCTATTTATGTGTTTCAGCCCGCACACCCGATACCACGGCTACAGAATTGAAAGTGTTTCTGGATTGTAATGCGTGGTGTGATATGGACTTCATCAAAACAGAAATAACTTTTGTCGACTTTGCACCTGACCGTTTCACCTCTAATGTATATGTGATGATTACATCCCAGAGTACGGGATCGGGAGGTCAGGAATTGAAAATGTATTTTTCGGGACAAGAAAGGTTCAGAGGAATGGCTGATACACTTACGTTTTACCGTAACGCAACGGACACGGATGACGAATACAGGAAGCGGATGGTGCATTACCTAAAACTCGGACTTACACCGTATATAAGTAAAACGGCTCTGGCCTCGAGGATAACGATATCAGTAGCTTCTGATTCAAAAGGTGAAAGCCTGAATGCACTGACGAATAAAAAAGATAAATGGAATTTCTGGGTCTTCAACATCAGCACCAGCGGGAATATAAATTCAGATGACTTCAGCAAAAATTACCGCTTTGGTGCAAATCTGAATGGCAGCCGTGTAACAGAAAAAAACAAGTTCAATTTCAATATTAATGCATCAAAGAATGAACGAAAAATCATTTTTGAAGGGGAAGAAACAGTTTTCAACTATGATCGTGACAATGCCGACATTACCTATGTAAAAAGCATTACTTCGCATTGGTCTGCCGGAGGTTTTACAAGTGCCACAAAAAGTATTTTCAGTAACCATGATCTGCAATTTAGTCTGCAGCCGGCTTTTGAATACAGTTACTTCCCATATAAAGAATCAGTGAAAAAATCAATCACTCTTTTTTACCAGATCGGACCCGTTTATAATAACTACATTGATACTTCTTATTATAACAAAACTTCCGAATGGAATGTCAAACACAATCTGTCCCTGAACGTTGGCTTTACTCAAAAGTGGGGTAACATTAATGCAAATCTCTCATGGGAAAATTTTCTAAACAGTTTCACGCTGGAAAATAAAAGTATAAAAGGAAAAGATATTAATACACTTTCAGTCGGAGGATTTATGGAATATCGGGTGGTTAAGGGACTGACGATATTTGTTTCTTCTTTTGCGAATTTTACGAAAGGCGTTTACCCGAATATTGAACGCAAATATTTCACCCGCGATGATCTGCTGACAAATGCGCAACAATATCCTACACAGAAAGCCCTTTATATGAGTTTTGGAATCAACTACCGGTTTGGATCAATCTATAATAATGTCGTTAATCCCCGTTTCAGTAATGCCGGCGGAAGTTTCTTTTTCTAATGTGATACAAGTTGTACCGCTTTCGAATATACTTCAAGGCAACGTTTGCGGGCAAACCCGTGCTCCACTATCGGTCTTGCATAATCGAAAGTCTCAAATTCAGGAACCCACCTTCGAACATATGTGAACGACGGGTCAAATTTCTTTAACTGTAAAGAAGGATTGAATATTCTGAAATAAGGGGCAGCGTCGCAACCACTTCCTGATGCCCATTGCCATCCCCCATTGTTAGAAGCGAGATCAAAATCCAGCAGTTTTGAAGCAAAGTACGCTTCTCCCCAGCGCCAGTCTATCAACAAATGTTTACAAAGAAACGATGCCGTCACCATTCTTACCCGGTTATGCATGAATCCTGTTTGATTTAATTCGCGCATGCCCGCATCCACGAGCGGGTATCCTGTATTACCAGAGCACCATAGTTTAAATTCTGTTTCATTATTTCGCCATTGAATGGCATCATAGGCGGGCTTGAAAGATTTTCCTTTCCCAACTTCAGGAAAGTGGTAGAGGATCATCTGGTAAAATTCTCTCCAGATCAGTTCATTCAGGAAGGTGTCATTCAATTCACGTGCGCGTTTTGCAAGCGCACGAATACTGATCGTACCGAAACGAAGGTGAATACCCATACGGGAAGTGCCTTCCAAACCAGGAAAATCTCTGGTCCGGTGATATTTTTTTACCAGCAATTCATCTGCTATTTTGGAAGGAAAGGACAAAGCAGGCTGCTGGAAACCGATAAAGGCGAGACTTGGCATTGGGAAATTTTCCCTGCGATATAAGTTTGATAAATATTTATCAACCCGATAAGCCCTGAGGAATTCTATATTCAGCCGGCTTTTCCATTTATTGCAATAAGGAGTAAAAACAGTATAGGGTTTGCCATCATCCTTCACAATTTCATTTTTCTCAAATATAACCTGGTCTTTATATGTCCTGAAAGGAATTGCCTGCTGTTGAAGCAAGCCTGCAACTTCGCCATCTCTTTCGCGGGCATATGGCTCATAATCATGATTCGCATATACACCGGAAATTTCAAAGGTTTCCATTAACTCCCGAAATATCTTAAGAGGAAAACCAAAATATACTGCAATGGAAGATTGATGCTCATGCAATGCATGATTCAGGTTTGTTACTGCCGCGTGAATAAATGCTACTCTGCCGTCGCTCGGATCCTCCAATTGATCGAGGATATTCCGGTCGAAAATAAAAAGTGGTAAAACTTTTTCATTTTCTTTCAGCGCATGGAACAATGCCGCATTGTCTTCAATTCTCAGGTCA
This sequence comes from Flavitalea sp., assembly GCA_035526135.1. Classification (GTDB taxonomy): domain Bacteria; phylum Bacteroidota; class Bacteroidia; order Chitinophagales; family Chitinophagaceae; genus Flavitalea. Next base: position 12,746 of record DATLDA010000078.1, read on the forward strand.
CGCCGAAACCAGCAAATGGCTATCTTTTCTTTCATGTCGTGCTGTTACTTGTAACGGGTTTTCCGGCCTGTGCCAAACAATGCAGGGTAAACTTGCATTATACTTTATTCAATTCAATCAACAAGTAAAATCAGAAATGGTTGAAACTTTTACAAGATGTTTACACAATGGTTGAAGATAGTTTTGGATAACGTGTTGGTATAAGTTTTACCATGGAAGCTACCTATCCAGCGAATGCCTTTCACCGCATTGGTAACGAATATCTCATTTGCGTCATAGAGCAACTTTAATTCTAGTTGTTTTTCCTCAACTTCAAGACCTGAAAGTGACAGTTGACTTAATAGATAACGTCTCATCACACCTGCAATGCCACCTTCGGTCAGTGGCGGTGTGAATATTTTCCCTTTGCTGATCCAGAATACATTTGAGATGGACGCATCACAAATCCGGCCTTTCACATTCAATACAAAACATTCATCAGTATGATTATTAGCGGCATACCGGGCAGCCATGGAATAAATCATGTAATTACAGGATTTCATATTGGAAAATGAATCGCAACTTTTCTGGGCAGATGTAAAAACGTCTGCTGTTAATCCAATGTCATTAAATTGCCACCCACTTTCAATCTGAGAAGTTTGTATAACTATTTGCGAAATATTTTGGGGATCGTTCAACAAACCTGCCGATACCTGTATCCGCACTTTCGAAGATTTGGAACATTCATTTTCCTTCAGCAATGTATTGATAGCATGTAATAAAAAATCCCGGTCGATATTTTCAGGAAGTTTCAATTCAAGCAATGCAATGCCGGACAGAAGACGATCCATATGCATATCAAAAAGCGGAATTCCTCCATCCCGACATCTCATGGTTTCAAACAACCCTTCCCCATATCTGAATATTCGATGTTCGACCCCTATCACCGGTGCGGCAGCAGAATATAATTTTCCATCCACACTGATATAACGTCCGGCAATTTCCTTCATGAGTTAAAAATAAAAACCCCCATTGAAGGGGGCCTATAATTATTTTTAGTGATAGACACTACCGATTATGGTTGAGCGATGATGCCATTCTTTACAGCATACATCACCAGGCCAGCCATAGATTTGGCGCCGGTTTTCGTTTTTAGTTTATCACGTATAGCTTCGACGGTACGAGGACTAATATCAACAATGTCTGCAATTTCTTTAGTAGTTTTTTCTTCGCACATCAATTTCAATACCCGCAGTTCTTTGTCGGAAAGGTCGGCTTCCTGTTGACCTCCAATATCACTGCGTTTTGTACGCAGACCGGTCAATAATGCTTTGTTGGTAAGTTCATTGAAGAAGAACTCCTGTTCATAGCACGTTTTAATAGCCTGGTAGATCGTTTCCGAATCAGAGTTTTTGGTGAGGTAAGAATTTGCACCGATTTCCATGAGTGTAGAAATCATGGAATGATCGTTGTGCATCGAGAGAATAATAACTTTTGCCTCAGGTCTCACTTTACGGATTTCCGGTAGGGTCTGAATACCATCCATGATAGGCATTTGAATATCCAACAGGATCACATCAGGTTCGATATGCTTGAGTAGATTCAACAGTTGCATGCCATTATCAGCTTCTGCTATCAATTCAACATCTTTCTTTACTGACAAAGCAGTTTTAACGCCCTGACGGAAAAGTGCGTGATCGTCTGCGATTGCTACTTTGATCGGCCTGCCTGCATCTGGTTGTTTCATACGAAGTTGTCTTTAGCGATTAGGATATCGGAACTCTAAAATTCGTAATTATTCGTGACAAATACTATAGAGAAAGTACGAAATTATACTATTTCGGAATATACTATTGACTAATTCATTCACGTGTATCTACGTAACCGGTTATAGGAGGAATACCTGAGCACTCAGGGAGAGTTACGAAGTAGGAAGTAAAAACCGAAGAATTGAAATAGGGCACAATTGCTCTTGTCCACAAAGTTATACACAGGTATTTTTGAATCAGAAGTTGATTGACAAGGATCAGCACGTCAGACCATCCAATGTCCTTGTTAACCGTCCAAAAAGTCATTCCACTATTCTATGAAACCCGCAAAGTCCAATGTCAGTCAACTTTCTTTTTTTCTTTAAAAATACCGTATCCTTTATAAGTGTCAGTTTGTTTTAGTTTCGGCCATCCATCCTGTGAAAACTCTGATCCATTCCGAAAAACCAATCGTTCCTTGCATCCTGTCACTATGAAATTCGTCACATTAACCATTGAATCTATCCACGCACCAAATCCTATGAACCAAACTGAAGTTGGTTAGACCTGTGCGGTAAGAAGTTTGTGCCTGCTTTTTTAAACCCCTGCAATAACGGGTCGGTATAAAAGAGCAGGCATTTTTTTTATTTTAGATTGCAGATTTTAGATTTTAGATTTTACAATTTTCAAAATTTGAACTTCCGGAATTCTCCAAACGCCCAAACTTTCCAAACTGTGAAACTTCTCATGGGACTTTTCCCGAAAGCTCAAACTTTTCCAAACCCCCAAACTCCCAAACTCTCAAACTTTTCCAAACTCCCAAACTCCAAACCTTTCACACGCCCAAACTTTTCCCGAAACTCATTTCATCGAATAATTGAAAGACAAGTGAAAAATATCCAGGCGTGATAATGGCTTCTCCTGATTCAGGTAATGATAATAAAAAACTTTCATGTTCAGGACCTTGTTGATCTCTATTCCGGTTCCGATTGAAAATCCTACGATAGGCTGTCTGACGGAATGGTGAAGCAAAATTTCAATCAAGGTAGACGATGAGGTAGCTGCCAGTATGCGGAGTAACACCCAGAATATTCCGACTTCCTGCTGTTTGTTCCTTTCCCATGCTCCTGTCTGAAAAAAAATACCTGCATTTACAAACGAATGCAGAAAAGTAATTGTTCTCAAAAATGAGGGGTCATGCGCACTCAGTAATTTCGAACCACCCTGATATTGGCCTCCTATCCTGGTAAGTGAACTATTTTTTTTACCGGAAGAACGACCCTCAACAGAAATATTCAAAATACCACTCAGCGGATTGATCAACTGTAGAATCAATTCATCGTTTGAACGGAATAAACTTGGATTGAAATTGTTTGCCGCAACGCCTGTATATAGTGATAAAGGCAATGCGAACCTGCCCGGCTGTCCCACATACAATCTGAAAATACGAGCAGATGCATTTGTATAGCCGTTATTGAGGACATCTACAAACCCATTGGTAAACAGTTCTGTTTTTGTATCCGGTTCTGCCGGCCGGTATTGCCGTAAAAGGCCCGAATCCGCAACCTGGGAAAAAAGCTTCGACCAGCAACACAGGCACAGCAGCACCAGAACGTTTTTCATCTTTGAATTTTCATTTCGACAATTCATCATCAACTCAAAAGATCAGCATACGTTTTTTAGTAACTCAGGGAAATATAGATACAGGCCGCCCCCATCGCCACTGCACATTGGTTGCGGATCCTGCTATACTTATTTGCGAAATCACACAAACGTTTACATTCAGGATCTGCATTGCATGTTTTTTTCAAACAGGAATAACACTCTCCGAAACTTACATCACCGTTTCCGTTTGCATCACAATAATGAGGTCTTGCGATACTTTCATTGTAGCCCATGAAATTATATTTCGACATAATTTCAGGTGGCATCGATAAGTCATCCCAACGCCGGATTTCACCGTTCTCCAATTCGATGGTCCCTGCGAGGTAACAGTCATAATTGAGATCATAATAAAGAACAATGCCTGAATTCGCAATTGCATTGAACCGGATATAATCACGGTAACACATGACAAATCTGCCGCGATTCGGAAGTTTCTGATAATTATCAGGCGCTTTGATCACCTGGAATTCACCAATCAACCGCGCAGGATCCGCACTAATTGCAGGAAGGCCGATCGTAACATACAATACAGGTTTTGATCGATCATCTTCCACGTACTTCACATACGAATCCAATACAATTAATCGCTGTTTATCAAATCCCGGGGTTTTTATACATTGAAACGCGCGTTGAAAATCGATTGAGCTGAGGAAGTCTTTTGATAAGGCAGTTTCAAAAGGATCTCTTTGTGCAAACCCTTTTGTTATTAAACATAATAGCAAAATCCATACACTAAATTTTTTCATACCCGTTTATTTATCCCGTTACCAGGTTGTTATAAATGATTTTTACCGGATAAAAATAACCGGATGTTCATATGAGAAAATGTAGAATTCACCGAATTCCCAGGAGATTTTTCCAATAGTTCGAAGGTCTTTTTATGAACGGGGGCATTCGTGTATTGCTAAACAGTACCTTGCCCGCATGGTAAGAATATTTTTCCCGATTCTTTTTGTCATTATTACCTGTTTCCCTTCTACGATCATGTCGCAATACAGGGTAACTATAATATTGGACTCATTGCCTGATGCACAAAGCGTAAGCATTCATCCTGTTTTTATTGCCGGAAGTTTCAACCAGTGGAACCCGGGATCGGATAAAATGCAAATGATTCAGAATAACACACCCTCTATTGTATTGACTTTGTCGGAGGGAAAGCAGGTGTTTAAATTTACACGCGGTTCATGGGATGAAGTGGAAACTAATAAAGACGGAAGCGACAGGCCGAACCGTGAGATCACCATATCCGGTGATACTGTGCTTCACTGCTTGGTCTACGCATGGAAAACCAAAGGAAGCCCAAGACCTACTACTGCAAATAGACATGTAAAAATATTGGACACTGCTTTTTATATGCCGCAATTAAAACGAACGCGACGCATCTGGATCTATCTGCCGGAAGGATATGGACAATTGAAAAAGACTTATCCTGTTATTTATATGCACGACGGACAAAATGTTTTCGATCAATCAACTTCATTCGCTGGAGAATGGGGCGTCGACGAGGCTATGGATACCCTGGCAAGAACAGTTCCCGCAATTATCGTGGCCATCGATAACGGCGGACAACACCGGATGCAGGAATATAACTGTATCGATCACACGCAATTCGGTAAAGCCGAGGGAAAAAAATATCTTGCATTCATAGCGCTCACATTAAAACCCTACATTGATGCGCATTATAATACTAGGCGGGACGTGGCAAATACAATCATCGCAGGTAGCTCAATGGGAGGCCTTATCAGCTTTTATGCGCTGACTGCATTTCCGAACATTTTTGGAAAAGCAGGTATCTTTTCTCCGTCGTTCTGGGCGCTGGACGAAAAAAAGAATCCGACATATATCAATGGGGTAAAGAATAAAAAAATATTTTTTTATTACGGCGGGAAAGAAACGAATCAGATCCGCTTGCCGACAGAAAGAATTGTGGCTGCTGTGAAAAAATTATCAAAAAATAAAGTGACACTGACAACTGATCCTGAAGGGCAACACAATGAAGCCAGCTGGCGGAAAGCCTTTCCGGTCTTTTACAGAGAAATAATGAAAAATTAAAAATGCAAAATTAAAAAGGCAAAATAAAGAGTTTAACGAGTGTTCTGATTTTTGAATTTTTGAATTTTTAATTTTTAATTTATACAGTGTACGTCACTCCCTCGAGGGCAAGGTCTGTTGCAGCGAATACCTCACGTGCTTCCTGTTCGAATATATCGAGCTTATCATATTTCGAACTGAAATGACCGATCAATAGTCTTTTTGCATTTGCCTTTCTGGCTATGAGGGCCGCCTGTACAGTGGTTGCATGGAATCGGAGCGCAGCCCTTTCGGTAAGGTCTTTCAGATACGTAGTTTCGTGGTAAAGCAAATCCACATCACGGATTTTTTCTGCCAGTGTAATATCATAAACTGTATCAGCGCAATAACCGTATGACTTGGGGCGGGGAGCTGCTTCTGTTACCCATTCATTTTGCACAATCCTCCCGTTGCTTTTATAATCTTCTCCCCACTTTAACCGGTCGAAAAAACTGGAGGGAATTTGGTGTGATAATGCTTTTTCAGGATTCAGTTTGCGAGGTGCTTTTACCTGCTCAAACCGGAATCCCCAGCAGGGAATTCTGTGCCGGGTAGAAAAACAATCCACTCTGAATTTTTCTGTTTTGATCAACAAACCTTCTGCTGACAAGGGATGAAAATGTAAAGCGTAGGGAAGAGAGGTCCCTGCTGCTTCAAACTGGAGTTCCAGAATTTTTTTTAAGGGTTCGGGAGCAAAGAGGTGCAAATCCTGTTCACGGTTCAATAAACCCATGCTATGTAGAAATCCCGGCAGCCCGAAGTAATGATCACCATGAAGATGCGAAATAAAAATATAGTTGATCCTGCCCCAGCGGATGCGGTATTTAGACAACTGTATCTGGGTTCCTTCTCCACAATCTACAAGGAACAACTGATCATCCAGCGTCACCACCTGTGCAGTCGGATGCCTGTCGTATGCAGGTAAAGCAGAATTGTTTCCCAGAATCGTCACCGCGAGCATCGGACTTCTTTGTTTTTGAACAGATGTAAGACGTAAGCAGCCTGTTGATACGCTGCGTAGCCTGTAAAATACTAATAATTGGCCTCAACTTTCTAATACGCATCAATTGTGCCGATGATATCGGGGAGATAACTTTTTCCAAATAAATTGAGATGGATGAGCAATGGATACAGATTACAAATCCGCCATTGTCGTGCGGCGTCCGGTGGCAGTGGATAATAATACGAATAAGAAGTATAAAACTCTTTTTCGAATCCTCCGAACAAGGTGGTCATTGCAAGATCCGAATGCCTGTTTCCGTAATGGACCGCAGGATCTATTAATATCGGCTCGCCGGATTCGCTGCATAAAAAATTTCCACTCCACAGATCCCCATGCACAACACAAGGCGATTCCGGTGAAAAGATCTCTTCAAGCTTTTGATATAATTTTTCAAAACGGCCGGCATGTGATTTCGAAAGCATTGCTTTATCAATGGCCATTTTCACCTGCGGGATTAGACGCTGCTCTCTGAAAAAATCAATCCACTTTTCATGCCACACATTCTTCTGCTCAATTGAGCCCATATAATTGTCTTCATTAAAGCCGAATTTGTTTTTATTTACATGGTGCAATGCTGCCAACTGCATTCCAAATGTTTTCCAAAAACTATCCGCAGGCTTGCCCGGCGCAATCCATTCCATAACCAGCACCTGCTGCTGATTCGTAATATCGCAAAATAAAGTTTTCGGAACACGGATGGTTTTCGTAGCAGCCAGTGATTCGAGTCCGTTGACTTCTTTTTGAAACATGAATGGAAAACGAGTGCTGCTATTCACCTTACAAAAAAACAACTCACCTGTTACTGCGGTGAGTTTGAATGCCTGGTTGATGGAACCGCCTCCCACGGAAGTAATGGAGGAAATAGGAACACGGAGTGACCGTTGAAACAATTCAATGAGGTAGGTCGGGTTGGGAGAAATCATAATTAAATAGGTACCGGAAACAGACCTTAAGAAGCTAAATTGACAACTGCTGGCTTTCACTGTACAAAGCGATCTCCGAAGAACCATCACTGCTTTTCATACCGCGATACATACCCGCACTATTGAATACAAGTGCAGAATTCCCCTGGTTATCTACGGCAATAAGTCCGCCTTCTCCTTCGAGTTTTACGAGTTTCTTCATCACTACTTCTTCACAAGCCTCCTGAAGTGAATACCCTTTATATTCCATCAAAGCACTTACGTCATATGCTGCAACGGCCCGAATAAAAATCTCACCATGACCCGTACACGAAATCCCACAGGTTTTATTATTTGCATATGTACCACTGCCGATGAGAGGGCTATCGCCTATACGACCGTATTTTTTATTGGTCATACCTCCGGTGCTGGTAGCGGCGGCTATATTCCCGTTTTGGTCACACGCCACTGCACCCACCGTTCCGAACTTTCTGTCTTTCATCAGTTCTTCCACACGCTGGTGCGTATGATCCAATGAATAATTGTCTGAATCGCGAATTGACTTCCACTGATCATACCGGAACTGGGAAAAGAAATATTCGTCAGGTTCCAGTTTGATACCCTGTTTAATAGCAAAATCATTTGCGCCTTTGCCGCTCAGGAATACGTGATTGCTGTGTCGCATCACTTCCGTTGCGAGTTCGATGGGGTTACGCACATTGCGTACACCGGCGACTGCACCGGCAGCGAGATCTGATCCGTCCATGATCGCTGCATCCATTTCCTGGAGACCTTTCTTCGTAAATACAGAACCACGGCCGGCATTGAACAATATATTGTCTTCCATGACAACAAGAGCCGCCTTTACTGCATTCACAGCAGATCCGCCTTCTTTCAAAACTGCATAGCCTGCCTTCAACCCTTCACTTAGTCCCTCCTGGTAAGCTTTCTCGAGATCGGGGGTCATGTCTTCCTTTGTGATGGTGCCGGCCCCTCCGTGTATAACAATAGTAAAGCGCTGCATGCTGTGGTAGAATTTGTGCAGCCGCGAAATTAATCAAATAGTTTCCGACTATTTTCCAATAATTCATGAGTAAGGTTGCACAGCTTCGAATGATTGCAGTGTTTGATTCATGGCCGTCAAAAAATATTGAGTAGATAAATGTCGAAGACAGTGCAATGCTTCACAGCAATTCCATGCATTCTTTCAGTAATGCATCTTTTCTGATAGCGACAGTACCAACTTCTTCACACACCAGACCTCCGGCAATATTGGCTACTGAGGCCGTGAGAAAAACATCTTGTGTAGACGCATAAATCAATGAAGCAACTGCAATTACTGTATCGCCCGCGCCCGATACATCTGCAATATTTCTGATATGAGATGGAATGATCGCTCCGGAACGTGCATCATGATAATACACCCCTTTTTCAGAAAGAGTTATTAGGGAAATATCGTGGCTTAGCCTGTCATGAAGCTGGGTGTGAATTGTATCCAGCATTTTTTCACTCACATCCTCAGTAAGAAGGTTCAGGCCTTCCCGCACCTCTTTGAGATTCGGTTTGAATATGCTAACGCCTTCATAGGTAAAGAAGTTTTTTCTTTTTGGATCCGCTGCTGTCAGCACGTTTCGCTTCTTACAAAGAGATATTGTTTCGCTGATCACACTTTCTGTGAGAATGCCTTTATTATAATCTTCAAAAATAATTACAGCAGGCTTTTCTTTATCGAGAAACTTTTCAATTTTCAACAGAAGGTTTTCTTCATCTGCCCGGGACAAGTCTCGTGTGATTTCTGAATCGAGACGCATCATTTGCTGGTTACGACTAATGATCCTGGATTTATTTGTTGTTACCCGATCGTTGCTTCGCATCAGTGAAGTCGTATCGATGTTATTTTTTCTAAGTAAAGGTTCCAGGATGCCTGCATCTTCATCATTGCCCAACACAGACAGGATAAAAACGGGTGCCCCGAGGGATGCAAGATTCAATGCGACATTTCCGGCTCCTCCTATTCTGTATTCTTTTTTATCGAGGGCGACCACAGGCACCGGTGCTTCCGGAGAAATCCTTTCTACATGACCCCACCAATAGGTATCCAACATCACATCACCAATTACTGCGACTTTCAGCTTACTAAACGAATCAAATAATTTTTTAAAATCCATTCCCGTCATTGTCATCTTTTTTTACCGGTGGCCACGGCAAGATAATACAGGGGAACACCTGCAAGCGTAATGATCAGCCCGTACAAAGCATAATCAGGTTTATAAAATATGAGCAGGATGCAAAAGCTCAGTCCCATCAATATATAAAGAGCGGGCATTACAGGATAACCGAAGGCTTTGTAGGGTCGTGGCACATCCGGTCTTGTTTTACGCAGAATAAAAATTCCTATGATCGTCAACATGTAAAACAGTACCACTACAAAAGAGATCATATCCAGCAACTGTCCGTAAGACCCGCTCAAACTCCACGCGCAGGCAAATGCACATTGGATCCACAACGCATATTCAGGAACAGCATTTTTATTTAATTTTCCCACCTGCCTGAAGAATAAACCATCTTTCGCCATCGTATAATACACACGTGCACCGGCGAGGATCAAACCATTGTTACAACCGAAAGTGGAGATCATGATCATCACTGCGATTATAATCGTTCCGGCATTTCCAAAGATCACATGTGATGCAGCCACGGCAACGCGGTCTTTTTCTGCAGAAGCGATTTCCTGCAAAGGCAAAACCGCCGTATACATAATGTTAGCAGTAACATAGATTACGGTAACGATAAGTGTGCCGAGGAACAGGCTGAGCCCGATATTACGTTGCGGATTTCTGATTTCCCCGGCAATGAACGTAACATTATTCCAGGCATCGCTACTGAAAATTGAACCAACCATGGCTGCTGCAATGGCTCCCATCGCCATGGCAGTAGTATAGGACGCCACGCTGCCATCCGTTGCGAGATGATGAAGATCCCAGGCATTTGACCAATTGGCATTCCAGATATCTCCTTTTGCCATTATCAAACCAAAGGCGATTAGTCCGAAAAGGCTGAGAAGTTTCGTCAGAGTGAATGTAGTTTGTATAGCCTTCCCTCCTTTAATCCCTCGGGTATTGATGTACGTGAGCAATACGATGATCACGATGGATAACAATTGCGCCGGCGAGATTTTAAGAAACCCCAGGTCCAACGCCACCAGGTCCTCGCTGAATGGCTTATAGATATAGGCGGCAAATTTTGCGAACGCAACACCGACAGCGGCAATAGTCGCTGTTTGGATGACTGAAAAAAAACTCCATCCATATAAAAAGCCTATCAGGGGGTTATAAGCCTCTTTGAGATATACGTACTGACCACCCGCTTTTGGGAACATGGCACTTAATTCACCATAGCTGAGAGCAGCGGTAAGAGTCATGAAACCCGTAATCAGCCACACAGCGATCAACCAGCCGGCACTCCCGACATTTCGGGTAATATCAGCGCTTACGATAAATATCCCTGACCCGATCATGGAACCGGCAACCACCATGGTTGAATCCAGTAAGCCAAGAGATGGTTTGAATGAAGTCGATTGTTCTGCCATGCTGAAAATTATCGCCGAATATACTCAAATCAGCGAAAGATTCGTCAGGAAGAAGAGAGTGATGCAGTTCGTGATTTAAGGATGAAAAGAAATTAAAGAAAATCCTTGTACTGTTTGAGCGGGGATTTTCAAACATCTCTCGTGTTTTAACGACCTGCCACCGAATTTCAACGGCCAACATTACGGTAGTCTTAAGACTACCGTAAACCTCGTAGTTTTTTAATCACTTCCATCCGCTTTTCAACGCCGAACATTACCGTAGTCTTAAGACTACCGTAAACCTCGTAGTTTTTTAATCACTTTATCCCGCATTTTAACGCCGAACATTACCGTAGTCTTAAGACTACCGTAAACGTGCTGCTTTTATAATCATTCTTACGACACATTCCCACGAAAACATTACATAGTTCATCGCACCCATAAGTTGAAGAAATTCTGAAGAATGTATTTTATGCACTGCAATTATTTGTTAATCTATTTAAACCGTTTGTATACTCATAGGCGAACAGTCGAACTTTAAGGGAACAAAAACAGCTTATATGAAAAATATTTACTTCGCAACAGTACTTATTTCCCTTGCATCACTCCAACTTCATTGCAGTAAAGACGTTTTCAAACGTTATGAAAAACGTATCCTCGGTACATGGCGGATCGTGGATATAAACAAGGTAGGTATCGGTGGTAACAGCAGCTATTTACCGTTCCGGGACGGTACCATCACCTTTAATGAAGACCGCAGCCTGGTTTATCGTCCGTTATCCGGGGAAATATATGATGGACATTGGGATATTGACAAAGATTGGGAAGATGAAAACGAACGTCGCACATTGTTGATCACTGCCGTGGATTTCGCCGGGCAACATGTGCTCACAGAAGAATATGAACAAATGAATTTCAGAAGTACCGATCATTTCGTTGGAAGAATTACCAATGGCTTCGAAGCTTATGTAACCCATTTCCGACGCTGAAGAGAGTTCATTTAGTCCTCTAATTTTTTTCTGAGAAACAAAGTCGCCGAATCTGCCCCTGCATGATTTAAATGGTCTCCGTCCGGCATATATAATGAATCCGGAAGGTGAAAATTGTCGAATAAAATATGCGGAACGCCGTAATGAAGAATCAATGAATCATATACCCTTTTGAAATTTACGGGAACATGCATCTCATAATAAAGATTCGTCGGCATTTGCAGCAATTGCAGTGTTACGTTGTGCTGTTTGCAAAGTGCAAAGATTCTTTGCAGGTAACGGAACTGCATTTCTGAATAACTCCCCTTTTTTTCCGGCGAATAAAACTGAACGAGGATCCGCTTATAAATCGTACTGGTATCCTTTAACCGCTGTTGCTGCGGTTTGTATCCTCCCAAAAATAATTTTCCCGGGTCCTTCCATACAGGTAAATATTTTCTCATCACCTGCGGCAATACTTCCGGCAAAAGTTTTTTTCTTCTATTCAATAACACAAGTTTCTCCTGGTAAGGAACAATAAAAAAATAATCGGAGAAGAGATATTTAGCATCTCTTCCATCTATATAAGTATCAAAATATGAAGAAAGATTGTGATAACTGAATCCCAATAACACATGCCTGATCTGTGTATTTT
>DATLDA010000091.1:0-10306 GCA_035526135.1 Flavitalea sp.
GAAAGGTTTAATTTTTTTCAACTAAAATTGCAACATGAGAAAATATCTGACAGAACTCATCGGTACATTTTTCCTTGTGTTAACCATCGGTATGACAGTCATTGGAGGTAAAGGTGATTTTGCGCCAATTGCTATCGGTGCGATTTTGATGGCAATGGTTTTCGCAGGTGGTTATATTTCAGGGGCACATTATAATCCGGCTGTTACGCTGGCTGTCTTGATCCGCGGAAAAATTTCTGCCGGCGATGCAGTAGTGTATATGATCGTGCAGATCGTTGGCGGTTGTGCAGCAGGGTTAGTTGTAGACTACATGGCCGGTGCAACCGTCGTAAACACAATTGCAATTGCTGACACAACGCGCGGTATCATAGGAGAACTTGCCGGCACTTTTGCCTTAGCTTTTGTTGTACTAAACGTAGCGACCGCCGTGGGAACCAGCGGCAATAGCTTTTACGGTTTAGCAATTGGATTTACTGTATTATCAATGGCCTATGCATTCGGTGGAATTTCCAAGGGAGCATTCAATCCCGCTGTAGCTGTAAGTTTAAGTGTGATGCATTTTGCACCCTGGAGCGATATATGGGTTTACATTGTCGGTTGTTTTACCGGTGGTGCACTCGCGGGAATAGCTTTCCGCTTCATAAATACGGACGAAAATCCTCCTGTGCAAAAAACACGAGCCTAGCTCCCCGAAATCAAAATTTCGGGCACAGCACTTTATTTCGACTGGTATTATTCCGATCAAGAAATCCCTGGTAGGATACTGAAAGTTCCACACCTCCCCGGCCCATACTGGCTGTCTTAAGTGTTGAAACATTCACATCATAGCTGATCGCAATTGATAAGGCATTCATTTCTGCTTTGATTACTGGAATCAGCGCATCCTTCCATCTGAGGAAAGCCCCGACGTGAATCACATAAGGGGGGTTGTCTGGATCTTCTCCCAATTTATAGGAATACAGTGCTCCTCCGATTGTTTCCGAATAAGTTCCCTGGATAGATTGATCGGCCTGAATTGTAAAATAAGAGTAGTCATCCATATTAAATTTAACTCCCGCCGATAGTATATATTTTGGATTGATCTCAACATCCGGATCTCTGTAAAAAGAATTTTTCGGTCTGTTTAAATGATGATATGCGGCGCCGACAAAAAGACTGTTTAATTGATCAATACCGAAGCTCGTATTGAAACTCATGCCCACACTGGCATCCCAACTCGTGAAATTGGGTGGAATAAATGTTTCACCGGTTGGAAGTGAAGGATCAAATCCGCCGCCGCCATATTGGTTATCGGTAGTAACCTTGGAAACATCAATGCTTTTTCGGATCATACCGCCCATAAATCCCAAAGACAGGTACATTGTCTTTTCATCACTCAGCGACTTATGATAATTGAGTGCCGGCAATAAATGCGTGGTCGTTAATCCGACTGTGCCTGCCTTGTCGAACAATACCTGAAAACCCGTGGTCATAAAATCATCGCCTTTTCCGATTGGCATTTTATATTCGGCATTCAGCGACCCCGATCTGTATGCATTCGTAAAACTATTCCATTGATCGCGGTAAACGCCTTGTACTCTGTAATCACCTGAGAATATTCCCGCCAGCGATGGATTACGTAATAAAGGAGCTTCAAAGAATTGTGAAAAGTGGATGTCCTGTGACCGAGTATTTTCTATACCGATCACAAAGCACAACCCAATCAATATTCCAACCCGCAAAATTTTCATAACTCATTTCTTTGAGCTGTTCATATTATTTTAATAACATGACATTGCCTTTAAATGGAAAGATCTCTCCTGTTTCACAGATCACCTCGATGATGTAAACATATACATCCGCATCTGCTTTCTTGCCCTTGAATGTGCCATCCCATCCTGATGCACTTTCATTGACATTGAAATTTATTTTTTCAAAGACCGTCTCACCCCAGCGATTGAAAATTCTCATGGATTGAATTCTGGTTATACCTGCGCCTCTTGGGTAGAACCTGTCGTTATTCCCATCGTTATTCGGTGAAAAAGTGTTAGGGACGAAAATATTTTTCGCGCCACACACGACTTGAATTGTTATATCACCTGTACTGCTACATCCGTTTTCATCCGTAACAGCTACCCGATAAGTTGTTGTCCGGAACGGTGAAGCAAATGGGACCGCACAATTGGTACAACTTAAGCGATTAACCGGTGTCCAATTATAATTGATGATTTTTCCTGAATAAGTTACCGGAAGGTCTATACCGGTTCCTGCAATAATGGTTTGACCAGGACCCATGGTAACAGTCGGTCCAGAGACAACATATACAGTTTTGTCAGATGAAGATGAACAACCAAAAGGAACTTTTGTATCTACCCGTACATTGAATGGACCCGTTTTTAAAAATTTTGTAATGGGGTTCATTTCTGTAGATGTTTGGCCATTGCCAAAGTTCCAGTTGAACGAAACATTAGAATCAGGCAATGGAAGGTTTCCTGAAAACAGTGCAGGTGCATTTATGCAGATTGAATCAATGTTGGTAATCGAAACGACCGGTGTCTGATACACCCGGATGGTGTCGGTTATCGAAGAAACACAACCATTCTGGGTCTGTACGGTGAGCGTTGGAATAAATGTACCCGGTGTATCGAATCGATGGGTCGGACTGATATCTGTTGTAGTATTCCCGTCACCAAAATCCCAAACAGTGGAAACAATAGGATCATTGTTCAGGGTATAGTTGGTAAAATAAACGATGCCAGTATCACAGAATGCTTTTTTATCTATCGAGAAAAGTGGTTGTGCACCGATTACACGAATATCACTCGCGCCACTAACACTTACTTCGCAGCCTATGCTATCACGCAGATATAATGCAGGGTAATAAAATGCAGGACTATTGTAAACATGAGTCGGTGTTTTGTTTTGCGTGCTGTCAATAATTCCATCTCCAAAATACACTGCGTAGAACGTATGCGGCGGAGGTGTCACATCGAAAGTCACATTGGCCGGACTGCAGGCCGACAGCGGGTTATAAGTGATCTTGCTGAGTGTAGGGTCAGGTAAAATGATCTGGTGCATCGCGGAATCAATACATCCGCCATATCCAAGAAGATAAAGTTTCGCAGTATAGGTTCCATAATCATTGTAAAAATGATTGGGATCTTTTAATGTGGAAATTCCCGAGCTGTCACCGAAATCCCAGTAAAAGGATTCATAATCAGATCCTGCAAAAAAGAACTTTGTTTCGAGAGGCGGACAAATTGATACGGTATCCTTTGCGGAGAAAGCCGGTTTTGGATAACGAACTTTGATGTATTTATTTTTTGTGAGTGAATCACTGCAACCATTGATGTCCGTTACAACCAGCTTGATTGTATATGCACTATCACCGGCCGGAAATACATGTCGTGGTTGTTGCTGGGATGAAGTCGTTCCATCCCCAAAATCCCACTTGTAGTTAAGGGCAGTACCAAAAGAAGAATCCCTAAAGGTTATGGCCGCACCCGGACATAAGAGTGTCGTGTCTGAACTGAAAAATACTTTTGGACTTGAAATATAAACAGCATTTACGATACTGGCACTATCAACACATCCATTGATATCTTTTATGGTCAGGTATACATTGAAAAAACCGGTATCTGAATAATTATGAATAAAAGGAGGGGCAGTAAAATTTTGAATTGTTCCGTCACCAAAATCCCATTTCCAGTTGGCAATCGCAATCGGAGATGAAGAAAGATCAGTAAATGTTACAGGTGCACTTCGGCAAGTGCCCGGAGCCCGGGTAAAATCAGCAGTTGGTCCGGATACAGTGATGAATCCGGGTAAAGTTTTTGTATCCGAACAACCATTACTGTCAAGGATTGTCAACGCGATATCGTACGTACCGTTTACTGTAAACTTATATTTGAAGCTCCGTGAACTGTCAAAAGTTTCATTTCCTATCCTCCAGGTGTAAGTCTGAATATTCGCAGCATTACTTGTAATGGCGGAGAATGTAACCTCGTCATCTTTACATAGCGGAGATTGTTTGCTGATCTGGAAGTCAGCTTTCTCCTGCGTAAGGCGGATCGTTTTCGTCAATGTATGTGAACAGGTTCCATTCGTCACGGTAAGAGATACCTGATAAATTCCGGTATTGGCATAGATATGCGTTTGAGCTACTCCTGTATAAATAGGACTATTATCCCCATAATTCCAGGAATAAACAGGTGGACCGTACGCAGGATCTGTTTTAGAAAGGTTTAAGAACGTAACATCACGACCATTTGAACAATTCACAATAAAATCGAATTCAGCAACTGGAGGTCGGATATTGATTGTCTTTGTAAGGGAAGCCGCGCAGCCATTATTTACGGCGGTCAGGGTCACGTTAAATACACCGGTATCCTTGAAGTTATATTGTGGGTCTTTATCAAAGGATGCATTGAAATCACCGAAGTCCCAGATAAAACTGTAATCAGGACTTGTAATCGGTGTAAGGTTGTTAAACTGAACGCTCGAAAATGCACACGGTGCGCCTGCCGGAGTAAATGAAAATGCAGGAGACGGATCTGTTCCGATTTTGATAACTGTACTGGTCGAATCCATACAACCACCGGTGCTGGTTATGCGTAGTTTAACGTTATAGGTTCCGACAACCGGATATGCGTGATTTGGAGCCGGGCCGGTTCCAGTTGTTCCATCGCCGAAATCCCAGTTGTATGCCGCTATGCCATCAAAAGATTTGGCATCTACCTGAGGATAATAAACAAAAAAAGGAGCACAGCCACCCTGGTCCGGATTGAGTATGGAAACCGTAGGAGGTTCGATGCTGATAAAATCAGTTTTGGATGTATCTCCAACGCAGCCAAACCTATCGGTTATCATCAACCGAACTGTATAGGCACCCGGATTGATATAGTTGTGAACAGGATTCTGCGCCGTAGAAACAGGTGATCCGTCTCCGAAATCCCAACTCCAGCTGACTGCACCCGGGGAAAGATCCTGGAAGGTTACCGGGAAAGGTCCCTTGCAGGAAATCGTATTGTTCGCGGAAAAATCCGGAACTGGCGGACCTTTGATGGTGATCGTTTTAAATGCGGAATCCTGGCAATCTGAATATTCATTATGCACTTTAACGAGATAGTTTCCGGGACTTGCGTAAGTATGTACCGGATTGAGCAGAGCAGATCCACTGCCATCGCCAAAATCCCACGTTACTTTTCTTGGTGTAATTGTAGAATTATTTTGAAAAGCAACCGCACTAATCAGGCAACTCGTATCGGCAGCTGTAATGCCAGTCGCGTATCCCTTTACATCAATATTTTTGGTAATGGTATCTGAACAGCCATAGTCACTGTTTGCGATTAGCCTTACCGGGTATGTTCCGGACGTCGTGTAAATGCTGGTAGGATTTTGAACAACATCCGTCGAACCATTTCCAAAATCCCACGCATAAGTCAGATTGCCCGGACCACTTGTTTCATTATTGAAATTGATCGCAAAAGGCGGTCGGCACGTAGCGGGTGAGATATTACTGAAATCTGCTTTAACGCCCGATACAATCCGGATTAACCTTGACATTCGGATCTCGCCAATACAACCCGCGGCATTTTTTATAGTCAGACCAACGGTATAAAAACCATTGGCATTATAAGTATGAGAAGGATTTTGTTGCGTGGACGAACTGCCGTCACCGAAATCCCAAAGCCACGATGCAATACCGCCGACTGGTGTAGACGCATCCGTAAAATGTACTACAGACGGCATACATCCGTTTCGAAGATCCGAGGTAAAAAAAGGTACGGGTGAAGCAGATACAGTGATATAATTTGTCTGCGTAATGCCATCGGTTCCATTTGCATTTCTTACGACCAGTTTGACAGTATACACGCCCGGAAGATTGTATACAGTCGATGGATTTTGCAGCGTTGAAAGTTGGCCATTTCCAAAATCCCAATTCCAGAATTTAGGATCACCAGTGGATAAATCTGAGAATGTTACATTGAACGGGACACATCCTGACCGGGCATTTACAGTAAAGTTTGCCACAGGAGCCTGGGCAAATGCAAACGAGGACAATGCCAAATGAAAGAGAATGAACAGTAGTTTCCTGGTCAACGAATTAAACTTTTATAAGGTAAGCAGGGTATCCTGACAAGCCAACCCGTAAGGGTACCTGTGTATGGGTGTATAAAGATCAATACTTATTTTCAGATTTGCCAGAATTACCTGATCAATACTTACCTTAAAATTTAATACCACCGTATAATCGCGATAAATCCGGAATAACCTTCCCGGAAAAAAACCAAAAGGAAAATAGCAGATTTAGGTGTTGATTTAACGCCAAAACACTACCGTAGTCTTAAGACTACGGTAGTCTAATAGGGATAACCCAATGATTTCCAATCAATTTTTCAAAAGTCCAATAAGACAGTGAGAGTAAACAGGCTCATAAAAGTGAATCGAACCAAATAACCTAGACCTTTTTCTTTAAGTGTAAGACATTTTTTCCCGTCATTACGGGCATCTCGGATTTTACATAATCGAGGTAACTATCCGTGATCTTCCAGGTTCCATTCAATTTACCAAGGGGGGCAGGAGCACCGGGGAATTGGGATGATATTGTCTGGCTATTGAAATCCCCTACCCAGGTACCATGTGTCATCACTGAATTTTTGGTTCCCATCACTGTACCGTCTTCCAGGAATTGAAATTCATAGCCTGCAAAATCAGCGGTAATATCAACTCCGGATTCTGTATATAAATCAACCAGCCATACGCCGTTGGTCATGGCTTCTATTAAAAGATCCTTTTTTTTGTTGTCGATCGTTTTTTTGCATGAGCTACCCGTAACGAGCGCAATGATCATAAATACGGAAAAGATTTTTTTCATAACGGTTGTTTTAAACAGGCAGCTTATAAATCAATCGATATTTGTCGGTCAGATATTTTATAAAGTGAGATACATTCAGACCTTCACCCGTAATGTGTACACTCATTTCCTCACTCGTATACATACGTCCAAACCGGTGTATCTGGTTTCTTAACCAGTGTAATAAAGGCCTGGTATCCGACTTGCGCAAACTCTCCTCTAATAACGGAATTTCACGGGTTGCTGTTGCGTAAAATTGAGAAGCGTAAAAGCTTCCTAGACTGTAAGTTGGAAAATAACCGAAGCTCCCATGGCTCCAATGAACGTCCTGAAGACAGCCTTTCAGGTCATCCGGAACTGCAACATTGAGCAGTTGCCTGTAATTTTCATTCCAATAAGCCGGTATGTCAGCAACCTCTAACGACTTTTCCACTAATTTTTTTTCCAGTTCATAACGGATCATAACATGAAAATGATAGGTCAGTTCATCGGCTTCTGTCCGGATCAATGAGGGATTTACTTTATTTATAGCAGCAAAAAAATCCAATGGTGAAACATCCTTCAGTTGCCCGGGAAAATAGGAAATAAAAAGTGGCAGCCATGTTTCGCAAAAAACCCCACTTCGACCCACATGGTTTTCCCAAAGTCTCGATTGCGATTCATGGATCGTATAGGAAATTGCTTCTCCCAGCGGAAGTCCGTAGTGAATATCAGGCAATCCCTGTTCGTAGAAAGCATGCCCTAATTCATGAATACAACTCCAGGTCATACTCCCCAGATCATTTTCGTTTATGCGGGTAGTGATCCTTACATCATTGCTATTGAAGCTGACACTGAAAGGGTGCTCGGAAATATCCTGTCTGCCAGCATTGAAATCATAACCCAGTCTGCGCAACATTTCTAAACCGAATTGCCATTGTTTGTCTTTCGGATAGTATGAAAAAAGAAATTTGTCTTCAACCTGCGGCTGATTCTGAATCTGATCAAGAAGATTTTTCAAAGGTGTTCTGATGGAATTAAACACCTGATCAATTAATTTAACAGTGGAACCTTTATCATGTTCATTGAGTAAAGCGTTATAAGGATGATCATCAAAACCTAATATATGGGCTTCTTCGCGCTTCAGTACAACAAGTTCCGATAGGAGTGGTAAAAAAATTGAAAAATCATTTTGTTTTCTCGCTTCAATCCACTGATGAAAACTTTTATTGATGGTTTCTGCCATCTTTCGTACAAAACCGAGTCATATTTTTTTTGTTTGGAGTAGTCTTCCCAGGATAACGAGATATTTCTTTGTTGAATTTCTGTTAAGTCACCACGGTTTTTCAATTCCTCAAGAATATTGCCGGTAATCTCTGAAGTAAAGAATTCGTGTGCGGATTC
Source organism: Flavitalea sp. (assembly GCA_035526135.1). Classification (GTDB taxonomy): domain Bacteria; phylum Bacteroidota; class Bacteroidia; order Chitinophagales; family Chitinophagaceae; genus Flavitalea. The sequence continues at coordinate 8,219 of DATLDA010000091.1, forward strand.
AGTTAAAGTAGCAATTTGTTGTCCTCTGAAAGGAGCGCCCGCAGCGGGCATATAAGTTTCCTGATCCCATTGTAAAAGTGCCGAAGCATAACGGATGTCGGCGATTTTTTGCATTCGCTTTACATATTCACTATATAAGCCCGAAGATTCCTGAGCAGCTATGGACATGCTGCAATATAAGTGATTGAGGAAAGTCAGAATGTATGAGGGCCATAAATAACAATGTGCAATGCTAATTGGATACTCCAACTACATTGCACATCGTTGTAAAAATATTCTTACTTAGGAAATCCGGGATCTGCTTTCACTTCAGCAATCTGCTGCGTATGCCTGTTTGAATGTGCAGCGATCATCAACACGAGTTGATATGCATCCGCCATTCCGCCGGGAGTAGTTGCAATATGGTTCCTAAGATCCATTTTTGTATTCTTCACAAATTTGATCAGTTTTTCGCGATTCATTTTGAAGTTATTCAAAGCATCGGTTGCTGTCTCAAAAGTTGATTTCTGGGGTTGAAAACTTTCGGGGGCCTGGAATTTATTTGACCTGTCCGTCATCATCTTGATCAACTGCTCATCTGTCATTTTTACTTCCGATTTTTTTTCCGGATTTGCAGGTTGATTCAGGGCGCCATCAAGCATCTGCCTGATATTAGTTTCCGCGAGCGCTATATGTTGCAGACATTCTTTTACGGACCACCTTTCTGCCGAAGGCTTGTAGTTAAATTGATCTTCCGTTAGCCCCGCAACCGTATTGATCACATCGTCCCTTGTGTCTTCAAGATAGCTTACTGCAAATTTTTTTTCTTTTTTTGTGAGTTCGTTTTTAGTGCCGGCAAACCCGAGCAACAGCACGAGTGGCAACACTGTCAGGAATTTTTTCATATAGCAGTTTTTTGGTTGGAAAAAAGAAGAGGTGATTAAGGTACTATGGCATAGAGAAGTTAACTCATTTCCCGCGTAAACGAAAAAAAAATACCAGCGTGGTAAAGGAATTTAAGTAGTTGATTGCGTTGTTTATGATCTCAGCAGCGGGCAGTCTTTCGTTTTTTGCCATGATTTCCTTTAGAGACCACCTTTTTGATATATTCAGAAGCCATAGGGACTTTGCATGCAGTTCCATCCATGTTTACTTTTATAATGCCGTTTTTTTCACCCACTTTCAACGCTTCTTCGTATAGGGGAAGAAAGTAAGATCCGACAGCAATCACAAATCCATTCATCGCAAGGCGGACTCTGTTCGGGGAATTGTGAATATCATTCTGAACCCGCTTCAACAGCTTTTTGAAGGTGGCGATATCGAGCTCACTGTCTTCTTTGATTTTCACCAGCGATGAAAACGTTGACCAACCCGCGGCCGCAATGTTTTCATTATCTGAATCGATCCATTCTATTCCCAGTTCATAACCATATTTACTTTCTGCAGCAACCCAGGGGACAGTAAATTCACTTAGCATAGCCCAGTCTGCATCCTTAACCCAAAGCTGCAGATCCTGCTTTGTCATTTTCGTTTCATCAGCAATCAGACCGGCCAGATACATAGCCTCAGATACCCCTGTTGCATACAGATCTTTCGATAACTGATAGTCTTTTTTTATTTTTTTCTGAATTTTTTTAAGTTCCTCGATCTTCACTCCATAAAAGGGTTCTCTTGCTCCATGCTTCAACAACAATTTTTTGACTGACTCATTTTCCAGTGATTTCAGATGAGCCAGTATTTCCTTTGCAGTCATGGTGAATGGGGGTTAAACCTAAATGTAACAGAAAAAATAATATCGGCAATCCCGGGTTTACCATGTGCAACCCTCTTATCAATGGTTCAAAATTTGCAGTGATAGAATAAAAAAAATATGGAGAACAATCCTCGCGACGAAGAATTAAAAGCCAATGATCACCCTCAGCATCAGCAACCCAATGCAACCAATATAGCCCAGTCTCAACCCGGATCAAATACTATAAAAGATCCGGATCAATGGACGACCGGTGATGAACGAATGACCGGTGCACAGAGATCTTACCTGAAAACTCTATCGGATGAAGCCGGTGAACCATTCAACGAAGAATTGACAAAAGCAGAAGCTTCGAAACG
>DATLDA010000108.1:0-3304 GCA_035526135.1 Flavitalea sp.
GGGGCTATTTTCATGGCACCCAGTGTATTGAATTCCCTTCCTGTAATGATGTTTCCTGTTGCACTGGGAACAGGATCAATTGAGAGTCCGTTTTTATCAATAAGATATGACCAGTACAGATCACTGTTCCAGGCTCTCACGGTTACCCATATATCTTTATTATTACAATGATGGACTGCCGAAATTTTTTCAGTGATAGGTGAAAACAATTTGATGTTTTTCCTCACCACCTTACCGAGGCCGTTATTCAGTACGATGTTGACGACAGAATAATTCAATCCCTTAGCGCCACCGTGAAAATCCACGGTGAAAATGTAATACAATGAATCATTTTCCGGTATCGGTACGATCAAACTGGATTGAGTGCTGGAAATGTGGCCGGCAAGATTGTCGCCATTTTCCATCACCTCATTAATACTATTGAAAACCGTAACGCCATTTGTATAAAACAATAATCTTCCATTTTTGTCTGATACAGTTGCGCAACCTTCAGGAGTAACCATCCGGCTGTCTGAAATCACAGCCGGAGACCCGTTTTTAAACGTAATTGCGGCACGATTGCCAAAGTACCAGTTATTAGCTTCTTTCTGTGAGACTGATTTAATGTGGATGCAGAGGACGAATAATATGAAAAGCAGTTTTCTCACGACAAATAAAAAGGTGGCCATGCTATCATGACCACCCTGCTAAAGTTAATTGAATTCATTAGACTTTGTACATCCATCCATGCTTGTCTGCAGCCCTGCCCTCACGAATATCATCCAGCCTTTTCTTTAGTTCCGGCGCTGTTTTCCATTGATCAACTGAAAATTGCATTACATAATCCCTGTATCTTAATTCGCGGATCAATGAAATCGTTGCGGCTGTTCCGGTTCCAAATACTTCATGTAACGAACCACTTTTATATGCATCTATAATTTCTTCGATACTGATTTGCTTTTCCTGAACAGTAAAACCGAGATCGGATAGTACGGTCATAGCACTTTCACGGGTTACCCCCGACAGAATGGTACCAGAGGACAGATCCGGGGTTATTGCTTTATTTCCAATAATGAAAAATACATTCATCGTACCAATCTCCTGAACATACCGATGTTCAAAGGCATCAGTCCACAACACCTGATCATATCCTTTCTTTTTCGCTTCAGCAGTAGCCAGCATGCTTCCTCCATAATTGCCGGCTGCCTTTGCATATCCCACTCCGCCCGCTGCAGCCCTTGTATATTGTTCTTCCACATATATCCGCATCGGGGCGGTATAATAGGGTCCGGTAGGACTGAGGATGATCATAAATTTATAATTCTCGGAGGGTTTGACACCGATCACCTCATCAGACGCAAACATGAACGGCCTGATATATAAAGAATGATCTCTTTTATCCGGTATCCAGTTTTTATCCAGTTCAATCAATTGACGCATGCCTTCCACAAATAATTCTTCAGGAACAGTTGGCATTTGCATACGCGTAGCAGAAATATTAAATCTCCGAAAATTATCGTGTGGTCTGAAAATGAATGCATTGCCTTTTTCATCTTTATAGGCTTTAATGCCCTCAAATATGGATTGGCCATAATGAATCGCGGCTACGGACGGACTTAACAATAATGGCTGATACGGCTTGATTTCAATATTCTTCCATTCTCCATTCTCGTAATCGGCCTCCAGCATATGATCGGTAAAGTACTTCCCGAAAGGAATGTTTTCCAGCGGAATGTCATTCAATTTACTTCTCTCAATCCGAGTGACGGGAATGCTGTATGCAGCGATCATGGAAACTAAATTTTTGTTGTTACAAAGAAACAAACAAACTTCGGCCCTGCAAAAAAACGGAAACAATTTCGCTAACAATTGTTAGTTGAAGAACCATCTCAAAATGAACTCTTTGAAACGAAATTGTCAATTTTATGTCATTCGATAAGGTTATTCTGACGCATCAGTTGCTTGTTTCATTATTTGGTAAATCCTTATATAAGGATACCCTGCTGCATTCCGACGTTTCAGATAGTTCCCCGGATACCAAGCTTCCTTTCCTGGGGAACAATAATCATCATACATCAATTGTGGTCAATTATCCGGGTGAATTATTTCTGCCGGAAAGACACCTGGAGTTTATAGCGAAGATGCTGAGTGCATGCAAAATGACGCTTGCTGATGTTGCCATTATTAATTTGAAAGACCAAATGATTCCTTTTAAAACTCTTAAAAAACAACTGGCACCGGTACAAATGATCTTTTTCGCCGTTGAGCCAACCGCACTTGGCCTCAACCGCAATCCCGACTATTTTACTCCGGATACTTTCGATAATTGTACTATAATCACACTCCCATCACTCGAAATGATCAACCAGGAAAACCCGGAAGCCGTGTTGCTAAAGAAAAAACTATGGACTTGTCTGAAACAGCTGTTTAACATCCTTTAATAATTATAGAAAATTTCAACTATTGTTCCATCTCGTCTTCGCAACCAATAATCAGCATAAAATCGATGAAATGCAGGTTGCGATAGGCAATCTTATACAGATTATAACACTCACCGAGGCAGGTATTAATATCGACATTCCTGAACCGTTTGCCACACTGGAAGAAAATGCGCGTATAAAATCAAAAACTATACATGAACTGTGTGGAATGGATTGTTTTAGTGAGGACACCGGACTTGAAGTAATCGCATTAAATGGCGAACCGGGAGTATTATCAGCGCGTTATGCCGGTGAACATAAAAACCATCACGATAATATTGATAAATTGTTGCGTAAAATGAAGGGAATTAGGGATCGTAGAGCGAGGTTCCGGACTGTACTTTCATTGATCTGGAAAAACAGTGAATATACTTTCGAAGGGATTTGTGAAGGAATAATAGCCACTGAAACAAAGGGAGATGGGGGCTTTGGTTATGACCCTGTTTTTATTCCTACGGGAAGTAAGCTTACTTTCGCCGAAATGGATTTACAGCAAAAAAACACCTTTAGTCACCGTAAAAAAGCGGCAGATCGGCTGGTTTTATTTTTGCAGACATCCATACACCAAACCTCTTAATAAATTATATATCAAGAATTATTGCAAACCAAAAGCAACCATACCATTTCCGAATCCGACTTAATTAAAGGTTGTATAGAGGGCAACAGGCCGATGCAGGAGGAATTATACAACAGATTTGCTCCTAAAATGTATGCGGTCTGCCTGCGCTATGCCAATAATACGGATGATGCTCAGGATTTGTTGCAGGAAGGATTTATTAAAGTCTATAAAAACCTGCATCGTTTCAGGGCGGAGGGTTCTTTCGAAGGTTGGATAAGAAGAGTAT
>DATLDA010000126.1:0-3258 GCA_035526135.1 Flavitalea sp.
AAAAGAATCACCTCGAAGATCGGGCTAAAGGATACCTACCCCGGTACCGGAAAGATTGATGTGCAGAAAAAGGAAAGTTTTTCTTATAAGTATACCCGCGACTGGGAACAACAACCCGAAACCCATATGAGCATTCTCTTCGGATCAGGCGCAATGATCTCAACGACGAATGATATGGCCCGGTTCATTAAGGCCTTGTTCGATAAGAAGATCATTTCTCAAAAAAGCCTCGATCAGATGATTGAAAACAAGATGGGAATGGATACGTTCCACTACGACAACAAAACCTTTTATGGACATACCGGCGGAATTGACGGCTTCGGATCCTGGCTGATGTACCTGCCGGAGGAAAAGCTGGCGGTCTCTTATGCGTCAAACGGAAAAGTTTATCCTGTAGGTAATATTATGGACGGGATTGTCAACATCTACCATAATAAACCGTTTACCATTCCCACGTTCGAAAAGATTGCTATCAGTCCGGAAATTCTTGACCAATACGTCGGCGTTTATTCAAACCCTTTAGCTCCTAATAAATTTACGGTTACCCGCGAGGGTGAGTCACTCTTCCTTCAAATGGCGGGACAATCGATTATCCCGCTTGAGCCAACGGCAGATGACAGATTTAAAATAGAGAATGCCGGAATCGTGATCGCATTCGACGCCGTAAAAAAACAGATGACCATTATTCGAAGCGGCGGGGAAAGAATTTTTACGAAAGAATAAATTTCCAAAAAAGAACAAACGTAATACAAACACAGAAAGCCACTATATGGAAACAACACAAAAATGGATCAGTCATTTTCAAACGAACCGCACTAAACAAAGAGTAGACTGGCAATTATTGCCTGCTATCTCCAAACACGAGATGGAAACCATTCTTTATTCATTGCAGGCATGGCAATTAGGTGAAACTTCGGACGGAAGCCACTTATTGAAAGTAGCAGAAAAGTATGCTGTACGTTTCAATGACCCGCACTATGTTGAAAGTGTTCGCTTATTTATTAAAGAAGAACAAAAGCATGGTAATCATTTAGGAGAATACCTGAACCGTATCGGTCAGCCCAAAGTAATGAAGGACTGGGGTGACACGTTGTTTCGATTCATCCGTTATTTTAATTCCAGCATAGAACTCTGGACTCTATCTGTAATTGTTGTAGAAAGTACCGCACAAATATTTTACCAATCACTGAAAGACGCTACCGGATGTCAGTTATTAAAGCAGATATGTACAGATATACTGGTAGACGAAGCCTATCACATCGAATTTCAAATGGAAAGGCTACAAAAATTATATGATTCCAAATCCGGTTTTACAAAATTTTTATTTTCCAAATTGTCTTCAGTATTCTTTTTTATTACCGTCACCGTTGTCTGGCTTGCTCACCGAAAAGTATTTGTTGCAGGAGGAAACAACCTCATAAAGTATCTTACCAAAATGAAGTATAAACATGCTAAGACGATAAAACGTCTGACCATCCACCCTGATCATAAAGTAAATGCACCATTGAGTATCTCTGTCTAAGCATCACGTTTGTAAAAGCGATGCCATAATGATGCGTAACTTTGTGGTGAGAAATTTGATCTTATGAAATTCTTTGTTGAAAAAAATTCAGTTGTCAGAAAGATCTGGGGAAAGAGTGACACCATACTTTTCATTTTCGCAGGTGCTGCTGCTGAATTTGCACTCAATAAAGCCGTTGACTGGTTGTACTTTACCGGCCGTCTTCCGGCAGATCCATTAGGAAGGCTCTTCTCTACAGTCAGCTATGCACGAAGAATTGTTTTTTCTTCATTAGATGAAGCAAACAAAGCAATAGATTCTTTGCAGAAAATCCATGCTACAGTGGAACAAAACCGGGGGGCCACGATACCCGACTGGGCTTACCGTGATGTGCTATTTATGCTGATCCATTATTCGATCGCATCTTACCAGCTGCTGGAAAAAAAATTAAGTGAAGAAGAAAAGGAAGAAGTATTTCAGGTGTTTTATCGCGTAGGTGCGCGTATGGGATTGAAAGCATTGCCATTGACTTACACCGAATGGTTACCGGTGAGAGAGGAACATTTACAGCAAGACCTGCAAAAAAGTGATTACACGGCCGATCTTTTCAAACAATATAAAAAACATCTCGGCGCCATGCGCTTTAAAGTGTTGATTGAAGGTCAGAAATTGGTTGTGCCCGACCGCGTAAAAGAATTGTTGCATTTTAGTGATTTTTCCCTGCTTTCCCCGGTGGTTCCGTTGTATAAGGTCAGCCGGTTGATGAAGATCGATTGGCTGCTAAAAAATATCCTGCTCCCTTCTGATTATAAGGACCAGATAAATGAATTGGATGTCCATCCACGTTAAAGTATTTGCTTAGCTGTTATATTGCCGAGCCTGATACAAAGACTTCAATGAATTAAATTAAATCACAAACTCAAGTGTATCCATCTTCCCAGCCGTCAGCTATCTATATTTGCGCGAAGTGAATTATTTTGAATAATATCATCTTCGAATTTTTAAACACATGAGATCACATAAGGAAAAAAAGCTGACTCTTTGGATGGCTGATAACGGCATTTCGTTTTTACGCATTAGCATTGGAATAATATTTTTATGGTTTGGGTTACTAAAATATTTTCCCGGCTTAAGTCCGATGGAAGACTTATCTGTAAATACGATAAGAGTTCTGACTTTCAATTTATTTTCTGACAAGGCAATGGCGGTAGGTCTTGCCACCCTGGAATGTCTGATTGGTATTGGATTATTAACTGCCAAATTCTTTAAGGCAACATTAATTCTTTTGATCATTCAATTGATCGGAGCGATCTCTCCCGTTGTTATTTTTCCAAATGAAGTTTTTAGGATCATCCCCATAGCTCCCACGCTCGCCGGACAATACATCATAAAAGATCTGGTACTGATCAGTGCTGGAATTTTATTAGGCGGTACGATCCGGGGAGGAAAAATGATTGCTGATCCTGCTGTAGCGACACAAGCAAAAAAAGTAGAGGAAAAAAAGTTGAATCCAGGCACTTCATGTGATGCTATGTTGTAAAACTCACGTGCAAGGAATAAAAGCAACGGTATGTTTCGACTCGTATGGTTGACGGGTTTCGAATAACAATGTGCTGCGCATCAATAAAAGCAGCAACATGTCAGTGATCATTTTTCTCTGAATACTGCGAGGGTTTTGCTATTTGTAAAGAACCTGGTCGTGTTCGCTGAAAAACAATTTGCGTTTGGATTTGGGAAGAATTTGCATTGTTACCTCG